>NZ_QBTZ01000001.1:3569285-3905714 GCF_003058055.1 Acidovorax sp. 107 | reverse complement strand
TCGATCTTGGCCAGTGCGGCGTACAGCGTGGTGGTCTTGCCTGAGCCGGTGGGGCCGGTGACCAGCAAGATGCCGTGCGGGCGCGCCAGCAGGGTGTTGAATCGGCTCAGCGTGTCCTTTTCAAAGCCCATCTTTTCGAGTTCGAGGCGCACGCTGGCGCGGTCAAGCACGCGCATGACCACGCTTTCGCCGTGCACGGTGGGAACAGTAGAAACGCGCAGATCCAGCTCACGCCCCTTGACGCGGGTCTTGATGCGGCCGTCTTGCGGCAGGCGGCGCTCGGCGATATCCAGGTGCGCCAGCAGCTTGACGCGCGAGTTGACGGCGGCAGACAGGCGCGGCGGCACCAGTTCGCCGGGGTGGATCACCCCGTCGACGCGATAGCGCACGTGCAGGCCGTCGTCGAACGGCTCCAGATGGATGTCAGAAGCACGCAGGTCGATCACGCGACCGATGATGGTGTTGACCAAGCGGATGACGGGCGCCTCGCTGGCCAGGTCTTTCAAATGCTCAACAAAGTCTCCGCCGTCAGAGCCGTCTCCAAAACCATCATCGGCGTCATCGGCCTCTTCGACCGGTTCGGCCAGTGCCTTTTCAATGTCGCCTTCAAGCGCCAAGTGCGGTCGGATGGTGCAGCCAGTGGACAGATGCAGAGCCTTGACCACGAAGGCATCCTGCGGCACGGCCATGGCCACGTGCAGCTCGCCGCCTTCCAGGCGCAGCGGGTAGATGGCGTTGGCTTGCAAGAACTCAGGCAGCAGGCCTTCAACTTCTGGCATGAGGTCGGGAAAGCCATCAGCCGGCACAAGGGGGATGCCGAGTTGGATGGACAGAGCCAGCGCCACGTCGCTGTCGGACACCAGACCCAGGCTCACCAGCACACGCCCGAGCATACCGCCCATTTCTTGCTGCGCGGAGAGCGCGCGATCCAGGTCGCGCGCGCTGAGCTTTCCGGCCTGCACCAGCAGTTCGCCAATGCGCGGGGGCTGCACGGCGTCATCGCCCAACGGTTCGGCAAGGGCCGAAATTGTGTTTGTCGTCATGAATGGTCTGGATACGGCGCAGCAGCGGTCTGCGGAGAATGGGCGTGAGTGTAACGGGGCGATGTAAACCTCCCGGCGGCGCGGCACACAACCCTACGACGCTAAACGCAGTTACTTCTATTTTTATAGCTGCTTGCACTGACCCTATAAGCGCCAGGGCCTCATTTTCCTTATATTTTTTCGCCCCTGGGTCGATCGGTTTGGTGCTTTGCCTTACATTCATTGACCCCTGCGCACCACCTCCCAGACGACCCCTGCCGCCGCATTCGCCATGAATCATCGCCCCACCCACCGCACAACCACCCTGGCCATCTCCATTGCTGCCTGTGGGGTGCTGGCCGCAGGTGCGGCCGGGTGCGTGCTGCTGTCCCGTCATACGCCCGAAAGAGCGCCCAGGCAGGGCCCCATGCTGCTGGCGCCGATGATTGGCGTAATCGACTCCTGCGTTCTCGCGCAAGACAGCGCGGCCACGCCAGACACGCCCGACATGCTGGCCACCTGCACGGGCCCTAATGGATCAGCGGCGGCACTGGTGGAGTCCACCCTTTCGGCGCTGCAGCCCCGAGGAAACGGAGACAGCACCCCAGGCCCCTACCCTCTAGGCTACACCTTGCCTGTGCCCTTGCTGCAGCTGTTTCGCCAAAGCCCCGAGGGCTGGATCATTGACAAAGACACCGTTGGGCGGCTGGTGCGCACCGTGCGCGACACCGACCGGCCCCTGATCCTATATTTGTTCTCCACGCATTTCGCCACCGATGCGCCGCTGGAAAAAGCGCTGGCCCTGGACCCGGCCAACCTGGCCCAGACGCGCGACGGCCCACTGGCCCAAGGCCGCTACTACAACTCGGCTATTAACAACTGGTCCTTCGCCAGCACGCAGACCGCGCTGACCGCTCGCCGCGTGCAGGCAACGGAAGCCTTGCTGGAGGAAATGTGCCGCCTGCCCGCGCAGGACATTGCAAAGATCAAGGGTGTGACGCTGCTGGGCGAGTTGCACCACCTGTTTCCCGACTTCGAGGCCGGCATGGGATTCAACAGGCCCTACCGCGTGACCGACTACAGCACGCAATCGGTGGCGGGGTTTCGGCAGTTCTTGCGGCAGGAGTTCCCACGCATCGAGCAACTCAACCGCGTGCTAGGCGCGAACTATGCCTCGTTCGGTGAAGTACAGCCACCATCGCGTGATATCCGCAGCGAGCCCTTGCAGCGCTTTACCGAGCATATCGATTCTTTTGCACAAGGCAGCCTGCCCATTGCCGGCTGGGCCTATATTGAGCAGTCCGAGGGTGCCGCCCCTGCATGGGTGCATGTCTACCGCAATGGTGTTTTCGTGGGTAAAACCCCCGTCAATCAGGGACGGCAGGACGTGCTGGCGGCCAAGCCCGAGTTTGGTGACGCCAACACTGGCTGGCGGCTGGACATGGACTTCCGGGGCCTGCCCACCGGCCTGCACCGCATCGATATGTTTCTGGAGCAAAAACCCGGCCGCCTGACGCCCCTGGGCACGCGCCACATCGCACTGATGGACCGGCAGCAGAGCGCTCCCCAAGCGTTGCCGCAAAAGCCCCTGCCCGCCAGCGCGCCGGCCGATGGCGTACTGCAGGCCCACATCGACATGCCCGCCGAGCAGTCGGCCTATTACTACAACCCGCTCGTGCCACTGTGGCATGCCTTCCGACAAAAGCAGGTCGCGGACTACCTGAAATTCTTTGATGGCGTGGTGCACCAGTCGTGTCTGGCCGGCACCCCGCATTACACGCACCAGATCATTCCGTTCACCAACCCCAGCTGGGATGCCAATAAGTACGCCATCCAGGCATCGCTGCAACCCATGGGAGACATCCGGCTGGGCGTGAGCCTGTATGGCGATGCCACCTATGGCACTACCTTCTCGCAGTGGTATGCCAACACTGCGCACCGCGGCTATGGTGTGACGGAATTCCACCCTCTCAAGGCCATGGACGCCCCTGCCGTGCAGCGCATGCTGGACCGGCATGCCGCGCAGGGAGCGGAGTTTTTGTCTTTTTTTCTGGAGCCGCGCTGGCAAGGGGCCCTTGTGGCACGTAACAACAATATCTTCTCTCTGGACCCGGGCAATGGTCGGTTTGGATCAGATGAACTGTACAAATCCGTGAAGAAGATCATTGATCGCAACGAGTAAATTAAGAGCACATCTCAAAAACATCACATGAAATCAACGTCTGGAGCCCACTATATTGCCCTAGATCATGTCCGTGCGCTGGCGGCCTTCATCGTCTTCACTTGGCATTTTCTTCACTCGGTCAATGGCTACCCCGTTCCATTCAGTCAGGCCCCGGTCATATTTCCACTGGCCTTGCTGGACGAAGGACACACAGGCGTTGCCTTATTCATGGTCTTGAGCGGCTATTTATTCTCAAAACTCCTGAGCAACAAGAAGATAGATTACAAAAAATTCTTATGGAATAGAGGCCTTCGACTGCTTCCATTGCTGCTTTTCGTGATTTTCATTCGTTTTTTTGTCATTGCCTACACCGGCACTAGTTCAGATGAAATAAAAAACTATCTTCTCTCCATCGCGGAAGGACTGATCGCCCCATCACTGCCAAATGGTGGTTGGTCCATCACTGTGGAGTTCCATTTTTACCTAATATTGCCCTTGCTGCTTATCTTGCTGAGTAAATCAAAAACTGCGATGGGTGGCATCTTGGTCGCAGCCGTAGCACTTCGATGGCTCATTTATGAGAATCGTGGTGAGGTGCAAAATCTTGCCTATTTCACCATCGTTGGAAGAATCGATCAATTTCTGCTTGGCATGCTGGCATACCGCTTTGGCAACAGCATGAGAGGCCGCCATTTTTCCATGGCGATGACTTCTGCTCTGTTTTTTGCGTTCTACTGGAAATTCGACGCACTTGGCGGTTTTATGCGCTCCCCGAGCTACCCATCTACCAACCCCATCTGGGTCGTCATGGGCACCATTGAAGGCCTGTTCTTTGCGCTCTTCATTAGCTGGTACGACACCTCATTCAAGCACTCGACCGGCTTTGCATCCAGCATGTTGGCAAAAGTAGGCGAGTACTCATATTCCATCTACTTACTGCACATGTTCTTTGTTTTCTCTGCCGCACGTTTTATTCATGAAAAAATCATGGATATTTCAAACTTCTACACGGCACTTGCATGGGCACTGGTCTGCTTTGGATTGATGCTGCCAATTGCCGGCGCCAGCTATCGACTTATAGAGATACCATTTATGAAATGGCGACAACCTTATATTCGTGTAGAAAATATTAAAATCTATTAATCGCTTAAAGCCTGCCTGCAAACCACGCCGCCATCATTTTTTTTCCCTATGTCGAAAAACTCTTCGACTGAGCACGTAAGTAACAGGAATAGACAAGAAAATAGCAAATACAGGGGCAAAAACTACTGGGAGCCCAAGCCACTGCCCCCATATCAATACCAGCCCAAGACCAAGGCAGTACTGAAGAAAATAAATCATCACCACCATCATGGGCCCAAGTTTTCCGCCGCTGGCCTTGAATACGTAGTATCGATAAAGTACGTAAGCCAATACAATGCCTGCGGCATACGCTAGGCTATAAGCCCACTGGTAAGGCATAAAGCGCAGCAACAATAAATATAAGACATACGATACCAGCGTATTGGCTGCGCCAGATGCGAGGAAACGCAGTAGGCTGCTCGGCATTATTGAATAATAAAAAAGCAGCTCACGACCCAAAAGGTTGCGAATGGACGAGTGCCAAGAATGCGTCGTAGTCCCGTACATAGTCGGCCGCGTCATAACGCTCGGAAGCCAATACGAGAAGCACGGCATCAGACGAATAGCGGTATTGGATGCCCCAGGTCATGGGCGGCAACAACAGCCCCTGTGACGGGTGGCTAAGCACGAACTCCTCGCGGCAACGACCATCGTCGGCCACCACATGTACGCTGCCTTTCACCGCAACCAGAAACTGGGCACATTGCAAATGCGCATGCTCTCCGCGGATTTCGATGCTGGGCACGTCAAATACCAAGAAGTAGCGGCGCGCCTCAAAGGGCACATCCTGCCCCAGCTCCGCTACCGACAGGCTGCCGCGCATATCCACCACCTGGCGGAGAATGTGCAAAGTCACGCCGCGCACCCGGGTTGAGCGTACGCCGATAGCAGGCATGGTCGCAGCAGAACTATCGGCCTGTTCGCCGGCGGCATGTGAAGCTGGATCCACATAGCCGACGATCTTCGCTGGATTGCCAACCACCACGGCATTGGGGGGCACGTCGTGGGTTACGACGGCCCCAGCCCCCACCATGGCGCTCGCGCCAATAGTCACGCCCGGCAGGATAGTGGCGTTGGCGCCGATAGACGCTCCGCGACGCACATGGGTATGCGCGAACGCCTGCGGATACTGTTTGCTGCGCGGAAAAATATCATTCGTGAAAGTGGCATTGGGGCCGACAAACACGTCGTTTTCCAGACGTACGCCATCCCACAACTGCACGCCACATTTGATGGTGACGCGGTCACCCAAAACGACATCGTTTTCGATAAACACGTGGTCGCAGATATTGCAGTCAGCGCCAACGCGCGCGCCGGGCAATAGATGCGCAAAGGCCCAGACACGCGTTCCTGCGCCCAGATGAGGGCTCTCGCACAGAGCCTGAGGATGAACAAATGCGTCAGCCATGGGAAGATACGCGGGATTCAAGGGAGTTGAAGGTTTCGACGCGCAAGCGGATGGCCAGCGGACGGGCCTTGGTGTTTTCATAGGCTCGCCAAGCATAAGACCCGACGATGCCCAAACTCAGCAGATTGAGCGCGCCAAAGAACACAATCATCAACATGGTCATGGCATAGCCTGGCACCGTGATTGCACCTATAGCCCGCGCCACCGCAACGATCAGCCCCACTATTGCGGCAGCCGCTGCCCCCATGGCGCCGCCCCGAACCAGCAGGCGTATGGGCAAGTCGGTAAAGGCAAAAACGCTGTCCATGAGGTAGTTGATTTTCTTACGCAGTGTCCAGGCCGATTTGCCATGTTGGCGCGGCTGGCGCACGTAGGGCACTTGCCGGCGCCTGAAACCCAGCCAAAAAATTTGCGCGATCAGCGAGCTGTGGCGTTCTTCCAGCTGCATGAGCGTATCGCGAAAAACGCGATTACAGGCAAACACATCCACACCGCCGGGTGGCACGTCAGGAACGACGTAGCGGCGGTACAAGCCCCAGAAAATTTGCGCAGGCAAGCGCTTGAGCAACGGCTCCATGCGCGCCTCGCGCACGGCCACCACAATGTCTGCCTGATCTTGCGCGAGGATGCCATACATTTGCAGCACCAGTTCGGGGGGCTCTTGCAGATCAGCGGCCATCACCGCGAAATACGGCCCATCAGCAATTTCGAGCCCCGCGCGGATGGCCGCAAAGGAGCCAAAATTGCGTGTGAGCAAAACCAGGCGCGAGCGGAACGCACACTGTGCCAAGCGCTCTCGTAGAATTTCGTACGACCTGTCAGGGCTACCATCTACCACGAAAATGGTTTCCATGGCTCCGCTAAGCTGCTCGCTCAGGCCTTGCACCGCGGCGAGCAAATCAGGCAGAGACTCTTCGTTACGGTACACAGGGACAACGAGACTCAGCACGCTGGGCCTTTGTCCTGCATAAAAAACGCCTGCACAACACCAATGACGCGGTCCACATCGGCTTGTGACATCCCGGGGTAACATGGCAAGGAAACCACCTCCGCGCAGGCGGCCTGCGTGACCTCCAGCGCACCCACCAGATGGGCATGCGAGTAGGCGGGCTGCAGGTGATCAGCAACGGGGTAATGCACATCGGTCGCAATGCCATGAGCTTGCAAGAAAGCACGCAGCGCGTCGCGCACCGGAGAGCGCAGCACATAGAGATGGGCCGCGTTATCGCAATTCACCGAGGGTGGGCACTGCAAGGGCAACGCAGCGAGCGCCCGATTGTAGTGCGCGGCAATCTGACGGCGCTGGGCATTCTGTGAGTCCAGCAAAGGCAACTTGACACGCAAGATGGCCGCCTGTATTTCGTCAAGCCGGCTGTTGCGCCCACCTGGCACGGCGACTGTGTATTTATGCGACCAGCCGTACTGGCGCAAGGTGCGCAGCCCGGCTGCCAAGGCCGCATCGCCCGTCGTGATGGCGCCGCCGTCTCCCAATGCCCCAAGATTTTTGGTGGGATAGAAACTGAAGCAGCCCAACTGCCCCCAACTCCCCGCCTTGCGCCCTGCCAACGAGGCGCCGTGCCCCTGAGCACAGTCTTCTATAAGCGGCACACCCGCGCGCTCACACAACGCCGACAGCGCCGGCATGTCGGCCATCTGTCCGTACAGATGGGTGACGATGACGGCCGCTGGCTGGCTGGCCAGGGCCTGCTCCAACGCCATGGGAGAAAGCGTGAGCGTGGTCTCGTCGACATCGGCATACAAGGGAACGGCACCAATGGCGCGGATCGCGGTGCTGCCGTAAAACCCCGCGTTGGCGACAGTCACGACCTTGTCCCCGGGGACCACGCCCACGGCCCGCAATGCAAGTTCCAGAGCATCGGTTCCGTTGGCGACAGACACGCAGTGTTCTGTCCCGATATAGCGCGCAAACTCTGACTCAAAGCCCTGCACCTGCTGGCCTAGTACGTACCAGTGACTGTCAAGCACTTGCTGAACGGCGGTGGCCAGATCCATGCCTGTGTTGACTGCAGCGGCTGAGAACAAAGGAATGGGATCGGGAGGATGCATAAGAGGTAGGGGGAGAGTTTCAGGCAAACAATTGGGCGTGCACAAGCGCAAGACCGCGCGCATCTTTGTCGGACAGGACGGGGCGGCCGCCCCAGTGCCAATCGATGCGCAGATCGGCGTCGTTCCAGGCGATACAGCGCTCATGCTCCGGCGCGTAGTAATCGGTGGTCTTGTACAAAAACTCGGCTGTTTTGCTGAGCACCACGAAACCGTGCGCAAAACCCGGCGGCACCCAGAGCTGGCGGTGGTTGTCGGCACTCAGTTCCGCTCCCACCCATTGGCCAAAGGTGGGCGAGCTTTTGCGGATGTCCACCGCCACGTCAAACACGGCTCCCTGCACCACGCGGACGAGCTTGCCCTGGGGCTGCTTTATCTGGTAATGCAGGCCGCGCAGCACACCTTGGCTGCTGCGACTGTGGTTGTCCTGCACGAACGAATAGTCGGTGCCGGTGGCAGCGTTGAAGTCGCGCTGGTTGAAGCTTTCGTAGAAAAACCCGCGCGCATCGCCGAACACCTTGGGCTCGATCAGGACGACATCGGGAACGGCGAGGCGAGTGGCTTGCATTCGGGTTCTCAGTAGATTTTTTCTTGGGCCATGCGCAGCAGGTACTGGCCGTAGCCGTTCTTGCTGAGGGGAATTGCAAGGCGCTCGAGCTGGGTCGCGTCGATCCAGCGCTGACGCCACGCGATTTCCTCGGGGCAGGCGATCTTCAGACCTTGGCGGCGCTCGAGCGTGGCGATGAACTGGCCCGCCTCGAGCAAGCTGTCGTGCGTTCCCGTATCAAGCCACGCATAGCCCCGCCCCATGATCTCCACGTTTAACTGCCCCAGCTCCAGATACAAGCGATTCAAGTCGGTGATCTCAAGCTCACCACGGGGTGACGGCACAAGATTTTTGGCCATATCAACTACCTGCTCGTCGTAGAAATACAGGCCTGTGACTGCGTAGCTGCTCCTCGGTTGCATCGGCTTTTCCTCCAGCGAAAGCACTTTGCCGTGAACGTCGAACTCGGCCACGCCGTATCGCTCCGGATCCTGCACATGGTAGGCAAAAACGCTGGCGCCCACCGTCCGCTGTTGTGCGTTGCCCAGCAGTTCGTGGAAGTCGTGGCCGTAGAAGATGTTGTCGCCCAGCACCAGCGCACTGGGCGCACCGGCCAGGAAGGACTCTCCGATGATAAAAGCCTGCGCCAGGCCATCCGGACTGGGTTGCACGGCATATTGCAGGTTAAGGCCCCATTGGCTGCCGTCGCCCAGCAGCTGCTCGAACCGCGGTGTGTCCTGCGGCGTGCTGATGACCAAGATGTCACGGATGCCCGCGAGCATCAGGGTGCTCAGCGGGTAGTAGATCATGGGCTTGTCGTACACCGGCAGCAGTTGCTTGCTGATGGCCAGGGTGGCCGGATGCAGCCGGGTCCCGGAGCCTCCGGCAAGGATGATGCCTTTGCGTTGCGTCATGTGAAGGTGCCGATCAGAGAATTTCAGCCAGCATGCGCGCCACGCCCGCTTGCCAGTGCGGCATCTTCAAGCCGAAGGTGGCCCGCAGCTTGTCGGTATCAAGGCGCGAGTTGTGCGGACGCACAGCGGGAGTGGGGAACGCGCTCGTCGGAACGGGCGCAACCTCATTTGCTTTTATTTTGATAGCAGGTTGCGCAATCTGTGCCTGCGCAATCACGAATTTCGCGTACTCGTTCCAGTTCGTTGCACCGGCTGCAACGCAGTGGTACAGGCCCGCGTCCTGCGGACGCTGCTGCAGGTGGCGCAGCGCATGCGCCGTCACGTCGGCCAGCAGATCGGCCCCCGTGGGTGCGCCCCACTGGTCGTCGATCACGGTCAAGCGCTCACGCTCCTGCGCCAGGCGCAGCATGGTCTTGGCGAAGTTGCCGCCACGCGCCGCGTAGACCCAGCTGGTGCGCAAGATCAGGTGCTTCGCGCAAGCCTCAGCGATGAGCTGCTCGCCTTCAAGCTTGGTGCGACCGTACACACTCAAGGGAGCGGGCGTGTCGGTCTCGACCCAGGGGCGGGTGCCGCTTCCGCCGAAGACGTAGTCGGTGCTGTAGTGCACGAGCCATGCGCCGAGCTTCGCGGCTTCCACCGCGATGGCGCCGGGAGTGATGGCATTCAGGGTGCGGGCCAGCTCGGCCTCGCCCTCGGCCTTGTCCACGGCGGTGTGGGCCGCGGCATTGACGATGACGTCAGGACGCAATGCACGCACCGTCTCGGCCACACCGGCGGGGTTCGCGAAGTCGCCACAGTGCTCGGTGCTGTCGAAGTCGAGCGCCGTGACCGTTCCCAGCACCGACAGGCTGCGCTGCAGCTCCCAACCGACCTGGCCGCCTTTGCCAAACAGCAGGATGTTCATGCGCGGGCGTCCGTCGCAGAGGCAGGCTGCTGCTCGTACTGGGTCTCCACCCAGCCGCGGTACGCGCCCGTCTGCACGCTGGCCACCCAGTCGGCATGCTCCAGATACCACTGCACGGTCTTGCGGATGCCGGTGTCGAAGGTTTCCGCGGGCTTCCAGCCCAGCTCGCGCTCGATCTTGCGCGCATCGATCGCATAGCGGCGGTCGTGGCCGGGGCGGTCCTTCACATAGGTGATCTGGGTGCGGTAGCTCTGACCGTCGGCGCGGGGGCGCAGCTCGTCGAGCAGGCCGCACACCATGTTCACGATCTCGATGTTGGGCTTCTCGTTCCAGCCGCCCACGTTGTAGGTCTCGCCGGGGGCACCGGCTTCGAGCACGCGGCGGATGGCGCTGCAGTGGTCCTTCACGTACAGCCAGTCGCGCACCTGCATGCCGTCGCCATACACCGGCAGGTTCTTGCCCGCCAGGGCGTTCACGATCATCAGCGGGATCAGCTTCTCGGGGAAGTGGTAGGGCCCGTAGTTGTTGCTGCAGTTGGTGGTGAGCACCGGCAGGCCGTAGGTGTGGTGCCAGGCGCGCACCAGGTGGTCGCTGGCGGCCTTGCTGGCGCTGTAGGGGCTGTTGGGCTCGAAGCCCCGCGTCTCGGCGAAGGCAGGGTCGTTGGGCGCGAGCGAGCCGTACACCTCGTCGGTGGAGACGTGCAGGAAGCGGAAGGCCGCGCGCTCGCCCTCGGGCAGCGCGCCCCAGTAGGCGCGCACGGCTTCGAGCAGGCGGAACGAGCCCACGATGTTGGTCTGGATGAAGTCCTCGGGCCCATGAATGGAGCGGTCCACATGCGACTCGGCCGCAAAGTTGACCACGGCGCGGGGCTTGTGCTCAGCCAACAGGCGGGCCAGCAGGGCGAAGTCGCCGATGTCGCCCTGCACGAAGATGTGACGGGGGTCGCCCTGGATGCCGTCCAGGTTGTGCAAGTTACCCGCGTAGGTGAGCTTGTCGAGGTTGACCACGGGCTCGCCGGAGGCGGCAAGCCAGTCAAGAACGAAGTTGGCGCCGATAAAACCCGCGCCGCCAGTAACCAGAATCATAGGGAGGCTGTGTGAAATGCCAGCTCGGCAAAGCCTGTGATTATCCCCGCCCGCCTGATCACCGGGTAACAGAGTTCAACGCGAGCACATTCGGGCAAGGCGACGCAGCCTCAAAAATGAATGCCACGCATCATCTGCTGCAGCGCCACCGCCTCGGCCGACAGCTGCGGCTTGGCATCCTTGGTACCCTTCGCGGCCGTGGAATCCGGGAACATGCGGAAGCTTGTGTTCATCGTGATCTGCGCCACACGCGGCACCAGCGCGTGCAGGATCTGCCCGGTGATCCCCAGGCGCGTAGCGATGCGCACCGGCTTGAAGATGCAGGCCTGCGCGATCATGTCGGCCGCCTCTTCGGGGCTCAGGGTGGGCACGTTGTTGTAGATTTTGGTAGGCGCGATCATGGGCGTGCGCACCAGCGGCATGTTGATGGTGGTGAAGGTGATGCCCTGGTCCGCGAATTCGCTGGACGCGCAGCGCGTCCAGGCGTCCAGGGCCGCCTTGCTGGCCACATAGGCCGAGAAGCGCGGCGCGTTGGTCAGCACGCCGATGGAGCTGATGTTCACCACATGGCCCTTGCGCTTGGCGGCCATGCCGGGCAGGAAGCCCATGGTCACACGCAGGCAGCCGAAGTAGTTGAGCTGCATGGTGCGCTCGTAGTCATGAAAGCGGTCGTAGCTCGACTCGATGGCACGACGAATGGAGCGGCCTGCGTTGTTGATGAGGAAATCCACGCCTCCGTGGTTGTCGATAAGCAACTGCACAAAGCGGTCACAGTCAGCCATGTCGGCAATGTCCGCCGAATAGGCAATGAAGCTATAGCCCTTGGCCTTGGCTTCTGCGCAGGCCTCGTCCAGCTTGTCTTGATCGCGCCCACAGATGATGGTGATGGCACCTGCCTCAGCAAACTTGTGCGCGGCCGCCAACCCGATGCCTGACGACCCACCGGTAATCAGCACCACCTTGCCCGCCACCGTACCCTTGAGCGTACGGTCAATGAACAGCTCAGGGTCCAGGTGGCGCTCCCAATAGTCCCACAGACGCCAAGCATAGTCTTTGAGGTTGGGGCACGACACGCCCGAGCCCTTGAGCGCCGCCAGGGTCTCGCGGCAGTCAAAGCGCGTGGGATAGTTCACAAAGGTGAGCATGTCCTCGGGCAGGCCCAGGTCCTTCATGACGGCGTTGCGCACGCGGCGCACGGGCGCCAGCGCCATCAAGCTTTTCTTGATGCCCTTGGGAATGAAGCCCAGCAGCGCGGCATTGACGAACAGGTTCATGCGCGGTGCGTGTGCGGCGCGGCTGAAGATGTCGAGCACGTCGCCCACGCGGTAGCCCACCGGGTCCACCAGGTGGTAGCACTTTTTGGTGATGTCCTTCCGGTGGCTGATAACGTTGAGAGCGTTGACCACGAAGTCCACAGGCACGATATTCACGCGCCCGCCCTCGAGGCCCACCGTGGGCATCCAGGGTGGCAGCAGCTGGCGCAAGCGCTGGATGAGCTTGAAAAAGTAGTAGGGGCCGTCGATCTTGTCCATTTCGCCGGTCTGGCTGTCGCCCACCACCATGGCCGGGCGGTAAACCGTCCAAGGCACCTTGCAATCGTGGCGCACGATTTTTTCGCTCTCGTGTTTGGTCTGGAAGTACGGGTGGTCCAGGCCCTCGGCCTCGTCGAACATGTCTTCGCGGAACACGCCTTCGTACAGGCCTGCGGCTGCAATCGACGAGACATGGTGGAAGTGCCCGGCATCGATGGCCTTGGCCAGGTCCACCGTGTTTCGCGTACCTTCGATGTTCACTGCCACCTGGGTCTCTTCATCGGCACCCAGGTCATAGACGGCCGCCAGGTGGTAGAAATGATCTATCTGGCCCTTGAGCTTCTTCACGTCGTCGGCCGCCACGCCCAGCTTCTTGGCCGTGAGGTCGCCAAACACGGGGACGGCACGTGCAGGGCCCACGCCCCAGAAGCTGCGCAGGTCGGCCACCTTGTCTGCACTCTCCTTGCGGATCAGGAAGTGGACCACCGCCCCCTTGCGCTCCAGCAGCTTCTTGACCAGCCGCTTGCCAATGAACCCCGTTGCCCCCGTCACGAAATACTGCATGGATAACTCCTCTGAGATAGCTTCATTCTTGCCCAAGGCCTGCGCGCACCGATTCAGCAGAAACCCGCGCCGATGCTAGGCGCCCGGCTGCCGGGCGGGCTAGATGGCACGCTCTACATTTTTAGGAGCACACGCCTACACCTTGCGCGCCGCGCGGCGTACAGTGCGGCCATGCGCCGAAGGCAAAATCGCCCCGGCAACCCCAACCAACCGCACCACGGAGGCCTTATGGTCAAGAAACTGCAGAAACTCAGCGCTGACAAGAAGAAGAGCAACGCCCAACTGTCCAGCACCGTCAAGGACTCCGCACAGCAGATCTGGCTGGCCGGCCTGGGCGCCTTCTCCAAGGCGCAGGAAGAAGGCGGCAAGGTGTTTGAAGCCTTGGTCAAGGAAGGCCTGACTATCCAGCGCAAGACCCAGGCCGTGGCCGAAGAAAAGATCACCGAAGCCACCAGCCGCGTAACCACCATGGCCAGCGACATCGGTTCCAAGGCCCAGGGCCAGTGGGACAAGCTCGAAAACATCTTTGAAGACCGTGTGGCCAAGGCGCTATCCAAGCTGGGCGTCCCCTCTGCCCGCGACCTGGAAGCCCTGAGCGCCCGTGTGGACGCACTTGCGAAGGGCAGCAAGGCCGTACCTACCAAGACAGCCGCCAAACCCGCAGCCAAGGCCCCCGCCAAGAAGGCGGCTGCAAAGAAGGCCGCGCCTGCCAAGGCGGCCGCCAAGCCCGCAGCCAAAGCCCCCGCTAAGAAGGCAGCGGCTAAGAAGACCGCAACACGTGCCGCGGCCGACGCAGCCACCAGCACGCCCTCGGCCAGCTGATCGGAGGCTTGCCGCCGGCAAGCACCCCACCCGCACAAAGCGGTCCACGCACCTCGGTGCCTGGGCCGCTTTTCTTTTTTTGGTGAAACCCTTGAAGTGCGCTACAAGCAGTCTGGATGCAGCACGCGCACCCTCAGCTCATGTCGCACTGCAGCATGACTGCGTGGGTTAGAGTAGCCATCAGAGACAACGCAACAACGACACACAACGACGCGAAGGGGCCCGCACACATGGTGAAGAAAGCGCCACGCCGCACCGCAGAACGCATTCTGGAAGTGACGCTGGACCTGTTCAACCGGTTCGGCGAACCCAACGTCTCCACCACCCTGATCTCGGCCGAGCTGCGCATCAGCCCCGGCAACCTGTACTACCACTACCCCGCCAAGGATGAGCTGATCAACGCGCTGTTTGATCGCTACGAAAGCTCGCTCACCGAGCTGCTGGCCGCCGCCGACGGTGTACGCAATGTGGAGGACGCCTGGTTTTTCATGCACTCGCTGTTCGAGCTGATCTGGCAGTACCGCTTTTTGTACCGCGACCTCAACGACCTGCTGTCCAAGAACCGGCGTCTGGAAACCCACTTCCAGGCCATCCTCAAGAACAAGACCCGCGCAGTGCGAGCCATGCTGGACGGCATGGCGCGTACAGACGCACTGCACATCGACTCGCGCGAGCTGGAGGCCACTGCCACCAGCATGGTCGTGGTGCTGACCTACTGGCTCAGTTTTGAATACGTGCGCGACCCGCGCCGCGCGCTGGAGCCCGAAAGCGCCCAGTCCGCGCTGCTGCGGGGCGCCCACCATGTGCTGAACCTGCTCATGCCGTACCTCGAAAGCGGTCAGCGCGCCCACCTGCTGGAGCTGGTCGGCGCCTACGCCCCAGTGTCTGGCTGATACAGAGACAGCCCACCACAGCCCCCCCACAAGAACCTCCGGAGACACACACCATGGCCAAATGGACCCCCTTCCCCCACGCAGGCGACTACCGGTTCGACGCTGCAAGCGTCAAGAAGCATTGGGCCCGACTGCATGGCGGTGATGCCGAACCCTGCCCCAAGGACGCCGCCGTGCTGGAAGCCTGGGCGCTGTTCCACAACGGTGACTTTGAGAAAGCGGCGGCTGCAGGCCTGGCAGCTGGTGGCGCGGGCATCACTGCAGCCAACAAGGCCACCTCCATCTACGCCAACTACCTGGAGCCCAAGGAAAAGACGCGCCTGGACCTGTTCATGCAGGTGGCCGAACGGGCGCAGGCCCAGGCGGCGGCAGAGCCCGACAACGCCAACGCCTGGTACTGGCATGCCTATGCACTGGGCCGCTACAGCCAGGGCATCAGCGTGGCCAAGGCGCTGGCGCAGGGCCTGGGCGGCAAGGTGAAAGAGTCGCTCGAAAAGGCCATCGGTTTGTCGCCCAAACACGCCGACGCGCGCATTGCGCTCGGTGCCTTCCATGCCGAAGTGATCGACAAGGTGGGCTCACTGATTGGCGGCATGACCTACGGAGCCAAGAAGGACACAGGCCTCAAGCTGTTCCAGGAAGCGCTCAAGCTCAACCCAGGCTCCGCCATTGCGATGATCGAGTACGCCAACGCGCTCGTCATGCTGGAAGGCGACAAGAAGATGAAGGAAGCTACTGCGCTGTACGAAAAAGCCGCCGCCGCCGAGCCGATGGACGCCATGGAGCGGCTGGATGTGGAGATGGCGCGGACGGAGCTGGAAGAAGAGTAAAAGGCATCCCCCTGAGCGGCTTTGCCGCTTCCCCCTTCTCTCGACTGGCTACGCCATTCGGGAAGGGGGACGACACCCTCGCTGCGGGACGGCCCTTGCTCGGTGTCTCTGGCTTGCGCAGCGCCAGTTTTTCACAGAGGTTTGCAGTAGATTGCCGTGTCGCACTGCTAGTGATGCAGAGCTCAAAAGCCCTCACCCCCCAAACCGCTGCGAAGCGATCTCCAGCAACCCATCAAAAATCAGGTTGTCCACCAGCTCGAAGGGCCGCGTCATGCTGGGCGCCATCTTCCAGCCCGCGCCGCCCGTCATGATGCAGGCGGGCTCCTGACCGCAGTGCTGCAGCAGGTGCTGGTACATGCGCTCCACAGCCCCCGCAATGGCGTAGGTGCCACCGCTGGTCAGCGCATCGCTGGTGTTGGTGGGAAAAGGGCGCACCTCGCCTGTGGGTACGTGCAGACCGGCAGTGCCTGTTTCGAGCGCCCGCAGCATGATGCCGTGGCCAGGCAGGATGAGGCCACCCATGAAACGGCCCTCGGTGTCGATGCACTCCACCGTCACCGCCGTGCCCACCATTACCACGATCAATGGCCGCGCCGGGCCACGTGCCAGCACATGGTGGCGTGCGCCGATCATGGCTACCCAGCGGTCCGAGCCCAGGCGGGACGGGTGGTCGTAGCCATTGTTCAGCCCTGCCTCCTGCGCCGACGACACCACCCACGACGGAGTGACATCCCAGATTTCCATCTGCTCTTGTACGCGACGCTTGACGGCATCACCCGCCACCACACAGCCCAGCATGCGGTCCGGGTGGGGCAGTGAGGCCCAGCTGCCCTCAGCCAGGCGGTCGATATGGTCCAGAAACTCGGCGCCATGCGCAATGAGCGCAGCCCCGGGGCGGGGAGCGTCGTACAACGCCCATTTGAGACGGGTGTTACCGACGTCGATGGCCAGAAAAGTCATGCGGCGGATTATCCCGAGTTTTGCGATGCGCCCCTGCCCGAGGGCGACAGCCCACCGCCGCGTCACCCTTTCCCGTCCACAAATTGTGAGAAATCGTGTCGCTCCGCTGTCCGACACGCCACTGCCAGCTATTGCCGCTACAGTGGTTCTTCCTTTTTCTGCAACCTCAGGAGGTACGACATGGGTCTTTTCAGTTTCATCAAGGAAGCCGGTGAAAAGCTGTTTGGCGGCAAGGACGCACAGGCTGCCACCGCCGCCGCCCCCACGCAGGATGAACTCAACGCCAAGGCGAGCAAGGCCATCGAGACCTACATCGCAGCGCAAAACCTGGGCGCCAGCAATGTGCAGGTGGCCTTTCAGGGCCCCGAGGGCAAGGTCACGGTGAAGGGCACCGCCCCCACCCAGGCCGCCAAAGAAAAAGTGACCCTGTGCTGCGGCAACGTGGCCAGCGTGACCAGCGTCGAGAACCTGATGGAGGTGACCAACCCCGAGCCCGAAGCCCAGTACCACGACGTGGTGCGCGGCGACACGCTGAGCGCCATTGCCAAGAAGTTCTACGGTGACGCCAACAAGTACCCCGTGATCTTCGAGGCCAACAAGCCCATGCTGAGCCACCCCGACAAGATCTACCCCGGCCAGAAGCTGCGCATTCCGCCGTTGGCGAAATAGCCTTTCGCTTGGCATCTCCGTAGAGCTGCCCGTGCCAGTTCATCAGGCACGGGCAATTTTTTACCACTATCCCTACCAAGGCGTTCCGAAGAACCGCGCCGGTCATGCCTTATGTACTTTGAGGCCGTGGCGCAAGAATCGCATATAGGTCCGAATCACGTCATCGTTCCCAGCGCTTGCCGGACGCAATGGGCTTTTCGTATAGATGTACAAATAGTCGCGGGCGGCAATCAGCATGTAAGCGAGCGTGCCTAGTTCATCCTTGGAATAGCCTGTGATTTCGCCTCGCTCCACCGCGCGTAGGAGAAACTTTACGTATCGCTGGGAGACCTCTGCGTGATGGGCAGCCCAGGCCTTGGGCGCCTCGACCTCGGCCTCGTTGAGAACCCGCCAGAACCAAGGGTGTTCCTGCAGGTAGTCAAACACTGCACGCACCCCAATTTCCTCGACTTCAAAAAACCCCTTGACTCCATGCGCGCGAGCGCGGACATGCTCCAAAAGCACCCGACCAAAATACGGGAGCAGTTCATCGAACAGCAGCTGCCGCGATTCAAAGTACAGATAGAAAGTGCCCTGCGCGATGCCCGCGTGAGAGGTGATGCGCTGCACCGATGCCTCACGGTAGCCGTACTCCCCCACAACCGCTGCAGCGGATGACAGCAGCTTGTCTCGGGTCATCGCAGCCTTCTCGGCGCGATTCAGACGCGGCTTGGGCGACAACGGCACGCAGCTCTCGCTCGGCAAAAGGTCTGCCGTGCCCTTGGCGGACTTCGGTGATTGGGCCAATCCGTTTCCTCTCGTGTTGCACTGCGACGTGTTGGGCATCGCAGCGATTCAGTCTAGCGGAACCCCACTGGGGCAGAAATCTCAGTGTTTACCCGCGATGTCATGCATTGGACTGGACAAAAATGAATTATGACTCACAATTCATTTTAATTCATCTAAATGACATTCCATGCACTCCACCAACCCATTGCCCTCCCCCGTCACCCAGCACGCAGGGCTGGATGCCGAAGGAGCGTTTCGCCAGGCGGTGCGGACGTTCTGCATGCATGAACTGCCTCAAGGTCTCAGACACAAGGTACATGGCAATCTCTTCCTGAACAAACAGGACAACCTGGAATTTCTGCATGCGCTGCACCGCCGGGGCTGGTCTGCCGGGCACTGGCCGCGCCAATATGGAGGTTGCGACTGGAGCCCGCTGGAGCGTTTCATCTTCGAAGAAGAGAGCACGCTCAACGGAGCGCCCTGGCTGATTCCTTTCGGGGTCAACTATGTCGGCCCGGTGATCTATACATTTGGCTCGCCAGCACAAAAGGAAAGGTTCCTGCCGCCGATCCTTGCTTCCACCGAGTGGTGGGCCCAGGGTTACTCGGAACCCGGCGCCGGCTCAGACCTCGCTTCACTCAAAACACGGGCCGTACGCACTGGCAACGGCTACCGGGTAACAGGTCAAAAAATCTGGACCAGCTACGTGCAATGGGCCGACTGGATGTTCTGCCTCGTGCGCACCAGCGACGAAGAACGACCCCAGCAAGGCATCTCTTTTTTGCTGATCGACATGCGTACTCCCGGCATCACGATCCGGCCGATCCGCACCATGGATGGCTGCCACCATGTCAACGAGGTGTTTCTGGACGACGTAGAAGTTCCCATGGAAAACCTGGTAGGTGAAGAGGGTCGCGGCTGGCACTACGCCAAATTTCTGCTGGGCAACGAGCGCGTGCTTGCGGCAGAAACAGGCCGGTCCATGCGGCAGCTACAGCACCTGCAGCGCCTTGTGCGCGAGCGAGCAGGCGGTGAAGGCGTGGACCTGCCAGAGTTCGAACGCCGCCTGCACAGGCTACAGCTACAGCTGCACGTGCTGCGCGCCTTTTGCCTGGAAACCGCGCGCAACATGAGCACGCAGGACAGTGCAGGCGTCGAGGCCTCGATCATGAAGATCCGTGGCTCCGAGCTGCAGCAGGCGATTTCAGAGGCCTCCATGGACTGGCTCGGAGCCAGCGCCACCGTCTACGACCCGGCACTGGTGCATGAGCAGCAGGCAACCTCGCGCCTCGGCCCACCTGAAACCGCAGGCGCCGTGCGCGAATATCTGCATGGCCGAGCCTCCACGATTTACGGAGGCTCCAACGAAATCCAACGCAACATCATCAGCAAGGCAGAGCTGGGACTATGAAACCAACGCAATGGCTCGACGAAACCGACGCAGCACTGGCCGATGCAGCGCAACGCTACTTGCAAGACCGATACAAGCTCGACGCCCGCATGCACCTGGAAGGCCCCCAACGCCGTTTTGACGCGCGTGTATGGAGTGACCTCGGACACATGGGCTGGTGTGCTGTTTCGGCCGACGAGGCGCTCGGTGGCCTGGGTTTCAGGCCGTCTTCGATCATGCTGCTATCCCAGGCAGCAGGTCGGGCGCTGTTGACCGAGCCGTTCATCAGTAGTGGTGTGGTGCCAGCGCGGTTGCTATCGGCCTGCGAGCCCAGCGCTGACCGCGACCGGCTCTTGGCTGATGCAGTGTCTGGACAGCAGCGCCTAGTGGTCACGCCTGCACTCACTGCAACCACCATCACACAAGGAGGCCTGAATGCTAAATGGCCGTGGATACCCGACGCGGACATTGCGCAAACCCTGCTGGTCCCCGTGGATGGGCAGGGCTTGTATGCCGTACCGGCAGGAAGCCCAGGACTCGGTGTGCAGGCCTTGCCATTGCTAGACGGCAGGGGGGCCGCGTCTGTCGCCCTGCGCCAATGCGGCGGGGTCCTCCTGCGCGAATCCACCTCCGGCGGAATCGCCAGGGCTCATGCACAGGCCGTACTGCTGGCCACCCTGGCGGTCGCAGCCGATTCGGTAGGGGTCATGCAAGGAGCCATGACACTCACACTTGAATATCTCAAGACGCGCAGACAGTTCGGCACCACACTGGGTTCACAACAGGTGCTGCAGCACCGCGCCGTGGACATGTACATCCGCTTGGCGGAGAGCGAATCCGTCGTACGTCAGGCCATGCGTCAACTGTCCAGTGCAGCCCCCGACGGTGCGGCACAGGTTCATGCCGCCAAGGCAGTGGCCTGCGACAGCGCACGCCTGGTCACGCAAGAGGCGGTGCAGCTGCACGGCGGTATCGGCATCACCGAGGAATACGCCATCAGCCACTACCTGCGGCGCTCCCGGGTCAACGAGCAGTGGTACGGCTCTACCGAACACCACTTCCAAGCATTCACACAAGCCAGCACAGCACTTCACCCTTGAACTCACTCCACGGAGCAAGCATGGACTTTGATGACTACCAATGCATCCGCTTCCAACGCCAGGGGCGGGTGCTCACCCTGACGCTGAGCCGACCACAGCAACGCAATGCAGTCAATGCTCGACTACATCATGAGCTCTCCCAGGTGTTCACCGACGCGCAGCGCGACCCTGATAGCGACATCGTCGTGCTGACCGGCGACGGCGCAGCATTTTGTGCCGGAGGCGACATTGATTGGATGCAGCGCTCCGTGGACGACCCCGCAGAGTTTGAAAAAACGGCCCGAGAGGCCAAGGACATCGTCTTCAGCCAGCTGGACCTGGAAAAGCCGCTGCTGTGCAGGCTTAACGGCCATGCCACAGGCCTGGGAGCCAGCCTGGCCCTGTTGTGCGATATCGTCATTGCAGCAGACACTGCAAAAATCGGCGATCCGCACGTCAGCGTCGGGCTGGTGGCCGGGGATGGCGGCGCGATCATCTGGCCTCAACTGGTGGGTTACGCCAAGGCCCGCAAGTATCTCTTCACCGGCGAGCTGATGACCGCGGCAGAAGCCGAGCGCATCGGCCTGATCACCGAAGTCGTTGCGCCGCATGCGCTGGACGATGCTATCGCACAGCTGGCGGCCCGGCTGGAGCAAGGCGCCACCAAGGCTATCCGCTGGACCAAGATTGCCACCAACTTGCCGCTCAAGCAGCTGTTCCACAGCTACTTCGATGCCGGCGTGGCGTACGAGTGCCTCTCCAACCGCACTGCCGACCACGCAGAGGCCGTCAAGGCGTTCTCCGAGAAGCGCAAACCAGTGTTCACCGGCCAATAACCCTTGTCAGCAGAAACACCCCAGGAGACAACCATGAACCCAGCGAATCGCAGAGACATACTGAAGTACGGCGCAGCCGCAGCCGCGTCCACACTGTCCCTTCCCGGGCTGAACCTGGCGCACGCGCAAGCGGGGCCACTCAAGATCGGACTCATCACCCCGCTGAGCGGCCCCCAAGAATTCATCGGCTCGTATGTCAAGAACGGTGCTGAGATCGCAGTTGACCAGATCAACAAGGCCGGGGGCATTCAGGGCCGGCAGGTCGCCCTTGAAATCCGTGACGACAAGGCCAATCCGGCCGCAGCACTGGCCGCTGCGCGCGAGCTGCTGGGTGCGGGCATCAATCTGCATACCGGCGGAATCTCCAGCGCTGTAGTGCTGGCGCTGATTCCCGTAATGCAACAGGAGAACGGCGTGTTCATGACCTGCGGCGCAGGCACGGAAAAGATGAACCACGAGAACTACTCACCGAATCTGTTCCGCCCAGGCGACGCACCGGATGCACGAGGCCGCGCCCAGGCCCGCCTGATGGCGGAGAAGTATCCGCAGATAACTCGCTGGACCGGACTGATCCCGGACCACGAATACGGACGCACGATGTGGAGCATTTTCGTGGACGGACTGCTGGAGTTCTATCCGGCTCTCACGGGCAAGAAGCCCGAGATCCTGGACCCGATCCTGCTTCCCTACGGCGTCTCCGACTATCGCAACTCCATCACCCAGGCCCTGCGTCAACAGGCAGACGGCGTGTACAACGCGACCTATGGAGGCGATGCGATCACCATGTTCCAGCAAGCCCGCGGATTTGGACTGATGCAACGCTACAAGGTCGTGTGCGATGCCGCCAATGAATTCCTGGTCGCCCGGGGAATGAAGCAGCAATTGCCCCCTCACTGGACCGGCATGCACTACTACGCCGAAGCCAACAAGGGCAACGCCATGAGCGACCGCTTTGTGGCCGACTATCTGGCCAAGACCAAGGACCCCGAACCACTGGGCTGGGCCGCAGAAGCACACGCTAGCATTTATGCGCTGGCCAAGGCCATCGAGAAGGGCAAGTCCACAGACACAAAATCGGTCATTGCCAACCTCAAGGGCCTGACCTGGGATACCGTCACGGGCTCCCGTACGCTGCGCGCAGAGGACAACCAGGCTATCAAGGATGTGGAGCTTGTCTACATCGAACCAGCCGCCACCGACAAGGGCTACCGCGTGGCCCAATACCAGAAGGTCGAGGGCAAGTCGGTGCTGCTGCCCGCGTCGCCCGGCAAGAAGCTCGTGCTGCGCACGGCCTAACGGATACATGCCATGGTGTTCGCTGACGTTCTGACCCTGTTGGTCAACAGCCTGACCTGGGCCATGGCGACTTTTCTAGTCGCCGCCGGGCTCACGCTGATCTTCGGGACCTTGCACATCCTGAACTTCTCGCACGGCGGCTTTTTCATGATTGGCGCCTATGCGGCGTACTCGCTGACTCAGTCTCTGGGCGGTAGCGAATCCATGGCCATGTACCTGTTCGGTGCGTTGGTAGGAGGTGTTGTTGTGGCGGCGCTTGGCCTGGCAGTCGATCGCCTCATCCTGCGCCGCCTCAGCGGTGTGGACGACGCCTATGTGCTGATCGCCACCTACGCGCTGCTGCTCGTGTGTGAGGGCGGTACCAAGCTCATCTGGGGGCTCAACTACCGCAGCGTCATGCCGCCTACGGTGCTCGACGGCGCCTGGCTTGCGGGCCAGGCAGTCATTCCAAAGATGTCTGCTTTCATTGTTGCCTGCGGCATCGCGGTGTTTGTGGCAATGGAGTTCTTCCTGAACCGCACGCGCCCCGGGCGGCTGGTCAAGGCGATTGCCGCCGACCCGTGGATGGCCCGGTTGCTGGGCGTGAATGTGCGCCTGGTGTACACCGCCACAGTTGCCATCGGCTTTGCGCTGGCAGGTCTGGCTGGCGGCCTGCTGTTGGCCAACCAGACGCTGTCCCCCTCATTGGCTAGCGGCTTTGTGATCCAGGCCTTTGGCGTGATCATCATTGGCGGCATGGGCAGCATCAGCGGTGCCTTTTTGGGCTCCATCCTGCTGGGGCTGATTGACGCTGTCGGCCAATGGGTGCTGCCCAGCCTGCCAGGCCTGCCGTTCTTCATTGCCATGACGCTGATTTTGCTGCTGCGCCCCCAAGGGCTCATGGGCCGGAGGCACTAAACCATGCAAGCCAGTCTGTTTGTGGGCTCCCACCTGCGCCGCGACCTGTTGATCCTGCTGGCGCTGGCGGCCGTGGGCCTGCTGGTGCCGCACCTGCTCAACCGGGGCCTGATCTTCATTGCCGGCATGGTCTGGATCAATGCAGTCTTCGGCTTGTCGTTCAACCTGCTGTTCGGCACGTCGGGCGTATTGAGCTTCGGACAGGCGATGTTCTATGCGGCGGGGGCCTATGCCACTGCGGTATTCACCCAGCAGCTCGGCTGGCCCCTGGTGCCGTCGCTGCTGATCGCGGCCATCGCCGGCGGCTTGCTGGCCGGTTGTATCGGCTTTGTGGCGCTGCGCCGCAGCGAAGGGGTCTATTTCTCCATACTGACCTTGGCTTTTGCCGAACTGGTACATCTGCTGGTGGCCAACACGGGCTTTCTGGGCAAGAACGACGGCCTCAGCGCCTTGCCGCGCCCCAGATTCAGCCTGGGTGGCTGGGGTTGGGACCTGAGCAGGGGTGACACGTTCTATTACTTCATCGTGCTGGTGAGTGTGGCGCTGATCGCCCTGCTGCGCTGGGTGACAGGCACCGGCTTCGGCCGCGCCCTCCAGGCAATCCGCCAGGACCCGGAACGGGCAGAGTTCCTCGGCATTCCGGTGCAGCGGCACCGGTGGATGGTGTTCACCCTGGCGGGTGCCACCACCGCAGCCGCCGGCTCGCTGGTAGCGCCTTGGGCTCAGATCGTTACCCCCGAGCTGGCGCACTGGTCCCAATCGACCAACCCCATCCTGTACACCTTGCTGGGCGGCAGCGCATATTTCTGGGGGCCCGTGCTGGGAGCCATAGCTTTGAGCACGGTGTTCTATGTCACTCGTACGCTGGTGGGGCTGTCGGATCTGGTCACGGGTTTGCTGCTGCTGCTGGTGGTGCTGGCCCTGCCCGGCGGCATGCTGGGCGTGCTCTCCCGCTGGACCACCCGCTCGCGCCCTGCCCACCACAAACCCCAGGAGCCCAGGCCATGAGCACCACTTTGCTGGACGCGCGCCAGCTGGACAAGTCCTACGGCCGCATTGGCGTGCTGCGCGATGTCAGCCTCACCATTGGCGAGGGCGAGTCGCATGTGGTCATTGGCCCCAACGGAGCGGGCAAGACTACGTTGTTCAAGGTGCTTACCGGCGAACTGTTGGCCGATCGGGGACAGGTGCAGTTTCGCGGGGAGGATATCTCCGCATTGCCTGCGCACCAGCGGGTGCAGCGCGGCTTCGGCCGCACCTTCCAGGTGGCGCGGGTGTTTGGCAAGCTCACCGTGCAGGACAACTTGCACATCGCGCTGGAAGCCCATGCCCGCTCGCCCCGCGCTCAGGCAGGGCGGCCCGTTGATGATAGGTTGTTGGCGCTGCTGAACGATATCGGACTGACCCCGTTGAGGCACGCGGTCGCAAGCAGCCTGGCCTATGGCGACCGCAAGCGACTGGAAATGGCCATGGTGCTCGCCCTGGAGCCGGTGGCGCTGTTCCTGGACGAACCCACGGCCGGCATGTCCACCGCCGAACGGCAGGCCACGGTGCAACTACTGCGGCACATCAAAAAAACCCGCGGGCTGTCACTGCTCATGACCGAACACGACATGGATGTGGTGTTCGGCCTGGCCGATCGGATTTCCGTACTGCACCATGGGCAGCTGATCGCATCGGGCAGTCCACAGGCCATTCGCGAAGACCAGCGGGTCAAAGACATTTACCTCGGAGACGGTGACGACCATGCTTGAAGTTCGCGATCTGCATGCCCGCTACGGTGACAGCAAGGCCCTGTTCGGCTTGAGCCTGCGGGTGCCCACTGGTGGCGGCGTCGCTCTACTGGGACGCAATGGCGCGGGCAAGTCCACCTTGCTCAAGACGTTACTGGACGCGGGCCCCCAAGCCACGGGCAGCGTTCTGCTGGAAGGTCGCAGCCTTGCAGGCGTCAGCACCGAGGCCCGTGCGCGCATGGGCCTGATGCTGGTGCCGGAGGACCGGCGCATCTTCACCAACCTGACAGTCCGCCAGAATCTGGAACTGGCACTGCATGCCGCCGGAAGTCGCAGCCCGCACATGACCGTGGAGATGGTGTGCGACCTCTTTCCGCTGCTAAACGACCTGCAGGAACGCCTGGGCTACCAGCTCTCTGGCGGACAGCAACAGCTGGTGGCGGTAGCGCGCGGATTGATGGCATCCCCCAAGGTGCTGCTGCTCGATGAACCCGCCGAGGGCCTGGCCCCCAAGGTCGCACACGATCTGGCCCTGCAAGTGCGCCGCGCCCGGGAGCGCCTGCAGCTAACCTTGCTGCTGGCGGAGCAAAGCATTGCCTATGCGCGGCAATGCGCCGAATACGTGTACCTGCTGGACAGCGGCAACCTCGTGTTCGAGGGAGACTGGGCGCAGTTCGATGCACAACCCGCCCTCAAGACCCAATACCTTGCCGTCTGAAAGATTTTCCCCGATGCAACGCCAGAACCCCGCTTCCTCCATCCATCAAGACATCAGCGGCTGGCCCGTTCGACTCGATACCGCCCAAGCGGACCAATGGCGCGCCGACGGTACCTGGCAGAACACCACAGTGGCGCAGTGCGCCCGCCGCATTGCAGAGCAGGAACCGCAGCGCGTCACCCACGTCGACGACGGCGTACCTCACCAGATTGGCGCCTTGTGGAGCGATGCACAACGCCTGGCGACGGCACTCTGGCAGCGCGGCTATCGGCCCGGTGATGTCCTGGCTTTTCAGACCCCCAATTGGCACGAGAGCGTGCTCATCGATTTAGCGGCAAGCCTGCTGGGCGTGGTGCTGTGCCCCATCGTGACGATCTACCGAGACCACGAGGTGGAACTGATCCTGCGCGACAGCCGCGCCAAGGGGATCTTCGTGGCCCGGGAATTTCGGGGCTTTGACCATGCGCAGATGATGCAGCGCCTGCAACCCCGGCTGCCAGACCTGCAGCATGTCTGGACGGTGCGCGGCACTGCACCGGGTAGCTCATGGGAAGATCTGTCCGCCCTGTCCGCCCTGTCCGCCCTGTCCGCCCTGTCGGCCAACACGGCCCCTGCTCCGCAGTGGCCCACCGTATCGCCCGATGCCGTCAAGCTCGTGCTGTACACATCGGGCACCACCGGACACCCCAAGGCAGTGCTGCACTCGCACAACACCTTGATGCGTGCCGTATTGATGTGCGCTGATTACTGGCAACTGCAGCCTGGCGAGACGACATTGATGCCTTCGCCGGTCACGCATGTCACCGGTTTCAGCCATGGCATAGAAATGCCGTTCTACCGAGGGGTACGCGCCGTGCTGATGGAGAAATGGGACGCCGCCCAGGCAATGGACATCATCGAGCGTGATCGGGTGGCCTTCACCATCGGTGCTACCCCATTTCTGCAGGAGCTCATGGACCGCGCCGAGGCCACAGGCCGCACCTTACCCTCACTGCGGTTGTTTCCGTGCGGCGGCGCCGCCGTGGCGCCCGAAGTCATTTACAGAGTTCCCCGTATCCTGAGCCACTGCCGATCCTTCCGGGTGTATGGATCGAGCGAAGCGCCCATGATCACGCTGGGCTTCATGCAACCACACGAGCAGCAGCTGGCCGCAGAAACCGACGGCAAGGTGGTGGACTACGAGGTACGTATAGAGGCGGCCAATGGCGAAGAGGCCCCCCTGGGCCAAGAGGGTGAGATCTGCGTGCGCGGACCTGCATTGTTCCTGGGCTATGCCAACCCGGAACACACGCGCGAGGCGTTCGACAAGGCCGGCTACTTCCACACGGGTGACGTGGGCAGGCTCACGCCCGAAGGCGCGATCGTCTTCACGGGGCGCATCAAGGACCTCATCAACCGGGGCGGCGAGAAGATCAGTGCCAAGGAGGTGGAGGACCTCCTGCACCAGCACCCCAGCGTCCAAGCCGCCGCAGTGGTCGCCATGCCCCACGCGCGGCTGGGTGAAACGGTGTGTGCCTATGTCATCGCGCGACCCGGTTGCACACCGGCTGCCCAGGACATCCTGGCGCTGCTCGACCACTCCGGCGTCGCTCGGCAAAAGTACCCCGAACAGATCTTCTTCGTGGATCAGTTCCCAGTCACAGCGTCCGGCAAGATCAAGAAAGACCTGCTGCGCCAGGATGCACGACAGCGCCACATGGGCCCCGTACCGTCCTGAGCCACCGCATGCCACGGAGGGGTTCATTGCCGGCCGGGCTCGGGCTGCGCCTAGATGTCAGCCTTGCTTCCACGGCAGACCATGAAACCGCCAGCCGCCCTTCTTGCCGCGCTGGCTTTGCGCATCCGCATCGCCTTCAAACCCTTCGAGGATGTTGTACGCAGTGATGCCCAGCTCGGTTGCGCGGCGCGCGGCGGCAATGGAGCGCACACCGCTGCGGCACAGCAGCACGGCCCGCGCCCCCTCGGGCACAGCAGCGCGCATCTGGGCATCAAAGTCGGCGTTCATCGCCATGCCCGGCCATTGCTTCCAGGCCACAGAAGCGGCGCCGGGCACGTGGCCCACCCACTCGCGTTCGGCGTCGCTGCGCACGTCCACCAGCACGGCTTGCCCGGTCTGCACCCATTGCCAGGCCTGTTGGGGCGTCACGTCACCGGCATAGCCGTCGGCGGGAGAAACGGAGGAGAGCGTATTTGTCATGGTTTCGATCCTTTCTGGGCACTAGGCAAAACGTTTGGACTGGGCGCGACCGGTGCGAGGGACGCCTAGCAAGGGCCGCCCCGCAGCGAGGGCGTCGTCCCCCTTGGGGGAAGGCGCCGAAGGCGACTCAGGGGGATTCACCATAGGGGGGCCGGTTCGTCACGCAGGTGGCTGCGCAGCTGCGCGTAGTCGGGCACCACGGTGGCCACGGTGTCCCAGAAGCGCGGGCTGTGGTCCATCACACGCAGGTGGGCCAGCTCATGCGCCACCACGTAGTCGATGATGGCCGGGCGGTAGTGCAGCAGGCGCCAGTTCAGGCGGATGGAGCCGTCGGCCTTGGCGCTGCCCCAGCGGGTGTTGGCGCTCGACAGGCGCAGGCTGGCCCATCGCACGCCCAGGAGCGGCGCAAAGTGGTCCAGCCGCTCGGTGAAATGGCGGCGTGCATCGCGCATCAGCCAGGCCTGCACAGCGTCTCGGATCTGCGCGGGGCTGGCGCTGTGGGGCAGACCGATGTGCAGGCCGCGCATGGCCTCGCCGCTCTGATCTGCCGCCACCAGCGCCCCGCCCTTGCCTGCGAAGCCGTGGCTGGGGTCCAGCACCAACCGCAGCGGCTCGCCCAGATAGGGCAGCTCTGCGCCATGGGTCCACACGATGCGTCCACCTTCCATGCGCTGCTGGCGCTCGCGCGCCTCGCCCAGCTTGCGCAGGATCCAGTCGGATTTTTCGCGCAGCGCAGAATCCACCGCGCCCAGCGTCACCCAGCTGGGGGCGCGCACCGACAGGCCGTCGGGGCCCACCGCGAAGCCGATGCTGCGGCGGCGCGCACGCTGCAACGCATAGGCCACCACGGCGTCGCCCAGCAAGACCTCGCGGTTGGCTTGCGGGTGGCGGAATTCGGCGGGAGACAGCAGCGAGGGCAGCGGCACTGCGGGTGCCGCTGGGCGCTGCACTATCGTTTTAGGAGCTACCAGCGCTTGATCGACTAGCGCTTGCGGCTGATTTGACGTCAAACCCGCAGCCATGGGGCTAGGGGCTGCTGCAGGCGCGCCCGGCGGGTCGAACAGGTCCAGCGCCAGTTGCACAAGCCGCTGCATCACGGTCGGTTCACTTCCCGCTGTTGGCCGCGGTGTTGGCCGCTGGGGCCGGGTAAGCATCGGGGTCCAGGCGGCGCATCTCGGCCTCGATCCAGGCCTCCACCTCGCGCATCAGTTCGTCGGGCTGGCGTCCCACGCTGGAGATGGGCTTGCCGATCGACACGTCCACCACGCCGGGGCGCTTGACGAAGGCCTTGCGGGGCCACACCTTGGCCGAGGTCACGGCAATCGGGATCACGGGGGCGCCAGTGTCAATGGCCAGGCGCGTGCCACCGGTCTTGTAGTTGCCCTTCTGTCCCCGCTCGATGCGCGTACCCTCGGGGAACATGATGATCCAGATGCCCTTGGCCAGCAGGTCCTTGCCCTGCTGCACCACCCGGTTGAAGGCCTGCGTGCGCTGGTTGCGGTCGATGTGGATCATGTCCAGCCGCCCGATGGCCCAGCCGAAGAAGGGCACGTGCAGCAGCTCCTTCTTGAACACGTAGGCCAGGGGGTGCGGCATGATCACCGGCATCAAGAAGGTCTCGTACGTGGACTGGTGCTTGACCAGCAGGATCGCGCCTTCGTTGGCGCCCTGCGGCAGGTTCTCCATACCGGTCACCTCGGCGCGGATGCCCAGGATGACCCGCGCGCCGCTGATGCACAGCGACAGCCAGGCCCGTGCAATGCGGTACAGGGGCACGCCCCGCACGCCCAGCAGCGTGCCCAGCATGATGGTCAATGCGTAGGGCACCACGGTGATGCCCATCCAGAGAAGGTGAATGACAGAACGGATAAGAGCCATTGGGATGTCTTTTTGGCCGCAAGCGCTAGTGAAATATGCGCAAACAGCTATGAATTAAATAGCATCAAGATACTGCCCCGCCATGCCCCGACAGTGGCAAGGGCGCTGCGGCCAAGGGGACTGCGGGGCCGGGCGTCGCCGGCAGCAACTGGTCCACAAAGTCGGCCAGGCTCGCGTGCACCTGCGTGCCAGGCGGCAGGCTCACGGGCAATGCGCCGCCCGGCCGCAGCGGGGCAGACCGGCCGGTGCACACCAGATGCAACTGGGCCCCCACGGCCGCGCCGGCTTGCAGGTGCGCCTCGCAGCTGCCGACCACGCGGACCTCGTCGCGCTCCACGCCGTAGCGGTCGCAGATCTGTTCCAGCAGGCCCGGCGCGGGCTTGCGGCAGCTGCAGTCCTCGTCCGCCGCATGGGGGCAATAGAACACGGCGTCGATGCGCCCGCCTACCGCAGCCACCTGCCGGTGCATCTTGGCGTGGATGGCGTTGAGCGCCACCACATCAAACAGGCCCCGGCCCAGGCCAGGCTGGTTGGTGGCCACCACCACGTGCCAGCCCGCATGGTTGAGGCGGGCAATGGCTTCGAGCGCGCCGGGCACCGCGGTCCACTCGTCGGCCGAGGTGATGTATTCATCCCCCATCGGGTTGAGGGTGCCGTCGCGGTCGAGGATGGCGAGTTTCATGGGAGGGGTTTGCCTTGTGAGAACCACCAGCCTACCAGCACCGGGGGTCAGGCCGCCAGACGGGACAGGTCAGCCACGCGGTTCATGGCTTCGTGCAGCGTCTTGAGCAGGCCCTGGCGGTTCAGGCGCAGGTCCAGCTGCTCGGCGTTCACCATCACGTCGTCAAAGAACGCATCGACCGGCGCGCGCAGCACGGCCAGGGTTTGCAGGCTGGCGGTGTAGTCACCGGCGTCGAACTGGGTATTGGCCTCAGGGACAAAACGCTGCAACGCTGCGTAGAGGTCCTGCTCGGCCTTTTCCTGCAGCAGGTCGGGATTCACATGGGCATCCACAACGCCTTCCACCTCGGCCTTCTTGAGGATGTTGCCCACGCGCTTGTTGGCTGCGGCCAGGGCCGGGCTTTCGGGCAGGGCGGCAAAGGCGCGCACTGCGGCCAGTTGTTTCTCGACCAGGGCCAGGCGTTGCGGGCGCAACGCCAGCACGGCGTCCACCTCTTGCGCGCGGTAGCCCTGCTCGCGCAGGCTGCCGGCAAGGCGGTCGTAGATGAAGTCGGCCAGCGCTTGCTTTGTCGATGGTTCGACAGATCGAACTGCGTATCCATGACCTACTGCTTGGAGCCCTGGTTTCCCTTCGAGTGCTGCAATCGCCTTTTCTTGCTGTTGTTGCGCCCAATTCCTCTGAATACCTTCGTCGCAGAAAACTGCCCAGCCAATGTTCAGAAATACGTCCAAATCGAGGGCAAGGCTCTTCTCGACCAGCATGCGGATCACGCCCAGCGCATGGCGGCGCAGCGCAAACGGGTCGCGGTCGCCGGTGGGCAGGTTGCCGATGCCAAACATGCCGACCAGGGTTTCGAGCTTGTCGGCCAGGGCCACCACCACGCCGGCCGTGTTGCGGGGCAGCGTGTCGCCCGCAAAGCGGGGCTTGTAGTGGTCTTCGATGGCGTTCGCCACGGTCTCGCCCAGGCCGTCGTTCAGGGCGTAGTAGCCGCCCATGATGCCCTGCAGCTCGGGGAACTCGCCCACCATGTCGGTCACGAGGTCGGTCTTGGCCAGTTGCGCGGCCAGGTCGGCGTCCTGCACCAGTTGCGCATCACCCAGCTGGGACGCAATCGCCTTGGCAATGGCACGCACGCGCTCCACGCGCTCGCCCTGGGTGCCCAGCTTGTTGTGGTACACGACCTTGCCCAGGCCCTCGACGCGAGAGGCCAGGGTCTTCTTGCGGTCCTGGTCAAAGAAGAACTTCGCATCGGCCAGGCGCGGGCGCACCACACGCTCATTGCCGCCGGTCACAAAGCTGGTGTCTTCGGGGCTGATGTTGCTGACCACCAGGAACTTGTTGGTGAGCTTGCCAGCGGCGTCCAGCAACGGGAAGTACTTCTGGTTGGCCTTCATCGTGAGGATGAGGCATTCCTGCGGCACGTCGAGGAACTCGGTCTCGAACGAGCAAGTGACCACGTTGGGCCGCTCGACCAGCGCGGTCACTTCGTCGAGCAAGGCTTCGTCTTCAATCGGGCGGGCGCCATTGCCCACCTTCGCGGCAGCAGCGGCGAGCTGGCGGGCGATCTCCGCCTTGCGCTCGGCAAAGCTGGCGATCACGGCGCCGTCCTTCTTCAGGGTGGCGGCGTAGCTGTCGGCGTCCTGCAGCACCACGGGCGACACGGCTGCTTCAAAACGGTGGCCGGTGGTGCTGTTGCCTGCCGTGAGGCCCAGCGCCTTCACAGGCACCACGGTGCTGCCATGCAGCGCGACCAGGCCGTGCGCGGGGCGCACAAAGTTCACGCTGGTCCAGCCGGGCAGCTCGCAGTCGGTTTCGAGCTGGTAACTCATCACCTTGGGGATGGGCAGCTTGGCAATGGCCTCATGGAGCGCCTGCTGCAGACCGGCTTGCAGCGTGGCGCCAGGCACCACGCTGTCGTAGAACAGGGCTTCGGCCTTGCCGTCCTGGGCACGCTTGAGAGCAGCCACGGCGGCTGCGGGGTTGGACACATCGGCGCCCAGGGCCTGCAGCTTTTTGAGCAATGCAGGCGTGGCGTTGCCGTCTTTGTCCAAGCCCACGGTCACGGGCATCAGCTTTTGCTGCACGGCCTTGTCAGCGGCCTTGTCGGCCACGGCCGTCACATGCGCAGCCAGGCGGCGGGGCGACGCAAAGGGCGTGACCACCGAGGCGGCCGTCGCCAGGCCCTGGGCCTTGAGCTGGTCGCCCAGCACGGTGGCAAAGGCATCGCCCAGCTTTTGCAATGCCTTGGGCGGCAGTTCTTCGACAAACAGTTCAACGAGGAGGTTTTGGGTTGTCATCGTCATTTCTCTCACGCAGCCTTCTTCGTCATCTGTTCCACCCACTCGCGCGGCGCCATGGGGAAGCCCAGGCGTTCGCGGCTCTCGTAGTAGCTCTGCGCCACAGCACGCGCCAGGTTGCGGATGCGGCCGATGTACGCGGCACGTTCGGTCACGCTGATCGCGCCGCGCGCATCCAGCAGGTTGAAGCTGTGCGCAGCCTTGAGCACCTGCTCGTAGGCGGGCAGTGCGAGCTGCTGCTCCATCAGGTACTTGGCCTGCTTTTCATGCGCGTTGAAGGCGGTGAACAAAAAGTCGGCGTCGCTGTGCTCGAAGTTGTAGGTGGACTGCTCCACCTCGTTTTGCTTGTAGACATCGCCGTAGCTCAGCGTGTCGGTCCACTTGAGGTTGTAGACGTTGTCCACGCCCTGCAGGTACATGGCCAGACGTTCCAGGCCGTAGGTGATTTCGCCCGTGGCGGGCTTGCAGTCGATGCCACCGACCTGCTGGAAGTAGGTGAACTGCGTGACTTCCATGCCGTTGAGCCAGACCTCCCAGCCCAGGCCCCAAGCGCCGAGCGTGGGGTTTTCCCAGTCGTCTTCCACAAAGCGGATGTCGTTCTTTTTCAGGTCGAAACCCAGGGCTTCCAGCGAGCCCAGATACAGCTCCAGGATGTTGGCTGGAGCGGGCTTGAGCACCACCTGGTACTGGTAGTAGTGCTGCAGGCGGTTGGGGTTCTCGCCATAGCGGCCGTCCTTGGGGCGGCGGCTGGGCTGCACGTAGGCGGCCTTCCACGGCTCAGGGCCAATGGCGCGCAGGAAGGTGGCGGTGTGCGAGGTGCCGGCGCCCACTTCCATGTCATAGGGTTGCAAAAGGGCGCAACCCTGCGCGTCCCAGTAGGACTGCAGCTTCAAAATGATTTGCTGGAATGTCAACATGGCGTCTGTGGCTGAGGCACTGGCAAGCCAGGGCCGGGCAAGTAAGGGGAAAAGAAGAAAACGCGGCGCGTGAGCAAACCCCAGGCCCGTCGCCCCACAAGGCAACCAGGACGGGCATCGCGCGCGCAAACCGGTGATTTTACGGCGCCCCGCCGCGTGTGCTGCGACAGCGCCCACAACATCGGCCCGCACCCATGAAAAAAGGCCGGAGCCCTTTTGGAGCCCCAGCCTTCCCAACCAGTCACGCGCGCTATAAGCCGGTGCGTACCAGTGACCACCTTTGCGGGTAGCCTGTCGGTGCACCCGTTGTGCACCAAGTCAAATCAACTCACGATCCATCACACTGGCCCACAGCGCCACCACGAGGCGCTGCCTGGGCCAGTGCCCCCGCGCAAGGGCCGCCCCGCCGCGCTGGGGGCGTCCCCCTTCAGGGGGAAGGCGCGAAGCGACTCAGGGGGTCTTCTCAATACTCCCAGAAAATGCGTTGCAGTTCCTTGCTGTCGTTGGTCTTGGTCAAAGCGACCATGGCCAGGATGCGGGCCTTTTGTGGGCGCAGGTCATGGGCCACGACCCAGTCGTACTTGTCGTCAGGCTGCTCGGCATTGCGCAGCACAAAACCATCGGGCACGCGGGCCGAACGGATGATCTGCACGCCCGAGGCACGCAGGGCCTTGAGCGAATCGACCGCCTGGGCAGCCACCGAGCCGTTGCCGGTGCCGGCGTGGATCAGCGCTTTGACGCCGGCCTTGCCGTAGGCGTCGATGCCGGTGGTGTTCATGTTGCCGTAGCCGTACACGATGTCTACAGCAGGCAGGGCCTTGATGTCGTCGATGTTGAACTCGGAGTTGGTCGTGTGGCGCTTGACCGGGGCGCGGAACCAGTAGTTCTTGCCTTCCACCACCATGCCCAGCGGGCCCCACTGGCTCTTGAAAGCCTCGGTCTTGATGTTGATGGTCTTGCTCACGTCGCGACCGCTCTGGATCTCGTCGTTCATCGTGACCAGCACGCCCTTGCCGGCGGCGTCCTTGCTGGCGGCCACGGTCACGGCGTCGTACAGGTTCAGCGCGCCGTCGGCCGACAGGGCCGTGCCGGGGCGCATGGAGCCGACCACCACGATGGGCTTGTTGGTGCGCACGGTGAGGTTCAGGAAGTACGCGGTTTCTTCCAGCGTATCGGTGCCATGGGTGATGACGATGCCGTCCACATCCGCCTGCTTGGCCAGGGCCGATACGCGCTGGCCGAGGCGCAGCAGGTGCTCGTTGGTGAAACTCTCTGAGGCGATCTGGAACACCTGCTCACCCGACACCTTGGCCACGTTGGCCAGCTCGGGCAAGCCTGCCAGCAGCTTGTCCACCGGCACCTTGGCGGCAGCGTAGGTCGCGCTGTTGGCGGCCGAGGCGCCCGCACCGGCAATGGTGCCGCCGGTGGCCAGCACCACCACGTTGGGCTTGGCCGCCTGGGCCATGGCGACGGCAGAGGCTGCGGACAACAGCAAACCCGCGAGCCAGCGGCTGGCGGTGGGGGAGGAAGCAATGCGCATGAAGAGGTCTCCTGATTTTTGTGGGTCGCGGCGCGTGTTACGCCGCTTTGTTCAAAACCGCCGGTGAAGCGGTGCCGCATCCTATGAGAAACCAGAACACAGTCATGCGGAATAATTGACCCACCCTTATGAATTGAGCTCATACCATTGAAGGGCCGTTTGACGGCCGCCAAGGGCCCATCGGCCCACGCCACGAAACGACCCCGCCATGAACTTGCGACAGCTGGAAGTTTTTCAGGCCGTGCTGCAAACCGGCAACATGAGTGCTGCCGCACGCCTGCTGTGCATCACCCCCTCGGCCGTAAGCAAGGCCGTGGCGCACACCGAGCTGCAGTTGGGCTACCGGCTGTTCAACCGCTCGCCGGCCGGCCTGACCCCCACACCCGAGGCCCAGGTGCTGGCCACCGAGTCCACGGGCATCTACCGGCAGCTGGACGCCCTCAAACGCACTGCGCGCAATCTGGCGACCAGTGATTCGGGCGATGTGCGGCTGGGTGCCATACCGTCCATCACCCACGAATTTCTGCCACGCCTGCTGCAGCACCATGCCGAGCAGCATCCGCAGGTGGGTGTGGAGGTGCGCACCATCCACCAGGACCAGATGACCCAGGCCCTGCTCACGCGCAGCGTGGACTTTTGCCTGGGCTTCTACAAACATCCCCACCCGCAAATTGCGAGCGACCTGCTGGTCAGCGGCCGCCTGTACCTGGCGGTGGCAACCAGCGTGTGGGCGCGTGCGCCCCGTGCTGCCAGCCCCGGCGCACGGCTGGCACAGGTGCCCGTGATCCGCCTGGTGGGTGACGACCCCATGCGCCAGGCGATTGACGAAATCGCGCACCGCCTCGGTTCGCCCGCCGGGCCCGGCATCCAGGTGCAGACATCGCGCCTGGCGCTGGAACTGGTGCGCCGTGGCATGGGCTGGACAGTGGTGGACTTTCTCACCGCCAAGGGCCTGGACCCTGCGCAAATGGTGGCGCAGGAGCTGCACGAACTGGCGCCCATGTCGCTGTACAGCTACCACGCGCGCGCCTTTCCGCCGGGCCTGCAGGCCACGCGCATGCTGGGCATGCTGCCCGCCTTGCTGCACGAGGCCCTGCAGCCCAACCCCAAGGCCACCAGGCGCTGAGCGTGGTCGTTCACGCTATGAAAAACGGCCTGCCGGTCCGAAGACAGGCAGGCCGTGGCGCAGGCCAAGCCACCACTCCGCGAGGGAGCGAGGCGGTCAGTCGTTCCAGCGGCGCAGCACGAGGCTGGCGTTGGTGCCGCCAAAGCCGAAGCTGTTGGACAACACGGTGGTCAGCTGCGCATCGCGGGTCTGGGTGACCAGCGGCATGTCGCCCAGGGCCAGGTCGGGTGTCTCGACGTTGGCCGAGCCAGCGATGAAGCCCTTGTTCAGCATGAGCATGCAGTAGATCGCCTCCTGCACGCCGGTCGCGCCCAGCGAGTGGCCAGTGAGCGACTTGGTGGACGAGAACGGCGGCACCTTGTCGCCAAACAGGGCACGCATGGCGCGCACTTCCTGCATATCCCCCACGGGCGTGGAAGTGCCGTGGGTGTTGATGTAGTCGATGGGGGCGTCGAGCCCCGCCATGGCCTGCTGCATGCACGCAATGGCGCCGTCGCCCGACGGGGCCACCATGTCTTCACCATCGCTGGTGGCGCCAAAGCCCACCACTTCGGCCAGGATGGTGGCGCCGCGCGCCTGGGCATGCTCCAGGCTCTCGAGCACCACGGCGCCGCCGCCGCCGGCGATCACGAAGCCGTCACGGTTAGCGTCGTAGGCGCGCGAAGCCTTTTCGGGCGTTTCGTTGTACTTGCTGGACATGGCGCCCATGCCGTCGAACAGCAGCGACATGCCCCAGCTCAGCTCTTCGCCGCCGCCCGCAAACATCACGTCCTGCACACCCCAGGCGATCTGCTGCGCGGCCGCGCCGATGCAGTGCGCCGACGTGGAGCAGGCCGAGGTGATGGAGTAGTTGATGCCCTTGACCTTGAAGTTGGTAGCCAGGCAGGCGGACACGGTGGAACTCATGCAGCGCGTGACCTGGTACGGCCCTACGCGGCGGATGCCCTTCTCGCGCAGCGTGTCGGCCGCTTCGATCTGGTTGGCGGGCGAGCCGCCGCCCGAGCCCATGATGAGGCCGGTGCGCGGGTGGCTGACCTGCTCAGGCGAAAGGCCTGCCTGCTGGATCGCATCTTCCAGTGCAATCTGCGCATAGGCCGCCGCGTCGCCCATGAAGCGCAGCTGCTTGCGGTCGATGCGCGCCTCGATGTCGATCTCGGGCGCGCCGCCCACCTGGCTGCGCAAACCCAGCTCCTTGAACTTTTCCACGGCTTTGATGCCGCTGGTGCCCGCGCGCAGCGAGGCTTCCACAGTGGCCAGGTCGTTGCCAATGCACGAGACGATGCCCGCGCCGGTGATGACTACGCGCTTCTTGGTGGTCATGCTGCTTCCTTGCCGTCTTCCTCGCGTTTGAACAGGCCCACGCGCAGGTCATTGGCTACATAGATTTCCTTGCCGTCGGCCAGCAGGCGGGCATCGCCAATGGCCATCACCAGCTTGCGTTTGATGACGCGTTTGATGTCGATTTCGTAGGTGACGAGCTTCACGTCCGGGCCCACTTCGCCCGTGAACTTGACCTCACCCGCACCCAGCGCTCGGCCCCGGCCCGGCAGCTGCAGCCAGGTCAGGTAGAAGCCGATGAGCTGCCACATGGCATCCAGCCCCAGGCAGCCGGGCATGACCGGATCGCCCTGAAAGTGGCAGGCAAAGAACCACAGGTCGGGCTTGACGTCCAGCTCGGCACGGATCTTTCCCAGCCCGTGCGCGCCACCATCGCCATCGATGTGCGTGATGCGGTCAAACATCAGCATGGGTGGCAGCGGCAGTCGCCCGCTGTCAGCGCCGAACAGCCGGCCCTCGCCCGAGGCGATCAGTTGTTCGTAGGAAAAGGAATCTGCCATTTTCAGTCGTGCTCCAGAACGGCGGGTGGCCCCGCCTCAAATCATTGGGACTTGCGCACACAGAGGCGCAGCAAGGTTTTTGCCTTCAGCGCCATCAGCATGCCCGCCCTTTGTTGGGCGCAAGTCATCTCATCTTTTTACGCAACACCAGCCCCTGGTTGCAGGGCTCTATTATCAAGGCATAGGGAGCCACCTCTAAACAGGGGGCTGCGCAGGCCCTTGGCGCACCGTGCGCAAGGCCTGACCTGGATCAATCGCCGCGCGCCCCGCGGCCCCTGGCGGCGACCATGGCCCCCACGAGCGCCAAAGCCCCCAGGCCCCACAGCGGCCACAGCCCCCAGCGAGACACCCACCACGCGTAGGGCGTGATGGCCCAGCCGCTTTGCGCGTCCAGCCCGCGGCCTTGCACCTCGCCTTTGAGCACGCCGCGCGTGTAGCGGGCCAGCTGGTGCGTCACCACGCCCCTGTGGTCGATGATGACCGTGGCGCCGGTGTTGGTGGCGCGGACCATGGGCCGCTCAAATTCGAGCGCGCGCATGCGACTGATGTGCAGGTGCTGGTCAATCGCCAGGGTGTCGCCAAACCAGCCGATGTTGCTGAAGTTGACGAACACGGTGGGCGCCTGGGCTGGGTCGATGAACCGCGCGCCCAGCTCCTCGCCAAACAGATCTTCGTAGCAGATGTTGGGCGCAATGCGCTGCCCCGCCACGGCAAAGGACGCCTGGCCCACGGTGCCCCGGTTGAAGTCGCCCAACGGGATGTTCATCATCTCCGTGAACCACTTGAAGAACGGCGGGATGAACTCGCCAAACGGCACCAGGTGGTGCTTGTCGTAGCGGTAGGGTTCGGCCTGCGTGGCGGCACTCATGCCCAATACGGAGTTGGTGTAGCCCTGCGCTTCGTCGCCCAGGGGAATGCCCACCATCGCGGCTTGGCCGCCTTGTGCATAGCGTTGCTGAATGCCCTCCAGATACCCGGGAATGAGCTGCTGCGGCAGTAACGGAATGGCTGTTTCGGGGGCCACAACGAGATCAGCCTTGGCGTTGCGCAGGGCCTCCGCATACCACTGCAGGGCCACAGGCACGCCACTGCCGGACTGGAATTTTTCGTCCTGCGGGATATTGCCCTGCAGCAGCTCCAGGCTCAAGGGGGGCGCTGGGCGGTGGGCCGGGGTATGGCAGAGGTTGACGGCACACAGGCGGTCCACTGTGGCCCAAGCCAGCAGCCCCCCCATCACCAGGAGGAGCACCCACCAGCGCACGTTGCGCAGGTCAGTGGCACGCACCTGCACCACGCCCATGGCCAGGGCAGCAGCCACTGCGCTGATGCCATACACCCCCATGTGGCGGGCCAGCACGGCGAGCGGACCATCCACATGCGCGTAACCGCCAGCGCCCCACGGAAATCCCGTCCACCAGATGCCACGCGCCAGTTCGGCCAGCAGCCAGAGCGCTCCGAAAAGAAGAGCAATCCCGGCATGATTGACCGGCGCATACCGGCAAAACATGGCCAAAGCCGCTGCATAGTAGCTGGCCAGGAAGGCAGCCAGCCCCAGCACCGCCGCCACGGCCAGCGGCGCTGGCAGGCCGCCGTACGAATGCATGGAAATAAACAGCCACCAGAAGGTGCCAGCCAGCCAAGCGGTGGCAAACACCCCGCCAATGATCGCACCGCGTTGCCACGGCATGGCCATGCGCGGGGTTGCGGCGCCCGCGGGCCGCACCAGCCAGGCCAGCACGGCCATCGACGCCAGTTGCAGCCACCACAAGGGTTGGCCGCTGCCCGGCCAGGCCAGCGAGGCGGCCTGGGCCAGGCCCGCAGCCAGGGCCAGCAACAGTTGCGGCAGCAGCAGCCCGCTCGCCGTCCGAGAGCGCCGCGACATCAGTCGGCGGCGTCGGTAGCTTCGACCCGGGACACTTTGAACCAGCGCACCGCACCGCCTTTGGTGTGCAGCACCACAAAGTGCAGGCCGCTGAGCTGAAGGTGCTCGCCGCGCTTGGGCACATGGCCCATCTCGTGGGCAATCAGGCCGCCGATGGTGCCGAAATGCTGGTCCGGGTCGCTGCCTGCAATGGCCACCTCGAAGGCTTCGGCCACGCGTTCGATGGGGGTATCGCCGCTCACCCGGTAGGTGCGGTCGGCCAAACCAAAGATGTCGCCTTGGTCTTCGGGGATGTCGAACTCGTCTTCAATCTCACCCACGATCTGCTCGAGCACATCTTCGATGGTGATGAGCCCGGCCATGCGGCCAAACTCGTCGATCACGATGGCCAGGTGGTTGCGGTTGCCTCGGAATTCGCGCAGCAAGTCGTTCAGGCCCTTGCTCTCGGGCACAAAGGCTGCTGGGCGCAGCAACGCACGGATGTTGAGCTCGGGGGCGCGCTGCAGCTTGAGCAGGTCCTTGGCCATCAGGATGCCAATGATGTTCTCGCGCTCGCCCTGGTACACCGGAAACCGCGAATGCGCAGTGCTGATCACCAGGTGCAACAGCTCGTCAAAAGGCGCATCGATGTTGACGAGGTCCATGCGGGGCGCGGCCACCATCACGTCGCCCGCCGTCATGTCGGCCATGCGGATCACGCGCTCCAGCATCACGCGCGATTCGGCGCCGATGACCTCGTTGTCCTCGGCCTCGGCCAGGGTTTCGATGAGTTCTTCCGTCGAATCCGGTCCAGGGTGGATGAACTCGGCCACTTTCTGCAGGAAGCTGCGCTTGTCTTCCCTCTCGGGCGGTCGCCCGGGGTGCGCGGGGTGCGGGTCAGACACTGTCTGGAGTGCAGGACGTGCGGTAGTGAATCAGGCCCCTAGGATAGCGGATTGCCGTGACAGGCAACCACCGGCCGGTATCACGGTCCGGTGTGGCCTCGGCGGCTCACTCGGCCGACTGGTGGCGCGCGTGCTGCACGCCGCTGCGCACTTCTTGCACGCTGGCCAGGAAATCCCAGAACTGCTTGGCCTGCTTCTTGAGCTGGTAGTCCACCTCGGCGAACTGCTGCTCGACCATTTCGGTCATGCGCGTGTCGAGGCTGGCGGGAGGGATCTGCAGGTAGGCCTCGGACTCGGACCCATCGCGGCGCACCGTGGCACCGGCGTTGCGCGCGATCTTGAGCATGGCGGTGTTTTCAGACAGCGCATGGATGAACACCATGTTCACGCCCTCATTGCGCGCATGCATCACGGCACGTTCGAACAGGCGCGCGCCAAAGCCACGGCCCCGCGCCTGCTTGAGCACGGACACACCAAACTCGGCACAGGGCTTGTGTTCGGGGTTTTCCGAGAACGCCAGGTGGGCCATGGCGATGAGCTCAAGGCGGCGGTTGTAGATGCCAAAGATTTCGTCGCGCTCGAAGTTGAGCTGATCGGCATAGCGACGGATCTGTTCGTCGTTGGCGGCATAGCCAAAGCGCAGGTAGCGGTCTGCAGGCTCCAGCTGCAGCAGGTGCTGGGTGATCCGCTCCCGATAGGAGGGGCCCAGGGAGCGGATAGGAACCATCACGGGCGTCTCCTGCTGGTGGATGTGGATGTCAGAGGCAGAAGAGCCACCCGTCACCGGGCGCAGCATGTCCCGGCCTGCGTACCAGGATGCCTTGAGCCAGTCTTTGGTTGCGAACATGCCGCCAAATATAAGGGTTTTCCCTCATCTTTTCCAGTCCAAATTGCTGCGCCGCAACAAAATAGTGATCCGACTCAAAATACGGCGAAATCGCCCTCAGGCGCCCATTGAACATGCCCAAATAGCTATTAATTTAGGAGCACTCAGGGACTGAATCTCCTCTGCAGGGGCCGCAGACGCGACGGCAGGGGGCCCGCACATCCGACTGCGCCATATCCCCTCGGCACCTATCGGAGCGTATAGCGCAGAGCGCTTGGCAGCAACCTCCACCGCGCCGACAGACGCCACAAAGAGTCACACCTGCGACGCGCACAGGCGCTGTCAAAGAATGAAGGTCGGTCCCGGGTTACACCGGCACGGCCGTGGTCGCCTTCACGCGGTCCAGCACAAAGCTGGTCTTGCAGTCCTGCACGCTGGGGTGCTTGAGCAGGGTGTCCATGATGAAACGGCTGTAGTGCGCCATGTCGGCCACCACCACGCGCAGCAGGTAGTCCATTTCGCCGGTCAGCGATGCGCACTCCACCACCTCGGGCCAGGTCTGCACGCTGGCGCGGAACAGATCCATGGGATTGCGTTTATGGCTTTCGGTGTGCTTTTCGAGCCGCACGTTCAGGTACGCCGTGAGCCCCAGCCCCACCGCCTCGGGCTGCACCAGGGCCACGTAGCGGTGGATCACGCCGCTGTCCTCCAGCCGCTTGACGCGGCGCAGCACCGCGCTGGGCGATAGGCCCACCTGTTCTCCGATGACGTCGTACGTCTCGCGGCCGTTGTCCTGCAGGCGGCGCAGGATGGCGCGGTCCAGCTTGTCGAGTGCGTCAAAGGCTTTCATGGCGCAGGATTTTACGAACAACTGCGCCATTTCTGCATGGTGCGGCGCACACGCGGGTATGTCCCGATAGTGACTCCAGGGGTCGAATACAAAAATTGATCTTGCAAAAAAGAACGGTCGTTCGTTTTTGCAACCATAAAAAACCATACCAACGGAGACAAACACATGACCGGATTTTTCAGCCGCTTTTTGCGGCGACTGGTGCTGGCAGCCACAGCGGGGTTGCTGCTGCTGGGCGTGGGCGCGCAGGCACAAACGGGCTACACCCAGACGCGCTACCCCATCGTGCTGGTGCACGGCCTGTTCGGCTTTGACTCGGCCCTGGGCATCGACTACTTCTACGGCATCCCCGACGCGCTGCGCCAGGGCGGTGCCAAGGTTTACGTGGCCCAGGTGTCGGCCGCCAACAGCACCGAGGTGCGCGGCGAGCAGTTGCTGGCGCAGGTCAAGACCATCCTCGCGCTGACCGGAGCGTCCAAGGTGAACCTCGTGGGCCATTCGCACGGCGGGCCCACCACCCGCTATGTGGCCGGTGTGGCGCCGCAGCTGGTGGCATCGGTCACGTCCATTGGCGGCGTGAACCGGGGTTCGCGCGTGGCCGACATCCTGCGTGGCGTGGCGCCCGCAGGTTCGGTGTCCGAGGCCGTGGCCAGCGCCGCCGCCAAGGCGTTGGTGGGCCTGATCAACCTGACCTCCGGCGGCACCGGTCTGCCCCAGATGCCCACGGCGGCGCTGGACTCGCTGACCACCGCTGGCTCGGCCAAGTTCAACAGCCGCTTCCCACAAGGCGTGCCCACCTCCGGCTGCGGCAGCGGCGCCGAGCTGGTGAACGGCGTGCGCTACTACTCCTGGACCGGCACCCTGCCGCTGACCAATGTGCTCGACGCCAGCGACGCCTTGCTGGCCACACTGAGCCTGGTGTTTGGCGAAGCCAACGACGGCCTGGTGTCGGCCTGCTCGTCGCGCCTGGGCAAAAACCTGGGCGACTACCGCCAGAACCACCTCGACGAAGTCAACCAGCTGCTGGGCCTGCGCGACTGGTTCTCCACCGACCCGGTGACGCTGTACCGCCAGCACGCCAACCGCCTCAAGCAGCAAGGCCTGTAAGCCATGGCCCAGCCCTCGCGCACCTGGGCGGTTGCCGCCACAGTCCTGGCCCTCACCACGGCCGCCGTGGTCTGGTGGCTGGGAGGCCCTGCCGGGCCCGGCGCGGGGGATGCGCGCACAGCGACGACGGGGGCGGCTGCTGCCTCCGCCGGTGCCCAAGTCCAACCATCGTCCGCACCAGGCGCGGACAACCGCTTTTTTGCACGCCGCCACGCCATCACCACCGACGGCCCGGCCGACCCGCTGCTGGTGCACGGCCTGCGCGACACACTGGAAGCGCTGCTGATGGAGGCGGGCGACGCCAGCGACCCCGCCACTCTCAAACAGCGCCTGGCCGCACTGGTCAACCAGCATTTCCCCGCCGCCCTGGCCACACGGGCGCTGGCCTTGGCCGAGCGCTATGTGGACTACCGGGTGGCCCTGGGCAGCCTGCGCGCGCCGCAGGACCTGACCGACCCACGCGCACTGCGCGACGCCCTGGAGGCACGTCACAAGGTGCGCCTGCAGTTCTTTGACGACGCCGAATACGACGCCCTCTTTGCCCGCGAGGCCGACCTGGACCGGTACACCCTGGCGCGCCTGGAGATTGAGCGCAACACCCAGCTCAGCCCCGAGCAACGCACCCAGGCGCTGCAGGCGGCCGACAACGAACTCTCCGCCGAGCGCCGCGCCGAACGCAGCGCCGCCACCGAACACATGGCCGCCGCCGCACAGACGGCAGCCTTCAATGCCAGCAACGCCGACGAGCGCACCCGCTACGCCGCCCGCAGCGCGCAATACGGCCCGGCAGCCGCCCAGGCCATGGCCCAGCTGGACCGGGACGAACAACACTGGAACCAGCGGCTCGACCAATACAGCCAGGCGCGCACCCAGCAAGGCGAAGGCGCTGGCCTGCAACAGTTGCGCCAGCAGCTCTTCTCGCCTGAGGAGCAACAACGCATCGACGCCGCGCTGGCGCTGCGCCAGCTCAATGCAGGCACTTCGGGCTCCTAGCGTTCTGGAGGCTCCTGGCGACGCCGCATGGATGCGGCGTCCAATCCGGCCGCATGCGCCGCCTGACTGCGCAAAATTTTGACCATTCACAAGATTCCTGCAAATCGAGCAGCAAAGCCTCTTGATTTCGCCAGAAACATGAGGCAGGGCGCGCCTACAGTCCATGACATTCATCAACGAATGCCGGAGACACCCCATGAACGCCGCCTTGCCGCAAGAAACCACCGCCCAGCTCGCTGCCTGGGACAACCCCATGGGCCTGATGGGCTTCGAGTTCGTCGAATTCACCTCGCCCCAGCCCGGCGTGCTGGAGGCGGTGTTTGAAAAGCTCGGCTTCACCTTGGTCGCCAAGCACCGCTCCAAGGACGTGGTGCTGTACCGCCAGAACGGCATCAACTTCATCCTGAACCGCGAGCCCCACAGCCAAGCCGCGTACTTCGGCGCCGAGCACGGCCCCTCGGCCTGTGGCCTGGCCTTCCGCGTGAAGGATGCGCACAAGGCTTACAACCGCGCGCTGGAACTGGGCGCCCAGCCCATCGAGATCCCCACAGGCCCCATGGAACTGCGCCTGCCCGCCATCAAGGGCATTGGCGGCGCACCGCTGTATTTGATCGACCGCTTTGAAGACGGCAAGTCCATCTACGACATCGACTTCGAATTCATTGAAGGCGTAGACCGCCGCCCCGTGGGCCATGGCCTGAACCTCATCGACCACCTCACGCACAACGTGTACCGCGGCCGCATGGGCTTCTGGGCCAACTTCTACGAAAAGCTGTTCGGCTTCCGCGAAATCCGCTACTTCGACATCCAGGGCGAATACACGGGCCTGACCTCCAAGGCCATGACTGCCCCTGACGGCAAGATCCGCATTCCGCTGAACGAAGAATCCAAGCAGGGCGGTGGCCAGATCGAAGAATTTTTGATGCAGTTCAACGGCGAAGGCATCCAGCACATCGCACTGATCTGCGACAACCTGCTGGACGTGGTGGACAAGCTAGGCATGGCCGGCGTGCAGCTGGCCACCGCACCCAACGACGTGTACTACGAGATGCTGGACACCCGCCTGCCCGGCCACGGCCAGCCTGTGCCAGAGCTGCAGTCGCGTGGCATCTTGCTGGACGGCACCACCGCCGACGGCACGCCCCGCCTGCTGCTGCAGATTTTCTCCACGCCCATGCTGGGCCCGGTGTTCTTTGAATTCATCCAGCGCGAAGGCGACTACCGCGACGGCTTTGGCGAAGGCAACTTCAAGGCGCTGTTCGAGTCCCTGGAGCGCGACCAGATCCGCCGTGGCGTGCTGAACACATAAGACATCGGACATCCAGGGTTAACCCTGCACAGGTGCCTATACTGCGCGCTCCCCGGAACTCAAAAGGATCCCGATGTCGCTCCGTAGCACCCTGTTCAGCACCCTTCTGGCCGGCGCAGCCACTGTCGCGCTGGCGCAGAACCCGTCTGCCCCGCTCACCATCGTGGTGCCCTACCCCGCTGGTGGTCCGCTGGACACCTCGGCCCGTATCGTGGCCGAAGGTGCTGCCGCCCAGTTGGGCGCCATCACCGTGGAGAACAAACCGGGGGCCGGTGGCAATACCGGCGCCGACCAGGTTGCCAAGGCCGGGAAGACCAGCAACCAGGTGCTGATGGGCGCTGTGGCCACGCACGCGGTGAACCCCTGGCTGTACAAGAACTTCCCCTACAACGCACTCAAGGACTTCAAACCCCTCGTCCTCGTGGCGCGCACGCCCAATGTGCTGGTGGTGAATGCGGGGCAGGCGGCCAAGCTGGGCATCAAGACCACGCCCGACCTGGTGCAGTACCTGAAAAAGAACCCGAACCAGTTCAAGTACGGCTCGGGCGGCAACGGCAGCATCGGCCACATCTCGGCCGAGATGTTCGAGTCGCTCACCAACACCAAGATGGACCACACGCCGTTCCAGGGCTCCAAGCCCGCGCTGGCGGCGCTGGAATCCGGCCAGGTGCTGCTGGTGTTCGACAACCTGGCCTCGGCCCTGCCGCAGATCCAGTCGGGCAAGTTCCTGGCGCTTGGCGTGACCACCTTGAGCCGCAACGAGGCGCTGCCGAACGTGCCCAGCATCAACGACAGCGTGCAGGGCTTCAACGTGTCCACCTGGTTCGGCCTGTTTGCACCCGCCTCGCTGCCCGATGCGGACGCACGCCGGTACGCCAACGCGTTCAGCGCCGCGATGCACTCGCCGGCTGGCAAGGAGAAGTTCAAGAAGATGGGCATCACGCCCGAAGAGCTGACGCTCGACGGGTTTGCGCAGTTTGTGCGCTCGGAAAACAGCAAGTACGAGTTCCTGATCCGGGCCGCAAAAATCAAGATCAATTAGCAGCCGCGTGGGCTGGTGCGTACCCCCATCGCGGTGCGCCGACCATGGCGGCAAAGGAGAAAAAAATGGGACAAGCCCCTGTCGTCTATGGCCAATCCACCCGCCCTCCACGTGGCGACTATTCGCGTGCCAACGCGGACTACACCTGCCCGCAAGACTACGCGGCCTACACCGCCGCCGACCACGACACCTACCGCCGCCTGTACGAGCGCCAGCGCGCTTTGCTGCCGGGGCTGGCGAGCCAGGCGTTCATCGACGCCCTGCCCTCGCTGGGCGCGAGCGACCGCATTCCGCGTTTTGAAGAGGTCAACGAGCGCCTCTACAAAGCGACCGGCTGGGAGCTCGTGGGCGTGCCCGGGCTGATCCCGGAAGTGCCCTTCTTCACCCTGCTGGCCAACCGCAAGTTCCCGGTGACGGACTGGATCCGCAAGCCCGAGGAGTTCGAGTACATCGTCGAGCCCGACATTTTTCACGACCTGTTCGGGCACGTGCCGCTGCTTTTCAACCCGGTGTTTGCGGACTATGTGCAGCGCTACGGCCAGGGCGGGCTGAAGGCGCAGGGGCTGGGGTCGTGCGAGATGCTGAGCCGGTTGTACTGGTACACGATCGAGTTCGGGCTGATCCGCGAGGCGGGGCAGTTGCGGGCCTATGGCGCTGGCATCTTGAGCTCGTCGGGCGAACTGGCGTATTCGGTGCAGAGCCCCGAGCCGCAGCGCATTCCGTTGCAACTGGAGCGGACGATGCGCACGCGCTACAAGATCGATACGTACCAGCAGACGTATTTTGTGATCGACAGTTTTGAGCAGCTGTTTGAGATGACGGCGGCGGACTTTGCGCCGATCTATGAGCGGCTGCGGGGGTTGCCGGAGTTTGCTGCGGATGAGCGGGAGGCTGTGGCGGCTTGATTTCTGGTGGTATTGGCTGCTAGCGCTAGTGAGTCATTCCTTAATAGCTACACATTTAATAGCACCCCTCTTTATCCAGCAATACCTGATTGAGGTTGTTGGAGCTTGTGGATGAATTGGGCTCTGTGCCTGGGTTGAGGGCGGAGGCCGGGAGTCGCCCGGCGTGCGAGTAACTTTCTTTCGCGTCGCCGAAAGAAAGTCACCAAAGAAAGGGCGACCCTACTGCGCGCGTCCCTTCGCTTCGCTACGGGCAACCTGCGATGCTCGGCACGCGCAGAAGGGAACCCAAAAACGGACACCCACACGGGCCATTGCTTCGCTGCGTTGCGCTCGGCCCCGTCTCGCGGGCGCAAACGCCACGCGCTGCGCAGGCCAGGCCAAGCGCAGCGATGGCCCGTGTGGCTGTTCGGCTGTTGGATGTTTGGCTCCCCACCCCTGCTGGCTGCGCCTGCGGCGGGGCGGTTGTGGGGTGGCACGCGCGTCGCAGCGCGCGTGCTTCGTGAACTGACCCGCCGCAGTTGTTTGAACGGAGCGCTGCAGGCGCGCAGTGAGTTCTGCGGCGCACCCCGCAACCGCCCCGCCGCAGGTTTGCCCCTTCGCCAAGCGAAGGGGTCGCAGACTGGGGGTCGCCTTTCTTTTGGGTACTTTTCTTTGGCGAAGCAAAGAAAAGTACCTCGCCCGCCGGGGCGACTCCCGGCCTCCGCCCTCAACAAAGGCACGCCACCCAATCAGCGCACGCAACCAAACACTACAAAATCAATAGCTACCAGCGCATATCCCACTAGCGCATCCAGCCAATAAAACCAAAACATCACCCCCGATCAACCTCCTCCAGACAAACCGCCATCACCCCAGGGTCAAACGCCATCTCCACGTGCGCCAACCCTTCCACCAACCGGTTGTCCGCCCCCACCAACGCCGCCGTGGTCGCCGGGAAGACGATGTTGTCGCAGTTCGAAAACCAGCAAGTAAACAAAGCCGCCCGCCCCGCAGGCTCCGCCCGCTGCAACGCCACCACCCAGTCCCCCGCCAGGCTCATCTGCCGCCCATTCACCGCGCGACTGAAACGCCCCAGCCACGTACCCCCATGCGGCGTTCCCAGCGTCAACACCCGGTGCACCCGCCCGTCCGCCTGGTGCGCCCGCAGCCACGCCCGCGCCGCCAACCCGCCCATGCTGTGGCACAACAACACCGGCGCCTGCCCCGTGGCCGCCGTCACCTTGCGCACAGCGTCTTCAATGATGTCCGCATACTCGTCAATCGAGCCCATCACCGGCTCCAGATTGACCGCGATATAGGCATGCCCCCGCGCCTGCAAATGCGCAAACCACGGCAGCCACAGCCCCCGGTTGCACATGAAGCCGTGTACCAGCACCACGCCGCGCTTTCCGGTGGGCTGCGCAGGCAGCCAGTCGGGTACGGACTGGTGACGAAACGGCTGGCGCCAGCAGAAGACCAGCAGCGCCACCCACACCTCGGCCCACCAGGCACCCACCACCTGCGACAGGCGCGCGCGCGGTGCCGCGTCGGTCCGGTTGGTGATGTGCATCAGCACAAACTCCACTGCCATCACCACCAGGTACAGACACAGCGGAACCAAGGACCCCAGCACGGCGCGCCAGGGTGAATGGGGCCATTGCCACACCAGCCAGGCGGCCATGGCCAGCAGGATGCACAGGAGAAGGATTCGTTGCCAGCGCGCAATCATGGTGGTGATGGGCAAATGTTGTAATCGACCAGCCGCATTGTGCGGTCTGACCACAGCCCGACACCGCACCCCGCAGAACGCTGAAAGGACCCCGCCCCATGGATGCCGCCCAGACCATCCGCGATGCCATTGCCGACGTGACCGCCCTGCGCCTGCACCGCACGGGCGACCCGGCGCTGGGGGCAGCGGTGGGCAGCGTCAAAAGCCTGCAAGCGCGACGCTTTCGGGGCACCTATGCAGACCTGATGGGCTCGCCCTCGTTCGGGCCCGCAGCGCAGTTCTTTCTGGAAGAGCTGTACAGCGACACCGACTACACCGACCGCGATCTGCAGTTTGGCCGCATCGCTGGCACGTTGCAGACCATGTTCCCCCAACCGGTCGTGAACACCGCTGTAGCCCTGGCGGTGCTGCACGCGCAGACCGAGGAGCTGGACCAGGATATGGGCCGCGCATGGCGTGCGCAAGAAGGTGCCGATGCATCCAACGACGCCGCCCGCTACGCCGCCGCCTGGCGCACTGTAGGCCAGCGCCACGCCCGCCAGCAACAGCTGCAGCGCGTGCTGGCCATGGGCACCGACCTGGCGCGCCTCACGCGCACACCGGGCTTGCGGATGATGCTGCGCATGATGCGCGGCCCGGCCAACGCGGCGGGCATGGGCGCGCTGCAGAAGTTTCTGGAGGCAGGGTTTGACACCTTCGGCCAGCTCGCGCGCCAGCGCGGCGGGGTGGAGCAGTTCCTGGCCACCATCGAGCAGCGTGAGCGGGCGCTGATGGATTTGCTCTTCGATACCGACCCTGTCACCTGCGGGACCCAGCTTAACCACACACTAGGACAAGCCCGATAGCCCGCAATGCGCCCGCCTTCCACAATCTGTGCCCACCTATCAACGGCATTTGGCGAGCACAAGGAAACACGCGCATGGAAAAGATCTGGCTCAAGAGCTACCCCCCGGGCGTCCCGCATGACGTGAAGCCCGAGCAATACCGCTCTGTGGCCCACCTGCTGGAAGAGTCGTTCCGCAAACACGCATCCAGCCCGTTCTCGGTCTGCATGGACCAGTGGATGACCTACGGCGAGCTGGAACGCCGCTCGGCCGCGCTGGGCGCCTATCTGCAAAGCCTGGGGCTGGAGCCCGGTGCGCGTGTGGCCATCATGCTGCCCAACATCCCGCAGTTTGGCGTGACCATGGCCGCCGTGCTGCGCGCTGGCTACACCTGCGTGAACGTGAACCCGCTGTACACCGCCCGCGAGCTGGAGCACCAGCTCAAGGACTCGGGCGCCACGGCCATCGTGATCCTGGAGAACTTTGCCCACACGTTGGCCGAGGTCGTGGACCACACGGCCGTCAAGCATGTGGTGATGGCCTCCATGGGCGATCTGCTGGGCTTCTGGTTTGGCAAGTGGATCACCTTTGCCGTGCGCCATCTGGCCAAGATGGTGCCTGCGTATGACCTGCCGCTGACGGGCGGCCGCAAGGTGGTCACGTTCAAGAAGGCGCTGTCGCTGGGTGAGCACAAGTCGCTCGCACCCAGCCAGGCCACGCTGGATTCGATTGCCTTCCTGCAGTACACCGGTGGCACGACGGGCCTGTCGAAGGGCGCAGTGCTGACCCACCGCAACATCGTGGCCGCCACGCTGCAGGCCGAGGCGTGGTTCACGCCCGCACTGTCCAAGGTGGGCGACCTCTCCAAGGCCAACAGCATTGCCGCGCTGCCGCTGTACCACATCTTCGCGCTCACGCTGTGCCTGCTGGCCATCCGCCAGGGCTCCAGCCTCACGCTGATCCCGAACCCGCGCGACATCCCCAAGTTCATTGCCGAACTCAAAAAGCGCCCCTTCCACATGCTGCCTGCGGTGAACACACTGTTCAACGCGCTGCTGCAAAACCCGCAGTTCAAGACGCTGGATTTTTCGCACCTGTGCGTGTCGCAGGCCGGTGGCATGGCGGCCAGCGAGGGCACGGCCAAGCAGTGGCAGAAGGTGACCGGCAGCACCATGATCGAAGGCTGGGGCATGAGCGAGACCTGCGCCATCGGCACCAACAACCCGGTGATCAGCACCACCTTCAGCGGCAACATCGGCCTGCCGCTGCCGGGCATCGACATCGCCATCAAGGACGACGAGGGCAACAGCCTGCCCCAGGGCGAGTCGGGCGAGATCTGCATCCGCGGCCCCAACGTGATGACGGGCTACTACAACCAGCCCGAAGAGAACGCCAAGGCCTTCACGCCCGATGGCTTCATGCGCACGGGCGACATCGGCATCATGGACCCGCAGGGCTACACCCGCATCATCGACCGCAAGAAGGACATGATCCTGGTGAGCGGCTTCAACGTGTTCCCCAACGAGCTGGAGCAGGTCATCAGCCTGTGCCCCGGCGTGGTCGAATGCGCGGCCATCGGCGTGCCCGATGAGAAGCAGGGCGAGGCCATCAAGGTGTTCATCATCAAGAACGATCCGGCCCTGACCGAGGACGAAGTGGCCAACTACTGCCACCAGAACCTCACGGGCTACAAGCGCCCGAAGTACATCGAGTTCCGCGACGAGCTGCCCAAGAGCAACGTGGGCAAGATCCTGCGCCGAGAGCTGCGCAAGGCCTGAGGCCATTGTTCCTAAGGGCAGAGCGACAAACGCTGCCCTCCATCACCTCCCCCAGGGCGCTTCGGCGCCCTTTTTCTTGGGCGTAAACCCTGCAATCCGCCCGCGTGCATCGGGTCCCCCAATGTCTGCATCTCCGGGTTTTTACCGATTAGCAAACGTTTGCGCAAACGTTTGCTTTCGTTATCATCCCGATCGCGACAAGGCACCGGGCCTCCGCAGCCGCTCCTTTTTTGCGGGGTCTGCCGGGGTTCCATCCACGCTGTCGGTCGCCTTGGTCCACATTCCAACCTGGAGACAACACCCATGAAGTTCACCCGCCGTTCCGTTCAGACCGCCGCCGCCCTCGCCGTTGTGGGCAGCCTGCTGGCCAGCCCTGCGTTTGCGCAGGACAAGCCCAAGATCGCGCTCATCATGAAGTCGCTGGCCAACGAGTTCTTCCGCACCATGGAAGACGGCGCCAAGGCGCACCAGAAGGCCCACGCCAAGGAATACACGCTGGTGGCCAACGGCATCAAGAACGAGACTGACACGGCAGCCCAGATCAAGATGATCGAGCAAGCCATGGCGCAGAAGGTCAGCGCCATCGTGCTGGCCCCGGCAGATTCGAAGGCGCTGGTGCCCGTGGTCAAGGCGGCCATCGACAAAGGCATCCTGGTGGTCAACATCGACAACCAGCTCGATGCCGATGCGCTGAAGGAAAAGAACATCACCGTGCCCTTTGTGGGCCCCGACAACCGTGCGGGCGCCAAGCTCGTGGGCGACCACCTGGCCAAGACGCTGAAGGCCGGTGACAAGGTCGGCATCATCGAAGGCGTGTCCACCACCTTCAATGCGCAGCAGCGCACCCTGGGCTACCAGGACGCCATGAAGACCGCCAACATCACCGTGGTGGGCGTGCAGTCCGGCAACTGGGAGATTGAAAAGGGCAACACCGTGGCCGCCGGCATGATGCGTGAGCACCCTGACCTGGTGGCCCTGCTGGCGGGCAACGACAGCATGGCCCTGGGCGCCGTGGCCGCCGTGAAGGCCGCTGGCAAGACCGGCAAGGTGCAGGTGGTGGGCTACGACAACATCGGCGCCATCAAGCCCATGCTGGCCGACGGCCGCGTGCTGGCCACCGCCGACCAGTACGCCGCCAAGCAGGCCGTGTTCGGCATCGAACTGGCGCAGAAGGCCCTGGCCGCCAAGACGCCGCAAAACCAGCTGCCCGCCACGGTGAAGACCGACGTGGTGCTGGTGACCAAGGACAGCAAGTAAGCCCAGGCGCGGAGAACAAAGCTCTTCTGGCGTTGTTCTCTGCTCCAAAATTAAAAACCGCACACACTGCCATGCCCAGCCCGTCACCTGACTCACCACGTACGCCCCTGCTCGCCATCCAGGCCGTGGGCAAGGACTACACCGCCACCGTGCTCGATGGCGTGAACGTGGAGCTGTTTGCAGGCGAGGTGCTGGCGCTGACCGGGGAGAACGGGGCGGGCAAGAGCACGCTGTCCAAAATCCTTTGCGGGCTGGAACAGCCCACGCGCGGCGGCATGCAGCTGGCGGGGCAGGCGTACGCGCCCTCGTCGCGCCGCGATGCCGAGCGCCACGGCGTGCGCATGGTGATGCAGGAGCTGGGCCTGGTGCCCACGCTCACCGTGGCCGAGAATTTGTTGATGGGCCGCCTGCCGCACCGGTTGGGCTGGCTGCAGCGCGATGTGCTGCACGCCGCCGCCCGCGCGCAGTTGGCCAAGATCGGGCTCGACAGCATCGACCCCGCCACACCCGTCTCGCAACTGGGCATTGGCCAGCAGCAGATGGTGGAGATTGCGCGCAACCTGCAGGACGACACGCGCATCCTGGTGCTCGATGAGCCCACGGCCATGCTCACGCCGCGCGAGACCAATTACCTGTTTGAGCAGATCGCCCACCTCACCGCACGTGGCGTGGCCATCATCTACGTGTCGCACCGGCTCGAAGAACTGCGCCGCATTGCCGACCGCGTGGCCGTGCTGCGCGATGGCCGCCTGGTGGATGTGCGCCCCATGGCGGGCATGAGCGAAGACGACCTCGTGCAGCGCATGGTGGGCCGCGTGGTGAGCGACCTGGACCACCGCCCGCGCCGCCCCGTCGGCCCGGTGGTGATGAGCGCTGACAAGCTAGGCCGTGGCACCGCCGTGCAGGACGTGAGCCTGGAACTGCGGGCCGGTGAAATTTTTGGCATTGCCGGGCTGGTCGGATCAGGCCGCACCGAGCTGGTCCGTCTGCTGTTTGGCGCCGACCGTGCAGACCGTGGCAGCGTGACGTTGCACCCAGTTTTAGAGCAAAAACAGCCGCAAGCGCTAGAAGATCATGCGCAAGCAGCTACACAAAACATAGCAAAACCACCCACACCAGCTCCCACCGCACCGCGCACCTGGCAGCGGGGCTTTGCGTCACCGCTGCAGGCCATTGCCGCTGGAGTCGGCCTGGTCACCGAAGACCGCAAATCCCAGGGCCTGTTGCTGTCGCAACCCATCCGCATCAACGCCACGCTGTCCGACCTGTCGGCCGTGTCGCGCGGCGGCTGGCTGCAGCGCGGGCTCGAAAGCCGCCTGGTGCAGGGATTCATCCGCACCCTGCGCGTGCGCTGCCACGGCCCGGAACAACCTGTGGGCCAACTGTCCGGCGGCAACCAGCAAAAGGTGGTGTTCGCCCGCTGGCTGCACCGCGAAGGCCGCGTGCTGCTGCTCGATGAGCCCACGCGCGGCGTGGACGTGGGCGCGCGCGCCGAGCTGTATGGCGAGCTGGACCGCATGGCCCTGGAAGGCCGCGCGCTGCTCATGGTGTCGTCCGACCTGCGCGAACTCATGGCCATGGCCGACCGCATCGGCGTGATGAGCGCGGGCCGCCTGGTGGCCGTGTTCGAGCGCGGCGAGTGGTCCGAACAATCGCTGCTGGCAGCCGCGTTCTCCGAGCCCGGCGGGCGCCCACACACCAGCACCACCCCTTCAACCCCTTCTCCTGTCACCGCATGAACGCCCCCACCGCATCTGCCGCGCCCGCTGCGGCGCCCTCCTCTACCTCGGTCTGGCGCAGCCAGCTGGGCACCTACCTGGGCCTGATGGCCGTGCTGGCGGGCATGGTGGCGCTGTTCTCGTCGCTGTCCGAATACTTCTGGAGCGCCGAGACCTTCATCACCATCGCCAACGAAATCCCGGCCCTGGCCGTGATGGCCGTGGGCATGACCTTTGTGCTCATCATCGCGGGCATCGACCTGTCGGTGGGCTCGGTGATGGCGCTGGCCGCCGCCACCTCGGCCGCCGCCATCCTGCAGTGGGGCTGGACGGTGCCCGCCGCCGCCGCGCTGGCCCTGGCCACCGGCTTGGTGTGCGGCACCATCACCGGCATGATTTCTGTCGCATGGCGGCTGCCCTCGTTCATCGTGTCGCTGGGCATGCTCGAAGCCGTGCGCGGCAGCGCGTATGTGGTGACCGACTCGCGCACGCAGTACGTGGGCGATGCGATCTCTTGGCTGTCGGCACCGTTTTTTGGCGGCATCTCGTTCGCCTTTTTGCTGGCCGTGGTGCTGGTGGTGGTGGCGCAGCTGGTGCTGTCGCGCACGGTGTTTGGCCGCTGCGTGGTGGGCATTGGCACCAATGAGGAAGCCATGCGCCTGGCGGGCGTGGACCCGCGCCCCATCCGCGTGATCGTGTTTGCCATGACCGGCCTGCTCGCGGGCCTTGCGGGCCTGATGCAGTCGGCCCGGCTCGAAGCCGCCGACCCCAACGCAGGCACGGGCATGGAGCTGCAGGTGATTGCGGCCGTGGTGATTGGCGGCACCAGCCTGATGGGCGGGCGCGGCTCGGTGGTGAACACCGCGTTTGGCGTGCTCATCATTGCGGTGCTCGAAGCAGGCCTGGCCCAGGTGGGCGCCAGCGAGCCCAGCAAGCGCATCATCACGGGTTTTGTGATCGTGGCGGCCGTCATTGTGGACACGCTGCGCCAGCGCCGCGCCAAGGTCTGAGAGACTGACCCCGCATCCAGCCGCCCCACCACCCACGACCTCATTCTTCTTTTTGCATGGCTACTATCAAGGACGTTGCGCGCCACGCCGAGGTGTCGGTCACCACGGTGTCGCACGTGGTCAACGGCACGCGCCGCGTGAGCCCCGAGGGGCGCGAGCGGGTCGAGGCTGCCATCCGCGCCCTGGGCTACGTTCCCAGCGCCATCGCGCGCAGCCTCAAGAGCAACAACACGCGCACGCTGGGCATGCTGATTCCCAACAGCTCCAACCCCTACTTTGCCGAGATCGTGCACAGCGTGGAAGACCGCTGCTTTGGCGCGGGCTACAACGTCATCCTGTGCAACACCAACGATGAGGCGCACCGCCAGGGCACCTACTTGCAGGTGCTGGCCGAGCGGCGCATCGACGGGCTGATCGTGGTCTCTACCGGGCACGACGCCACGCTGGCCACGCAGCTCGCAGGCCTGTCCATCCCCACCGTGCTGGTGGACCGCGAAATCGACATCGCCGAACAACAACCCTGCGACCTGGTGGAAACCGCCCACATGCAGGGCGGCCTGCTGGCCACGCGCCACCTGCTGTCGCTGGGCCACCGCCGCATCGCGTGCATTGGCGGCCCCGAAGGCATTGCGCCCAGCGAGCAGCGCATTGCCGGCTGGCGCACGGCGCTGGCCGATGCGGGCTGCGGCACGGGTGAGGGCCTCCTGTGGCACGGCAACTTCACCAGCCAGGGCGGCTACGAGGCCATGCACGCCGTGCTGCGCGCGCCCGAGCCCCCCACCGCCGTCTTCGTCTGTAACGACCTCATGGCCATGGGCGCGCTGTGCGCGGCGCACGAACGCGACCTGCGCGTGCCCGAGGCGCTGTCCATCGTTGGCTTTGACGACATCGAACTCACCGCCTTCACCAGCCCGCCTCTGACGACCGTGGCACAGCCCAAGCAGCGCATCGGCGCGCTGGCCGTGGACATGCTGCTGGAGCGCATCGACGGCAAGCGCCAGGATGCGCGCAAGGTGATGCTGCAGCCCGAGCTGCGCGTGCGCGCCTCCACGGCCCATGCGCCTGGAGGTGCGGCGTGAGCACCACCCAAACACCCCGCATCGCCGTCGTCGGCAGCCTGAACATGGACCTGGTGCTGCAGGTGCAACACGCGCCGGGCCCTGGCGAAACCGTGCTGGCCGACGCCCTGCACCTGGTGCCCGGCGGCAAGGGCGGCAACCAGGCCGTGGCCTGCGCGCGCCAGGGCGCCCAGGTGGCCTTGTTTGGCCGCGTGGGCGACGACGGCTACGGCCACACGCTGCGCGCCGGGCTGGACGCCGACGGCATCGACCACAGCGGCGTTCAGACCGATACCGCCACCACCACCGGCGTGGCCGCTATCACCGTGGAGGCCACGGGGCAAAACCGCATCGTGGTCGTGCCCGGTGCCAACGGCCGCTTTGTGCTGGATGAAGCCGCCCTGGGCGCCGCGCTACAAGGCGCAGGCGGCCTGGTGCTGCAGTTCGAAACGCCCCTGCCCCAGGTGCTGGCCGCCGCCGAGATGGCGCATGCCGCTGGCTGCCCGGTGGTGCTCAACCCCTCGCCCATTCAGCCCCTGCCCGCAGCGATGTGGCCGCTGGTACACACGCTGGTGGTGAACGAGGTGGAAGCCGCCGCGCTGGCGGGCCAGAACGTGACCATGCCCGCAGATGCCGCGCAGGCCGCACAAGCCCTGCGCGCCAAGGGCCCCGCCCAGGTGGTGGTGACCCTGGGCGCAGCAGGCGCCGTGGCCGCCGATGCCGCTGGCAACCGCTACCACCCCGGCCTCGTCGTGAAAGCCGTGGACACCACGGCCGCTGGTGACACCTTCCTGGGTGCGCTGGCCGTGGCGCTGGCGCGCGGCGAGTCGCTGGACGCCGCCGTGCGCGAAGGCATCCGCGCATCGGCGCTGTGCGTCACCCAACCCGGCGCCCAGCCCTCCATCCCCACCCGCGCCGCCGTGGCGCAAAGCCCCCAACCGCCCGCCTGGAGCCCCCTGTGAAACGCACCGCCCTGCTGCATGCCGAACTCTCCCACGCCATCGCCACCCTGGGCCATGGCGACATGCTGGTGATTGGCGACGTGGGCCTGCCCATCCCCAACGGCCCGCGCCGCGTTGACCTGGCGCTCACGCCGGGCATCCCCGCCGTGGCGGATGTGCTGCGGGTGGTGCTGGAAGAAATGCAGGTCGAAAAGGCCGTGATCGCCACCGAGGCGGTGGAGCACAACGGCGGCCAGTTGCCCGCCTGGTGCCAGCTGCCGGTCACTCCCCAGGCGGTGTCGCACGACGATTTCAAGCGCCTGACGCAGCAAGCCCGCGTGATGGTGCGCACGGGCGAGTGCACGCCGTATGCCAACGTGATCCTGGTGGCGGGCGTGACGTTCTGAGGTTCTGACGTTCTATTGAGCAGACCTCTTTGAACCTGGGATACCCGTTCGGGTTGAGCCTGTCGAAACCTTGCGCGGCGCTTCGGCAAGCTCAGCGTGAACGGTTCAAGCCAGTGCGTGCCGAATCAATCCAACAGCCCGAGCCCGCAGCGAGCCGGGCGTTGCGGGTTTTGGAGAACGTCTGGCAGGGCGCACCTGGGGTACGCTGGGGCATCACCTTTTGCCTGCCCCATGCCCAGTTCCGAGCCCCACGACCTCCTGCCCCCTGAAATCACCGTCCTCGAACGCGGCTGGCTGTCGGCCAACAACATCCTCTTCATCGGCCACCACGACACGGCCATCGTGGACACCGGCTACTGCAGCCATGCCGATCAGACCGTGGACCTGGTACGCGGCACGCTGCAGGGCCGCGCGCTGGACCGCATCCTCAACACCCACCTGCACAGCGACCACTGCGGCGGCAATGCCGCGCTGCAAAGGGCCTGGCCCAGCGTGCTCACCGCCATCCCGCCCGGCCAGGCCGACCATGTGCGCCAGTGGGATGCCTACGCGCTGAGCTACACGCCCACCGGGCAGGAGTGCCCGCCCTTTCGGGCCGACACGCTGCTGGTGCCGGGCTCGTGTGTGCTGCTGGGCGACAAGCCCTGGCAGGTGCATGCCGCGCCGGGGCACGACCCGCATTCGGTGGTGCTGTTCGAGCCCCAGGGCCGCGTGCTGATCTCGGCCGATGCGCTGTGGGAGAACGGCTTTGGCGTGGTGTTTCCCGAGCTGGAGGGCGACGATGCCTTCGCCCAGGTGGGGGCCACACTGGACTTGATTGAAGCGCTGTCGCCGCAGATCGTGATCCCGGGCCACGGGCCGGTGTTTGCCGATGCGCCCCGCGCCATCGACGGCGCCCGCCGCCGCCTGGACGGTTTTGTGCGCAACCCGGGCAAGCACGCGCTCTACGCGGCCAAGGTGCTGCTCAAGTACAAGCTGCTCGAATGGCAGCAGATCGGCATCCCCGACCTCACGGCCTGGGCGCATGCCACGCCGTATTTCGGCATGCTGCGCACGCGGCACTTTGCAGCGCAGACCGAGGCCGAATGGCTGCAGAGTCTGGCGGATGAACTGGTGCGGTCAGGCGCTGCGGTGCGCCAGGGCGAGGTGCTGCACAACGTGTGAGGCGTGGCGCATGCGCCTGCGGGGTTGAACGCGACACCGCAGGCACAAAACTACCGAGAAGGTCAGCCCCACGCCTTCAATGTTTGTATTGCTTGTCGCAGCCCGTGACGTGGTTCTTGCTGCTGGACATGCACTGGTAAAACGACTTCTTGTTGCCCGATGCGCCCTGGCAGTCAGACACGCTGTATTTGCCCTTGGCTTCGCGGATCTTGGGTGCCGTGGCATCGAACGCCGTCTGGGTCATGTAGCCATCCCGTACGTTCTTCTGGCCCACTTCCAGCATCAGGTCGGCTTGGTAGTGGATGTTGTCCACGGCCACGGCGCAGTTCAGGGGAACCTGCTTGCTGTCCACGGTGCCCAGCGATTTTTTGAGCCCCTCGCCAAACTCCTCGACGTCCTTCGAGACCTTTTTGGTGCCGTCAGGGTTGTACTGCTGGCCCGCCTTGGCGCTGGCGCCCTTGCCGCTGGAGGAGCCGCTGCCCCCGCTGGTGCCGTTGTTGCTCTGCAGCTTCAGCGGCTCGGCGTCCTGCTTGGCGGGTGGGGGCTGCGACCCGTAGTGGGTCTTGCCATCGGCATCCACCCACTTGTACACGGGCTGTGCCTGCGCGCCCGCGCCCCACGCCACGACCGCGCCGATTGTGGCCACGCAAGCCATCCATGCCAGTTTGCCCATTCCACCCCTCCCCTTTTATGCAAACATGCTCAGGCGCACATTTATCATGAGCTTATAGCTCTGATTTTTATAGCAATCAATTTGCTCTCCGACGCCCGTCAACGGGAGTTGGCGTCACGGCAGGTCCTTGTTCACCTCGGGCAAAGCCGCATCGCGCGGGCCAATGGTGCCCAGGCGGCTCTTGAGCGACTGGGGCAGGCCGGTGAGCATGGCTGCATAGTTGGTGGTGTTGGACAGCACCTTCTTCACGTAGTCGCGCGTCTCGGCAAAAGGCACGTTCTCGGCCCAGATGGCAGCGTCCAGCACCGGGCCGTTGCGCCAGCTGCGTGGGCGGCCGGGGCCCGCGTTGTAGGCGGCAGCAGCCATGGGCATGGAGCCTGCAAAGTCGTCCAGCGCCAGCTTGAGGTAGGCGGTGCCGATGATGATATTAGTGTCACGGTCGGTGATCTGGTCGGGCGTGAAGTTGGTGAGGCCGATCTTCTTGGCCGTCCAGCGGGCCGTGGCGGGCATCACCTGCATCAGGCCCGAGGCGCCCACATGCGAGCGCGCGTCCATCACGAAGCGGCTTTCCTGGCGGATCAGGCCGTACACATAGGCCGGATCGATGCCGATGCCCTGCGCGCGCTCCACCACGGTGCTGCGGAACGGCATGGGGAAGCGCTGGTTCACCTCGATCACGCCCTTGGTACGCTCGCTGGTGTTGATGCACCGGTCCCACACCTCGCGCTGGCAGGCAAAGTCGGCAGCGGCCAGCAGTTCGCGATCTGGCATGCCCCCGGGCTGGTGCAGGTTGGTGGTGTAGTTCCATTCGCGCACGCCTTCGCTGCGCAGCCCCAGCAAAATGGCGTAGAGCGCGCGATTGAGCCCCGGATTGGCGCGCGCAGCCGCTTTCTCTTCGGCGGTGAGAGGGGCGGGCGCAGGCGGCACGCTGATGCGCTGGCCCAGTTCCTCCAGCGCCAGCTGCTCATAGAACCCGCGCGTGCCCGCAATGCTTTCGAACAGCTGGCGCGCCTCGGCACGGTCTGCGTCGCTGGGCTTGCCGGCCAGCAGCGCACGCGCCTTCCAGTACACCCAGGTGCTGTCCTGGCGGCCTTCGGGGCCCATGGCGTCGACGGCCTTGGCCACGGCCTTCCACTGGCCGGCGCGCAGCGCGGCGCGCACCTTCCAGCCCAGCAGGTCGTCGTTGAGGTCGCCGTCCTTGGTGATGTTGCCAAAGTAGCCCATGGCATCGCTGGACAGCTTTTGTGCAGCCGCCTTGCCGATCACGCCCCAGGCCCAGTTGCGCTCCTCGGGCGAGAGGTGAACGCTCCATTTGCTGTCAAGCTGGCGGGCAGCGCCGTCCGGGTCGCTGCCTGCAAGCTTGATCAGTGCCAGCACGATCAGCTCCTGGCGCACCTTGCCCCGCGCCGTGGCCCGGCCGAGCAGGTATTTGCTGGGAGTGTCGAGCGCTTCCTTGAGCTGGGGCAGCGCATCGGGCGCCACGATTTCGACGGCATTGCGCACCACGCGGGGCCGGTTGGCGTCCACGCCCAGCCGCGCCTTGCGCCAGATGTCCAGGGCAGAGAGCTTCTTGGCGGAGTACAGCTCGCCCGCCGCATGGTTGCAGCCATCGTCGGCGTCGCGAATGGCGTACCAGTTGCTGCGCACATCGTCCGCCACCGTGGCGGGTGCCGTGCCCTTGATGTGGTCGATGAGCAGCGCGTAGCAGCGCACCTCGCGGTCGTCCGACATGCGGTAGCTGGGGTGCTGCTCGGCAAACTGGCTCCAGTCGCGCCGCTGACCCAGCAGCAGCAGCCAGTCGTTGCGCAGGCGGTCTTCCTGGTAGGTGCCGGCGTAGCGCTGCATGAAGGACTGGATCTCCTGCGGCGACGCCTCGCCCAGGCGCACCCGCAGCTCCCAGTAGGCCGCCCAGGGTTCCAGCGCATGGCCGCGCGCGGCAGGCAGCAGCTGCGCGAGCTTGTTGCGGTCACCCTTGCGGAAGGCCTGCTGCATCTCCAGCAGGGTATCGTCACCGCGGTTTTGCGCCATGACAAGGGGCGCGGTGGCGGCCAACAGGGTGGCTGCCACAAGGGGTGTCAGAATGGCTCTGAGAAATTGCATGGGGGAATTATCTGATGGACAAAGCAGCCCTTCGGCGCACATTGATAGAAGAACGCCTCAACCTGCCCGACCGCCTACAGCGGGCCGACCTGTTACAGCAGGTGATGCGCATCTGGCTGGTGAACCGGCCGGACACGGTGATCGGCGCCTACTGGCCCATCAAAGGCGAGTTCGACCCCCTGCCTGCCCTGCACCGCTGGAAGGAAGACGGTGAGCTGCTGGACGAACCCCTGCGCCGCCGCATCGGCCTGCCGGTGGTCAACAAGCAGCACAAGACCCTGACCTTCCACGCCTGGTACCCCGGCTGCCCCATGGAAGAAGACGCCTACGGCATCCCCAAGCCCAAGGACACCGAGGTCATCGTGCCCACGCTGCTGTTTGTGCCCTGCGTGGGCTATGCGCCGGGTGGCTACCGACTGGGCTACGGCGGCGGCTTTTATGACCGTACGCTGGCCACGCTGCAGCCCAAGCCGTTCACCGTGGGCCTGGGCTTCACCCACGGCTACCTGGACGATTTCGAGCCCGAGGCGTTCGACCTGCCGCTCGATGCCATCCTGAACGACAACGGCGTGGTCTGGCCGGTCTGATCCCCTCAGTGCCCGCTGGCGGCCGCCCGGCAGACCGCCCACGGGCACTTGCCGGTCGGCACGAAGGCCTGTGATGCCTGCCGCGCATCATTCGGACCGGTTTTTCGCATCGCTGGCGCGCGCCGCAGCGGCTAGCATGGCGGGCTGACCTCTTCATTTCAGGTGCCCACCATGCTCAAGCTCTACATCGGCAACAAGAACTACTCGTCCTGGTCCATGCGCCCCTGGGTGCTGCTCAAGCAGGCGGGCATCGTCTTTGAGGAAGTGCGCGTGCGCTTTGACAGCTTTGACGCGCAATCGGAGTTCAAGCGCACCATCGGCGCCGTCAGCCCCACCGCCAAGGTGCCCGTGCTGGTCGATGGCGACCTGGTGGTGTGGGACACGCTGGCGATTGCGGAGTACGTGGCCGAAACCCATCCCGACAAAAAGCTCTGGCCCACGGACGCCAAAGCCCGCGCACGCGCCCGCAGCGTCTGTGCCGAGATGCACAGCGGCTTCACCGCCCTGCGCAGCCACTGCCCCATGAACATCGAAGCCCAGCTGGCCGACACAGGGGCCCTGATCTGGCGCGACCAGGCTGGCGTGCGGGCCGACGTGCAGCGCCTGGTAGAGATGTGGAGTGCGCTGCTGCAGGAGCACGGCGGCCCCCTGCTGTTTGGCGAATTCACCGTGGCCGACGCCTACTTCGCCCCCGTGTGCATGCGGCTGCACACCTACGCCCTTCCCGTGCCTGCGCCCATCAAAGCCTATGTGGACCGCGTGCGCGCCCTGCCCGGCGTCAAAGCCTGGATCGACGAGGCCCTGGCCGAGAAGGACTTTCTGGACTTCGAAGAGCCCTACCGCCTGCGCCATACCGAAGGCTGAGCCCCATGGCCGCCACCATCTACCTGCGCTACGTGCTCAACACCAGCAAGCTGAAAGAGTTCGAGCACTACGGCAAGCTGTGGATTCCGCTGGTCGAGAAGTTCGGCGGCCAGCACCACGGCTACTTCATGCCCAGCGAGGGCGCCAACAACATTGCACTGGCACTGTTCACGTTCGAGAGCCTCGCGGCCTATGAGCGCTACCGCGAGGCGTCGATGCAAGACGCGGACTGCCTGGCGATCTTCCGCTATGCCGAGGAGACGGGGTGCATCGTGAGCTATGAACGGAGCTTTTTCAGGCCGGTATTCGCCTGAATGAAGGCGCGCACAGGCAGTCTTTTAACGGAACTGCTTGCGCAAGAACGGCTTGTGCCGCGCGATGTGCGCCAGCTGGGCGGGAGCGATGGTTCCGCCCAGGTCTTCCTCCTCCGCATTGAGGACCCGATTGGCATAGGCCAGCGCACGCGCGACCACCTCTTCGTCGCTCAACCCCTGCTGCGCGGCCAGGTCCAAAGCCACACGCTTCATGGCGCGCTGGGACAGCATCCACATGGCGCCAAAGGCGTCCCATGCGGCGGCGGCCTCCTTGAACTTGTCGCGGTCGGCCAGGATTTCATTGAGCGGCTTGGCCAGGATCTCCTGCAAGCCTTCCACCTGCGCCTTCAGGGCCTCGAACTGCGCCTCGCGCTGCAAGGCCTCGGCAGCCGCGTTGGCGGCGGCGTCGGGCGCCTGAGGCACGGGCACGCTGCCGTCGGGGTTGAGCTGGGCAATGGTGAGATCAGACGATAGGGACATGGTGGCGGGACTATACGGCCCCCACCCTAAACTACGCCGATGCAAATCTACATGGTGGGCGGCGCGGTCCGCGACAAGCTGCTGGGCCGGCCGGTGAATGACCACGACTGGGTGGTGGTGGGCGCCACGCCCGAGCAGATGCTGGCGCAGGGCTACCTGCCCGTGGGGCGCGACTTCCCGGTCTTTTTGCACCCCGAGACACGCGAGGAATACGCGCTGGCCCGCACCGAGCGCAAGAGCGGGCGTGGCTACCGGGGCTTTGTGGTGCAGAGCTCGCCCGACGTGACGCTGGACGAAGACCTCTCACGCCGTGATCTCACTATTAATTCAATAGCATTCAGCACAGATGAATCCGGCGCTACCCGCCTTTTTGACCCCTATCACGGCGAAAAAGACCTTCAGGCCCGCGTACTGCGCCACGTGACCGACGCCTTCCGCGAAGACCCGGTGCGCATCCTGCGCGTAGCGCGGTTTGCGGCGCGCTTCACCGACTTCACGGTGGCGCCCGAGACGATGCAGCTCATGCGCGAAATGGTCGCGCATGGCGAGGTGGACCACCTGGTGGCCGAGCGCGTGTGGCAGGAGCTGGCGCGCGGGCTGATGGAAGAGCAACCCTCGCGCATGTTTGAGGTGCTGCGCGAGTGTGGCGCGCTGGCCGTGCTGCTGCCCGAGGTGGCACGCCTGTGGGGCGTGCCCCAGCGCGCCGAATTCCACCCCGAGGTGGACACGGGCGTGCACCTGATGATGGTGCTGGACATGGCCGCGCGGCTGCAGGCGCCGCTCACGGTGCGGTTTGCCTGCCTCGTGCACGATCTGGGCAAGGGCACGACGGCTGCCCATGTGCTGCCCCGCCACATCGGGCACGAGGAGCGCAGCGCGAGGCTGCTGAAAGACGTGGCCGAACGCCTGCGCGTGCCCGTGGACTGCCGCGAGACTGCCGACGTGGTGGCGCGCGAACACGGCAACATCCACCGCAGCGGCGACCTTGCGGCCGCTGCCCTGGTACGCCTGCTGGAGCGTTGCGACGCCATCCGCAAGCCCGAGCGTTTTGCCGACATCCTGCTGGCCTGCGAGTGTGATGCACGCGGGCGGCTGGGGTTTGAGGAATCAGCCTACCCCCAGCGCCAGCGGTTGGCCTCCGTGCTGACGGCGGTGCAGTCGGTGGTCACGCGCGACATTGCCGCACAGGCTGCCGCCAAGGGCGTGAGCGGCCCGAAGGTGGGCGCGCTGATCCACCAGGCGCGAGTGGCAGCGGTGGCGCAGTGGCTGCAGGCCCACATCGACGCGGCCTGACCCCGCGCACGGCATCCCCAAGACGCGGCAGAACCCTTTCTACAATCCGCGTCCGCCCGCACCCCTTCAGGAGTGCGCCTCTGCCAACCGCTGGGCGCCTCTTGGGGCCCTTCTGCCATCCCGACGCCACCATGACCGCTGCGCACATCCGCCCCGCCACACCGGCCGACGCCGACACCATCGCGCCGCTTTTTGATGCCTACCGGCAGTTCTACGAGCAGGCGCCAGACCTGTCCAGAGCACGGGCCTTCATGGCAGAACGGCTAGAGCGTGGAGAGTCGGTGATCCTGCTGGCAATGGATGCTTCGCAGGCCGCAATGGGCTTTTGCCAGCTCTATCCCACCTTCTGCTCGGTGGAGGCGGCCCCCATCTACACGCTGTACGACCTGTTCGTGGTGCCCGCAGCGCGCCAAACCGGCACCGGGCGCAGCCTGCTGGTGGCAGCAGAGGCGACGGCCCGCGCCCATGGCAGGGTGCGCATGGACTTGACCACGGCACACACCAACATCGCCGCGCAGTCACTCTACGAATCGCTGGGGTGGACGCTGGACACGGTGTTTCGCGCCTACAGCAAACGCGTCAGCGCCTGAGCCGCCATGGCGCTTGCTGTATCAGCCGCCCTCACCAACGCAGGAGGCGCGGCCCCAGCACAGCCCCCAGCGCCGTCGGCATGGCCATGCCTGCCACGTACCACACCGCCAGAAACGGCGCGGCCATTTCGGGGCAATGCAGCGCATACACCAGAGCCCCCAGCGCACCCGCCAGCAATCCGGCGCCCGCTCCTGCCCACGCCAGGCGCGTAGGGGCCGCGCCCTTGAGCGCCCAGAACCCGGCCACAAATGCGGGCACCGAGAGCAAGGCGATATTGAAGGGGCAAGTGCGCCAGGTGCTGCCCAGGATGATCGGCATGCGCTCTGCGGCAGACACCTGCGACAACGCCCCCAAGGCCATGGCCCACAGCACCAGCGGCGGCACCGCCAGCCACAGGGCAGCGTGGCCTAGCGGCATGCCCGGGCGGGCCATGCGGCGCAGCAGCGCCAGGCCTGCAGCCGCCAGCGCTGCCGCAAACACCAGCTTGCCCCAGAACATGGGCAGCGCCATGGTCGCCAGCAGATCGGGGCGCAGGCCGAACAAGGTCAGCATCAGCACCCCGGCGCCGGCAATGCCCACAGCGCTGGCCACGGCAATCCGTTGCTCGATGGCGGTGCGCCGCACGGGCCGCTCGTCTGCAGCCAGCAGGTGGATCAATTCATCGGTTTTCATGTCATTCCTCTGATCTTCGCAGCCAGGGCCTTCAGGCCCCGGTGCACGCCGACTTTGACGGCCGACTCCGACAGCCCCGTGAGGCGCGCCGTCTCGACCACCGACAACCCTTCCAGCTTCACATACTCAATCGGCAGTCGCTGCTTGTCCGGCAGGGTCTGAAGCAACTGCCCCAGGTCGCGCCGGGCTTCAGCAGCCTCGCTGTCGCTGCTGGCAAACAACTCGTCCGCATCGTCCAGCGGGTCATTGCGCGCCTCCTTGGCGGCATGCGAGCGCAGCCAGTCGATAAGCTTGTAGCGCGCAATCGCATGCGCCCAGGCCGTCACCGGCATTTCGGGCCGGTAGGTGTGGCGCTGGTTGTGCACGGCCAGCAACGTCTCCTGCACCAGGTCTTCCACCTCATCAGGCCGCTGCGCGAGGCGGCGGCGCAAGAAGGCGCGCAGATGGGCACTCAGCTCCTTCAAAAAGCGCTGGTAGGCGGCTGCGTCGGCATCCAGCCCCTGCAGCAACAAGCCACGCAGGCGCTCTTCCACTATCTCCATGGTGTCTCCCTGCAAGGAATTCGTATCCCGGGGCGGATGGGTTACAGGCAGCACAAAAAATATTTTCGTCATGCCGTCGCGATTTTTTGCGCAGCGCTGTAACCCGACCGCTGCACAGCGCGAATTACAACGCAGATCGGGCAGTTCCACGCAGCCTCTGGGCAGCACCCCGGTCGGACTCAACCCTTACCCAACCTTCGGAGATTCCTACCATGACCACCCGCACCCTCAGTCTCGGCGCCCTCGCCCTCGTTGCCCTGACCTCTGGCGCCGCCATGGCCCAGACCGCCCCCATGGACGGCGCCAAGCCCGCCATGGAGAAGTGCTACGGCGTCTCGATGGCAGGCAAGAACGACTGCGCCGCCGGCCCCGGCACCACCTGCGCGGGCACCTCCAAGATGGACTACCAAGGCAACGCCTGGAAGTTCGTGCCCGCAGGCACCTGCGCCTCGATCAAGACACCCAAGGGCATGGGCATGCTGACGCCCATGAAGAGCTGACCATGGCCCCCCCTCTCACCGCTGGCCTGGGCCTCAAGCCCCAGCACTACGACGAGGCGCTGCGGTGCACCGCCCCCGGCTTGTGGTGGGAGGTGCACCCCGAGAACTACCTGGCCGATGGCGGCCCGCGCCTGACCTGGCTGGAGGCCATCCGTGCGCGCCACCCGGTGGCTCTGCATGGCGTGTCGCTGTCGCTCGCGGCCGATGCCCCGCCCGACGCGGCCCACCTGAAGCGCCTCGCCGCCCTCGCACGGCGCGTGAATCCTGCCCTCATTTCTGAGCACCTGGCCTGGTCCACCTGGCGCGGGCAGTACCTGCCCGACCTGCTGCCGTTTCCCCGTACGCAAGCGGCGCTGCACCGCATCGCTGGCAACATCGCCCGCACGCAGGACGTGCTGCAACGCCCCATCGCCATCGAGAACCCCACGCACTATCTGCACATCGACGGCCACGACTGGCCTGAGACCGATTTTCTGGCCGAACTGGTGCAGCGCACCGGCTGCGCCCTGCTGCTGGACGTGAACAACGTGTACATCAGCGCCAACAACCTGGGCTTTGACGCACAGGCCTACCTCGGCGCCTTCCCCCTGCACGCCGTGGCCGAAATCCACCTGGCAGGCCACCATACGGACCCGGTGCACGGCAACGCCTTGCTCATCGATAGCCACGATGCGCCCGTGGCGCCCGCCGTGTGGGCGCTGTACGAGCAGGTGATCGCACGCACCGGCCCCGTGCCCACCCTGATCGAGCGCGACGACCACCTGCCACCCTTCGGGGAACTGCTGGCCGAGCGTGATCAGGCCCACAGCGCACTCACCGCGGTGCAGCCCGAGGAGGCCGCATGCAGCTGAGCACCTTCCAGGACGGCTTCTCTGCCGCGCTGCTCGGCCACGCCGCGCAAGCACCGTGGCTGTCTGCGCTGGAGTCCCAACCGGGATTTGCCGTGTATCGCAACACCGCGCTCAAAGGCTGCATCGATGCGCTGCAAGCCAACTACCCCACGGTGAGCCAGCTGGTGGGCGAAGACTGGTTCCGCGCCGCCGCTGCGGTGTACGCCCGCGCGCAGCCGCCAGTTGACGGGCTGCTGGTGAACTACGGCGCGGGGTTTGCCGACTTTCTGGCCGGGTTTACACCGGCGGCCGAGCTGCCCTACTTACCCCCTGTGGCGCGCCTGGACCGGTGCTGGACCGAATGCCATCTGGCAGGGAATGCCACCGCCATCGACCGTGGCTGGCTTGCGCAGCAGGCCCCCGACACGCTGCCCCTTGTGCCGCTGCGTCCGCACCCCACCGCACGCTGGACCTGGTGCGACGAGCATCCGGCATATGCCCTGTGGCAGAGCCACCGCGAAGGTCTGCTCCCCAATGAAGCATTGGAGTGGACGGGTGATGGGGCTTTGCTCACCCGGCCCCATGCCGAAGTGGTGTGGCATCCCCTACCGCGTGCAGGAGTGGCCTTTCTGGACGCCTGCGCCCAAGGCCTGCCCCTGGAGGCCGCCGCCACCCGCGCCCTGGAGGCCGACCCGGGCATCGACTTTGCCGCCCTGATGGGCCGCCTGCTGGACGCGGGCGCCTTGATTCCAACGGATTCCCACACAGACTGAGGTGCCCGCCATGAACACCACCACCCACATCTCCCCTGCCTCCGCCAACGGCCCGCGCTTGCTGCTGGACCGCCTGGCCGATGCCGCAACCCTCCTCACCCCCCACAGCCTCCTGGCGCTGGTCAACCGCGTGGCCGTGGCAGGGATCTTCTGGCTGTCCGCACGTACCAAGGTCGAGGGCTGGTTCACGGTGTCCGACAGCGCTTACGCCCTGTTCCGCGACGAATACAAGCTGCCCTTGCTACCGCCCGAGCTGGCGGCGCAGATGGCCACAGTGGCCGAGCACCTCTTCGCCGTGCTGCTGGTGCTGGGCCTGTTCACGCGCCTGTCGGCGCTGGCCTTGCTGGGCATGACACTGGTCATTCAGGTGTTTGTGTACCCCGATGCCTGGCCCACCCACCTGTCGTGGGCAGGGCTGATGCTGTACTTGGTCGGGCGTGGTGCGGGGGCCCTGTCGCTCGACCGGGCGTTCGGAATCCGCTAACAGCCCGTAGACGATCCGTCAGGGGATCGTCTACGGGCTCTCACGATTTGAGCTTTTATGCCGCCGCTGTGCGCACCCAGCGCACGATGTCCGCAGCCCCCAGCGCGCCCGAAATGCGCGCCACCTCGCGCCCCTGCTGAAACAGGATCATGGTCGGGATGCTGCGGATCGCATACCGCGCGGCAATGGCCTGGTGGTCTTCGGTGTTGAGTTTGGCCAGACGCACGCCGGGCTCCAGCTCGCGGGCCGCCTGCGCAAAGGCAGGCGCCATCTGGCGGCACGGCCCGCACCAAGGGGCCCAGAAGTCCACCAGCACCGGGAGGTGACTGCGTGCCACATGCTTGTCAAAGCTGGTGGCGTCCAACTCCAGCGGAGCCCCCGAAAATAGGGGCTGATGGCACTTGCCGCAATCGGGTGCGCTGCCCAGGTCGGCGCTTTGCACGCGGTTGGTGGTGTGGCAATGGGGGCAAACGATGTGCAGGGCTTCGGTCATGGCGTGGGGCATACAGGTTGCTGAACACATGGCGGCGCAGACATGCCGTTTCAAGGGCACGCCGCGGAATCCCCGTTGCCCCGGTTGCAGCAGGTCGCAGACCTTGCGCCCAGTTACTTGCCCCGAATCCCCCTGGTGGCCGTATCCGCATTGCAGTGTCTGCTATGGTTTCGCGCATGCGGCTGCTCCCTACACTGACAACTGCCCATGCGCTTTTTCTGGATTTCGACGGCACGCTCACCGAACTGGCGCCGCGCCCCGAGGCAGTGCGCGTTGCGTCGGGCCTGGTGCCCACGCTGTCTTCGCTGCACACCCATCTGGACGGCGCACTGGCCATCGTGACCGGGCGGCCCGAGGCCGACATCGACGGATTCCTGGCACCGCTGCGGCTGCCGCTGGCCAGCGAGCACGGGGCCCAATACCGGCTGGGCGAGACCTCTGTCCTCGCCACCGCACCACCCGCCCTGGAGCCCGTGCTGCGGGCCGCACAGGACCTGGCATCCCGCCACCCCGGCTTGCTGGTGGAGACCAAGCGTGCCAGCGTGGCCCTGCACTACCGCCTGGCCCCCCAGCTGGAGGCCTTGTGCCACGACACGCTCGCGCACGCCATGCGCCAGGTGGAGGGCGTGGAACTGTTGCGCGGCAAATGTGTCTTTGAAGTGAAGCCCCGTGGTGTCCACAAGGGCCAGGCCATCGTCGATTTCATGACCCAGCCGCCCTTTGCGGGCCGCACACCGGTCTTTGTGGGCGATGACGTCACCGATGAGGCCGGCTTTGCCGCCGTGCAGGCGCTCGGCGGCTGGGGCATCAAGGTGGGCGAAGGGCCGACCATGGCACAACACCGCTGCATGACATCGGCCGCACTGCGTGGCTGGCTGTCGTCTGCACGCACGACCCTGGAGCGCGAACGATGAACACAGCCGCCACCGAACCCCAGTCCGGGACCTTGAACCTGGGCATGATCGGCAACTGCGCCATCAGCGCACTGATCGACGACCATGCCCGCATGGTGTGGTGCTGCCTGCCCCGCTTTGATGGCGACCCGGTGTTCAACGCCTTGTTGCAACCCGGTGACGAGGGCAGCCACTTTGCGATCGAGCTGGAAGACCTGGCCTCGACCCACCAGTGGTACGAGCCCAATACCGCCGTCCTGCGCACGCAGCTGTTCGACAAGGCCGGGCACGGCGTAGAGATCACCGACTTTGCGCCGCGCTTCCACAGCCGCTCGCGCTTCTTCCGGCCCATGACACTGGTGCGCCGGGTGCGCCCCATCCAGGGCGCGCCGCGCATCCGCGTGGCGCTCAAGGTGCGCTACGACTGGGGCCAGACGGAGCCCCACATCACGCGCGGCAGCAACCACATCCGCTACGTGGGGGAGAACATGACGCTGCGCCTGTCCACCGATGCGCCGGTGTCTCATGTGCTGTCGGGTCAGGCGTTTGTGCTCACGCGCGAGCACAACTTTCTGCTGGGCGCCGACGAAACCCTCACCGAAGGCATCGCCGACACCGCGCGCCTGTTCGAGCAGGAAACCACCTCCTACTGGCGCAACTGGGCGCGCGCCCTGGCGCTGCCGCTGGAGTGGCAGGACGCGGTGATCCGTGCGGCCATCACGCTCAAGCTGTCGCTGTACGAAGACACCGGCGCCATCGTGGCGGCCATGACCACCAGCATCCCCGAGTCCGCCCACAGCGGCCGCAATTGGGACTACCGCTACTGCTGGCTGCGCGACGCGTTCTTTGTGGTGCGCGCGCTCAACAGCATTTCCGAGGTAGGCACCATGGAGGACTACCTGCGCTGGCTGAGCAACGTGGTGGTCGAAGGCGGCGACGGCCACATCCAGCCGCTGTACGGCATTGGACTGGAGAAGGACCTGCCCGAGAGCTTGGTGCCGCAGCTGGCAGGCTACCGGGGCATGGGTCCGGTGCGCGTGGGCAACCAGGCGGCCGAGCATTTTCAGCACGACGTGTACGGCAACATCGTGCTGGGCGCGGCCCAGGCCTTCCACGACCACCGCCTGCTGCACCGCGCGGGCCTGGCCGAATTCACGCGACTGGAACAGGTGGGCGACAACGCGGTGCGCGTGTACGGCCAGCCCGATGCGGGCATGTGGGAGCTGCGCACACGTGCGCGGGTGCACACCTCGTCGGCCCTGATGAGCTGGGCCGCCTGCGACCGCCTGGCCAAGATCGCCGCCACGCTGCAGCTGGCCGACCGTGCCAGCCACTGGCAGCAACATGCCGACCGCATGCGCGCCGAGATCCTCGACAAGTCGTGGTGCGAAGAACGCCAGGCGTTTGCCGAGAGTTTTGGCGGGCACGAGCTGGACGCCAGCGTGCTGCTGATGGCCGAGGTGGGCCTCATCGACCCCAAGGACTCGCGCTTTGTGAGCACCGTGGAGGCCATGGAAAAGAGCCTGTGCGACGGTCCCTACATGCGCCGCTACGAGGCGGCCGACGACTTCGGCAAGCCCGAGACAGCCTTCAACATCTGCACCTTCTGGCGCATTGATGCGCTGGCGCGTATTGGCCGCAAGGCCGAGTCGCGGGCCATCTTCGAGACCATGCTGGCCGCCCGCAACCCACTGGGCCTGCTGTCCGAGGACACGCACCCCGAAACCCGCGAGATGTGGGGCAACTTCCCGCAGACCTACTCGATGGTGGGCGTGATCAACGCGGCCGTGCGGCTTTCTGCCCCCTGGGACAGCGTGATTTGAGGCTCTGTCCGACAACGGCCGGGACCGATCCACAACGATGATCGGTCCATGAGCCGTCTTGTCGTCATCTCCAACCGCCTCGCAGATCCCCGCAAACCCGCTGCAGGCGGCCTGGCCGTCGCCTTGGGCGAGGCCCTGAACCAGACAGGCGGGCTGTGGTTTGGCTGGAGCGGCACCGTGGTCGAAGGCGGCACGCCCGGCGAGGGCGAACTCCACACCCGGCAGGCCGGCGCCGTCACACTGGCCACCGTGGACCTGTGCCGCGAGGACCACGACAGCTACTACCACGGCTACAGCAACAGCGTGTTGTGGCCGGTGTTCCATTACCGGCTGGACCTCGCCGACTTCAACGCCAGCTACATCGCAGGCTACCGGCGCGTGAACCAGATGTTTGCGCGCAAGCTGCTGCCGCTGCTGCGCGACGACGATGTGATCTGGGTGCATGACTACCACCTGATCCCGCTGGCGGCCGAGTTGCGCGCCATGGGCTGCAAGCAGCGCATCGGGTTTTTCCTGCACATTCCCATGCCACCGCCGCTCATCATGGCGGCCATCCCGCAGCATGAGTGGCTGATGCGCTCGCTGTTTGCCTATGACCTGGTGGGGCTGCAGAGCGAGGCTGATGTTTCGCATTTCACGCGCTACGTGCGCAACGAAGGCAGCGCGGAATCCTTGGACGAAAAACGCGTGCGCGCCTTCGGGGCCACGGTGGTGGTGCAGTCGTTTCCCATCGGCATCGACGTGGACGAGTTCACGCGCCTCACGCACGCCCCCGACGCGGTGGAGACCTACGAGAACATGCGCGACGAGTATTCCCGCCGGCGCCTGCTGCTGGGCATTGACCGGCTCGACTACTCCAAAGGCATTCCGCACCGTGTGCGCGCGTTCCGCGAGCTGCTGGACCGCTACCCTGAAAACCGCGACAGCGCCACACTCATCATGATCGCGTCACCCACCCGTGACGACGTGCATGCCTATGCCGACCTGCGCCACGAGCTGGAGGGCCTGTGCGGCTCCGTCAACGGCGACTACGGCGAACTGGACTGGATGCCCGTGCGCTATATCCACCGCATGGTGGCGCGCAAGCGCGTGCCGGGTCTGTGTCGCGCCGCCGCCGTGGGCCTGGTCACGCCGCTTCGCGACGGCATGAACCTGGTGGCCAAGGAATACGTGGTGGCACAAGACCCGGACAACCCCGGCGTACTGGTGTTGTCGCGGTTTGCCGGTGCGGCCGAACAGCTGAAAGAGGCGCTGTTGGTGAACCCCTACGACACCCAGGGCATGGCCGACAGCATCCAGCAGGCGCTGCAGATGCCGCTGGCCGAACGGCAGGCACGTCACCAGAAACTCATGGCGCGCATCAGGGAGCGCGATGTGCACTGGTGGCGCAACGCGTTCCTGAAAGCGCTGCAGGCATCGGGCGACTAGAGGGCAGAAGGCCGGGCCATCAGAGGAGCTTGGTCAGCAGGCTGACCACAAAGCTCAGCAGCAGCGTGGACGCGAGCGGCACGTCCCAGTCCCGCCCCAGCCAGCGGAATCGGAAATCCCCCGGCAACCGCCCAAAGCCCATGCGGCGCAGCAGCGGCGACAGCCAGCTGATGAACATCAGGGCCAGGAAGATCACGATGAGCCAGCGGAACATGGTCGGGCCAGGGCCTGTTCAGGGTGTCAAAGCCGGTGGGACCGGTCCCCATGCGCAAACCCCATGGGCTCCCATGGCTCGCCAGCGCCCACGGCCAGCACTTTGAACAGCTCACCCATCTCGTGTTCCATGATCAATTTGGCCGCTATAGCACGCTGCGCCTGCGGTAGGCGCTCCATTATTGGGAGCAATCCACAGTTGATGAGAAAGTGCGCCTGCGTGGTGTAGCCCAGTACCTGCAGCCCCGCGTCCTGCGCGGCAAGCGCCATGGCCGTGAAGTTCACGTGGGCGGTGATGTCCTTCAAGCCCACCGCCACCAGCGGGTCGCCATCGGCGAGATGCCCCTGGTGGCACATCACCGTGCCCATGTGGCGCTGGGGGTGGTAGTACTCGTCTTCGCCAAAACCGTAGTCGAGCAAGAACGCGGCACCGCGCGTCAGTCGGTCGGCCAGCATGCGCATGAAGCCTTCTCCCTGCGCGTGGATCTCGGTCAGGTAGTCCTGCGGACCTTCGATGACGATGGGAGGGCGCAGGGCCGTGGGGCGGTCGGCCCAGGCAAAGCGGCCGTCTTCGGCCACCACCACGCCGCGTTCGTGCCACACCCCACTTTGCTGACCGCCGTGGCGCGCAAGCAGCTGAACGGGCATGGCATCGAGCACCTCATTGCCCACGACCACGCCTTCGATGTGCTCTGGCAGCGCATCCACCCAGCGCAGTTTGGGCGCATGGGCCTCCAGCCTGGCCTGCTGGCGGGCGCGCAGGCTGCCCGACAGATCGACGATGGTGTAACGCTGCACCTGGTCGGCCAGGGCATCGAGCAATTGCAGCGCCAGCGCGCCCGAGCCTGCGCCGAACTCCCACACCTCGTAGGTACCGGTCTGCGCCAGAGCCTGGCCCACCTGCACGGCCAGCGTCTGGCCAAACAGGGGCGTGAGCTCGGGCGCGGTCACAAAGTCGCTGCCCGACTCGGGCATGGCGCCGAATTTGGTGGAATCGTTGGCGTAGTAGCCCAGGCCGGGCGTGTACAACGCCAAGGCCATGAAGCGGTCAAACCCCAGCCATCCGCCCTCGGCGGCAATGGCCTGGGCGATGTGCTGGTGCAGGGCGGTCGTTAAACTGTCGGGTCTTTGGGTCACGGCCCGCATTGTCTCCCACATGTCCACCCCTTCCCTGCCCCATCGCCCCCGCACCGTGCTGGTGACCGGTGCCGCCAAGCGCCTGGGCCGCAGCATTGCGCTGGCCCTGGCAGCGGGTGGCTGGCAGGTGGCCGTGCACTACCGCTCTTCAGCCCAAGACGCTATCAATAGCGTAGCTGAATGCGCAAAATTGACTAGCGCAAGCGCCCATTTTGAGGCCGATTTTGATGACGAGGCCGCCGTGCGCGGTCTGCTGCCCCGCGTGGTGGCGCATTTCGGCAGTGTGGACGCGGTGGTCAACAGCGCCTCGCTGTTCGAACATGACAATGCCGAGACCTTTGGTTTTGCCGCGCTCGAAAAGCACCTGCGCAGCAACACTGCCGCCCCGGTGCTGCTCGCCCAGGCCCTGCACCAGCATCTGACCGACCGGGCGGCGGCGGGCGAGGCCGATGCCCAGGGCGCCGTGGTCAACCTGCTGGACCAGAAGCTCTGGAACCAGAACCCCGACTTCGTGAGCTACACGCTCTCCAAGGCCGCGCTGGAAGCCGCCGGCACCATGCTGGCACTGGCCCTGGCGCCGCGCGTGCGGGTGGTGGGCGTGGCGCCCGGCCTCACACTGACCAGCCACATGCTCAGCGACGACAAGTTTGCCCAGCTGCATGCGCTCTCGCCGTTGGGCCGCTCGTCCACCGCCGAGGACGTGGCCGCCACTGTGAAGTTTGCGCTGGAAAACCGGTCCCTCACCGGCACCACCCTGCTGGTCGATGGTGGCCAGCACCTGATGAAGTTTGACCGCGATTTTTCGCTGATGTGAGCGCACGCACACCCGCTCACTCAAGCCAGGACCTTCTCCCATGACCCACGCTGTTGGCACCCAGATCCTCACGCTCACCGGTTTGCGCTTTGACGCCAACCTGGGCATCCTCGACCACGAAAAGACCGACCCGCAGCCCATCCAGGTGGATGCCGAGCTGAGCCTAGGCGTGCAGCCACTGGCCCCGCGCGACGACGACATCGGCCATGTGCTGGACTATCGCCGCGTGCGCCAGATCATCATCGACGAGTGCACGGCGGAACACGTGAACCTGCTGGAGAGCCTGATCGGCAAGCTGGCCCACCGCCTGATGCAGCTGCCCGGCGTGCTGGGTGTGCGCGTGAAAATCGCCAAACTCGAAATTTTTGACGACTGCGAAGTGGCGATTCGCATTGAGACAGGGCAGTGGTAAATCTATGAATGCAGTGATCGACAACCCCATGCAAAACAGCTGGACGGAGGCGGAAGACGCCCCCCAAGAACCCGCCACCGCCAACGCGACGCGCATCAAGATCGAGCGCGAGACCCACAAGCTCGAAAAGCGCCTGTGCCGCGAGGTGGGCAAGGCCATCGTCGACTTCAACATGATTGAAGAAGGCGACAAGGTGATGGTGTGCATGTCGGGCGGCAAGGACAGCTATGCGCTGCTGGACATCCTGCTCAAGCTCAAGGCCCGCGCGCCGATCCACTTTGACCTGGTGGCCGTCAACCTGGACCAGAAGCAGCCGGGCTTCCCTGAACATGTGCTGCCCGAGTACCTGGCCAGCACCGGCGTGCCGTTCCACATCGAGAACGAAGACACCTACAGCATCGTCAAGAAGCTGATCCCTGAGGGCAAGACCACCTGCAGCCTGTGCAGCCGCCTGCGCCGGGGCATTCTGTACCGCGTGGCGGATGAGCTGGGCTGCACCAAGATCGCACTGGGCCACCACCGCGACGACATTTTGCAGACGCTGCTGCTCAACATGTTCTTTGGCGGCAAGATGAAGAGCATGCCGCCCAAGCTGGTGAGCGACGACGGCAAGCATGTGGTGATCCGCCCGCTGGCCTACGTGGCCGAGAAAGACACCGCCCGCTGGGCTGCGCACCGCAACTTCCCCATCATCCCTTGCAACCTGTGCGGCAGCCAGGAGAACCTGCAGCGCAAGCAGGTGGGCGAAATGCTGCGTGAGTGGGAGAAAAAATTCCCCGGCCGCGTGGAGAACATGTTCAACGCCCTGCAGAACGTGGTGCCCTCGCACCTGCTGGACGGCAGCCTGTACGACTTCCAGAACGCCAAGGCCACAGGCATTGCCAGCGAAGACGGCGACAAGGCGTTTGACAAGGAAGAGTTCGTAGCGCCATCGCCTTCGCTGCCTGGCGTGCAGGTGGTGCAGCTGTCGTGAACTGCGGGGGCCAGCGGCACTCTCACGGAGATCCTTGTTTCAGAACTCTCTGACCATGACACAACGCCGATGGCTTCCCGCTCTGCTTCTGGGCCTCACCGCCGCCCTGCTTGGAGGCTGCAGCACTACCCGCGTGGTCGAGGGCCAAGTGCAGAGCTTCTCGACCCTGGAGGCCGCGCCCGCACCCGCCACGTACCGCATTGAGCGCCTGCCCTCCCAGCAAACCCCCTCGTTTGACGCCATTGCCACGCTGGCCAACCAAGCCCTAGCCCGCGCGGGCCTGCAGCGCGACGATGCCGCGCCCCGCCTGCTGGTGCAGCTGGGTGTGCAGGCCGACACCGTGCCCCGCTATGACCCCTTCCGTCCTTACGGCCCCTACGGTCCCGGCCCCTGGGGCATGGGTGGCTGGTATGGCCGGGGCTGGGGCGTGCATGGCACGTGGCGTTTTGGCGAGCCCACGCCCTTGCACCGCCGCGCGGTCAGCATGGTGATGCGCGATGCCGGCACCCAGGCCGTGGTGTACGAGACCTCGGCCGTGCACGAAGACGTGTGGGTGAGCGACCCGGCCGTCTATGGCGTGCTGTTCGACGCCGCGCTCAATGGCTTTCCGAAGCCGCCCCAGGGCCCCCGGCAGGTGCGGCTACCTCTGGTACCCCCCGCTCCCTGAGATCCCCAGACCCTCCCCACTGCATGCAAGCCACCCGCATCGTTGCCATCCGCCACGGCGAAACCGCCTGGAATGTGGACACCCGCATCCAGGGCCACCTGGACATTCCGCTCAACGACACAGGCCTGTGGCAGGCCGACCAGGTCGCGCAGGCCCTGGCGGGCGAGCCGATTGCCGCCATTTACACCAGCGACCTGCAACGGGCCCACGCCACGGCCCAGGCCGTGGCCCGCACCACGGGCGCGCCCTTGATGACCGAGACCGGCCTGCGCGAGCGCAGTTTTGGCCACTTTCAGGGCCAGACGTTTGCCGAGATCGAGGCCAAGCTGCCCGAAGATGCGCTGCGCTGGCGCAAGCGCGACCCGCACTACACGCCCGAAGGCGGTGAGTCGCTCGTGACCCTGCGTGACCGCATCGAGCGCACCGTGAACACGCTGGCGCAGCAGCATGTGGGCGAGCAGGTGGTGATGGTGGCCCATGGCGGCGTGCTGGATGTGCTGTACCGCCTGGCCACGCGCCAGGACATTCAGGCGCCGCGCACGTGGCAGCTGTCCAACGCCGCCATCAACCGCCTGCTGTGGACGGAGAACGGCCTCACCCTGATCGGTTGGGCAGATACCCAGCACCTAGACAACAACACCCTCCGCGATGAAACCCATTCCTGAAGCCTTGCAGTCCACCGTGGGTCAACGCGTGGACCTGATCGACACCCCGGCTCTGGTGGTAGACCTGGACGCCATGGACCGCAACATCCAGCGCCTGGCCGACTTTGCGCGCAAGCACCAGGTGCGCTGGCGCCCCCACGCCAAGATGCACAAGAGCGCCGAGCTGGCCCTGCAACTGCAGCGGGCGGGCGCCCAGGGCGTGTGCGTGCAGAAGGTCGCCGAGGCCGAGGCCCTAGCGGCCGGAGGGGTGGATGACATCACCATCACCAATCAGGTCATCGCCATGCCCAAGCTGCACCGCCTGGCGCGGCTGGCCGCCCAGCTGGCGGCACGCGGCGGGCGACTGGGGGTGGCCGTGGACCATGCCGATGGCATTGAACGCTTGGCTGAAGCCATGGCGCAGTATGGCAGCGATGCCGGCATCGACGTGCTGGTGGAGATCGACGTAGGCCAGGGCCGCTGCGGCGTGCGCCCCGGCGAGGCCGCCGTGCCGCTGGCGCTGGCCGTGGCACGCAGCCCCCGCCTGCGGTTTGCCGGCCTGCAGGCCTACCATGGCCGCGCGCAGCACCTGGCCAGCAGCGTGGGCCGCCGGGAGACCATCGCCGCTGTGGTGCGCGCCGCCGACCACACGCGCCAGCTCATCGAAGCCGCCGGGCTGCCCGTGCCGCTGATCACCGGATCCGGCACCGGCACCCTGGTGCATGAGGCCGCCAGCGGTGTGTTTGGCGAGCTGCAGGCAGGCTCGTTCCTGTTCATGGATGCTGACTACGCCCGCAACGAGCGCGAGCCAGCCCAGCCTTCGTTTGAACACGCGCTGTACGTCAAGACCCAGGTAGTGTCGGTGCACGACACCCACGCGGTGTGTGACGCGGGCCACAAGAGCCACGCCATCGACTCGGGCCTGCCCACCGTGGCCCTGCTGCCCGCCGACCGCACCCTGCGTTACGCCAACGGGGGCGACGAACACGGCCTGCTGTACGCCGACGGCCCCGAAGCCCACCTACCCAGCCTGGGCCACATGCTCTGGCTCATCCCAGGACATTGCGACCCCACGGTGAATCTGTACGACTTTTTGATCGGCGTGCGCGGCGGACTGATGGATGGGGTCGTGGAGCGGATCATCCGAGTGGATGCACGGGGGGCGCTGACGTAGGCGCAGCCCTCTAAACACCGGCGCTATAGGGGTTCACCTGCCCCGGTGTGGGCTGGCTGCTGGACCACAATCCGGCAGCATGAGCCCCAGCCAGATCATCGTCCTTGCGACGCCCGTCTTCTTTTTGCTGATCGCCATCGAACTGGCCATTGGCTTCAAGCGCCAGCGCAACACCTACCGGCTGGCCGATGCTGTGAGCAGTATCAGCCTGGGCATGCTGAGCCAGACCAGCGCGGTGTTCACGCGACTGCTGCGCATCGGCATCTACACCGCCCTGTTCGAGCACGTGGCGCTGTGGCGCAACGATGCGTTCTGGACGAGCCTGCCGGGCTGGCTGCTGGCGCTGGTGTTCTACGACTTCTGCTACTACTGGCTGCACCGCATGGGGCATGAGTCGGCCGTGCTGTGGGCCGCGCACGCGGTGCATCACCAGAGCCAGGACTACAACCTCAGCACCGCGCTGCGGCAAACGAGTTCGGGCGCGCTGCTGGGCTGGATCTTTTATGTGCCCATGGCGCTGGCCGGCGTGCCGCCCCTGGTGTTTGGCGTGGTGGCGCTCATCGACCTGCTCTACCAGTTCTGGGTGCATACCGAGCAGGTGGGTCGCCTGGGCTGGTTCGACCGCTGGTTCTGCAGCCCGAGCAACCACCGCGTGCACCATGCCGTCAACGACGCTTACCTGGACAAGAACTACGGCGGCGTTCTGATTCTCTGGGACCGGATGTTTGGCACCTTCAAGGACGAAGACGCGCAAGAGAAATGTGTGTATGGCACCCGCGGCCTGCTCAACAGCTGGGACCCGCTGTGGGCCAACGCCCAGGTGTACGCCGGGCTGGCGCACGACAGCTGGCACGCGCGCAGCTGGCTCGACAAGCTCAAGGTCTGGATCAAGCCGCCGGGCTGGCGGCCTGCGGATGTGGCGGAGCGGTTCCCCAAGCCCGCCTTCAGCATGGCGCAGATGCAGCTGTACCACCCACCCATGTCGCGTGCCGTGCAGTGGTTTGCGCTGGTGCAGTTCGCGCTGCTGCTCACAGGCGTGGCGGCCTTTCTGTGGCAGGCCGATGCAGCGCCGCTGGCGCACGACGCCCTCTGGTTTGCCGTGCTGCTGACGATGCAATGGTCGCTGGGTGCGGTGATGCAAGGGCGCATCGGCGTGCTGATGGCGCTGATGCTGCAAAGCGCGGCGCTGGCCACGGCCACCAGCGCGCTGGGGTTCACGCAGTGGCATTGGCTGTTCAAGCCGCTGACCATGGTAATTGCTATTATTTTGGTAGCTACCAGCGTATATTCGACTAACGCAAGGGGCGCATCAGGCTCCAGTACGCCCTCGGTCTTGCTGATGGCAGCCCTGGGCGGGTCCTTGGCGGGGGACGTGTTCCTCATGTTCCCGGGTTTCTTCATCCCCGGTCTGGTGAGCTTTCTGGTGGCGCACCTGTTCTATGTGGCGCTGTTCAAAAGTGGACAGACATGGTTTCCGCACCGAGGTGCGCTGGTGGCCACGCTGGGCATCGGCGTGGCCATGTACGCCTTTCTGTGGGCGGGCGGCCTGCCGTCTGCATTGCGCGAGCCTGTCGCGGCCTATGTGCTGGTGATTGCGTTGATGGCGGCCCAGGCCATTGGCCGCGCCACCGTGTTGCGCGGCGCCGCTTCGCTGTGTGTCGCCATCGGCGCCGGATTTTTCATGCTCAGCGACTCGCTGCTGGCCACGAACCGGTTTGTGACGCACCTGCCCATGGCACAGGTCTGGGTACTGGCGACGTACTACGCAGCGCAGGCATTCATCGTGGCGGGCCTTCTGCGGGGTGCAGCCCGCGCAGAGCCAACCCCCGCCATACCCCTCACACCCCAAACAGATCTTGCCCGCTCGCCTTCGGCGGCGTAACCCCCAGGTGTCGGAACGCCGCCAGCGTGGCAATGCGCCCACGCGGCGTGCGCTGCAGGAAGCCCTGCTGGATCAGATAGGGCTCGATCACATCCTCGATGGTGCCAGCCTCTTCACCAATGCTGGCGGCGATGTTATCGAGCCCCACGGGGCCACCGTTAAACCGGTGGATCACGGCTTCAAGCAGCTTGCGGTCCATCACGTCAAAGCCTTGCGGGTCCACGTCGAGCATGGCCAAGGCCTTGTCGGCAATGGGCTTGGTGATGCGGCCGTCGCCTTTGACCTCGGCATAGTCGCGCACGCGGCGCAGCAGGCGGTTGGCAATGCGCGGTGTGCCACGCGAGCGGCGGGCGATCTCGAAACCACCGTCCTCGTCCATGGGGGCATTGAGCAACCCGGCACTGCGCTGGACAATGCGCGCCAGCTCTTCGGCCGTATAGAACTCCAGCCGCGCCACGATGCCAAACCGGTCGCGCAACGGGTTGGTCAGCATGCCCGCGCGCGTGGTCGCGCCTACCAGGGTGAAGGGCTGCAGGTCCAGCTTGATGCTGCGCGCCGCAGGGCCTTCGCCAATCATGATGTCGATCTGGTAGTCCTCCAGCGCGGGGTAGAGGATTTCCTCCACCACGGGTGACAGGCGGTGGATCTCATCGATGAAGAGAACGTCATTCTTTTCCAGGTTGGTCAGCAGCGCCGCCAGATCCTTGGGTTTTTCCAGCACGGGGCCACTGGTCTGGCGCAGGTTGACCCCCAGCTCAGCCGCGATGATGTGCGACAGCGTGGTCTTGCCCAGGCCCGGCGGGCCGAACAGCAGCACGTGGTCCAGCGCCTCCTCACGCTTCCTCGCAGCGCCGATGAAGATCTCCAGCTGCTCCCGCGCCTTGGCCTGGCCCACGTACTCCTGCAGGAGCTTGGGGCGCAGGGCGCGTTCGATGGCCTCCTCTTGGGGCGAGGCGGGGGCGGCAGAGATGACGCGTTTGGCGGGGGCGGGGGAGAAGTCGTCGGTTTGGATGGTCATGCGTCAGAACCGCTCACTTACTCAGTTACCCGTCCATGCGTAATAGGCAATGCCTTCGTAATTGAAGTCCTTGTAATTAGCGATCACAAAATCACGCTCTGCGGCACTGATCGTGAAGAAATGGGTTCCTGTTACAGGCCTGTAAAACCGATAGATCGGTGTAGAACCATCGCTCACTGCCGTCTGCGCGTACCAAATTGGGCCCTCGTAGTTGTACACGGGGTAGTTGGCGCGAACAAAGTCACTTTCCGCTTGGCTGATGGTGTAGAAATGTGCCCCGTTGCCGGTATTGAAGAAGCGATACACAGTACTTTGCCCCACAGCAGGCTGTGCATAGGCGTAGAACGCGATGTTCTCGTAGGCGAATTCCGGGTAAGTGCTGATTACGAAATCACGCTCGGCGGCGCTCGAGGTGAAGAAATGGGCCCCGGTTTTGCTGTTGTAGAACCTGTAGATAGCCGTGCGACCCGAACTATTGGCTGTCGATGCCAGCCAGTTCTTCAGCGCTGCGTTGTAGGCCACGTCGAATCGGCCATAGTAGTCGGGTGACGACTTGTTGGTGCAGATGGCCACGCCACCGTACAAGGTACCCACAACTTTGCCGTTTCGGAACAGCGCCGAGCCACTGCTCCCCCCCTCGGTGGTGCCCTGGCTCCAGTTGACCCGGTAGTAGTTACCGCTGGTCCCCGTGCACGTGAACGTCGTGTCAGATGCGGTAGTACATGACGATTGACTGACCACCGCGCCATAGCTCAGCTTGAGCAAGTCTCCGCGGGGATGGTGCAAGCCAATGGTGGAGACCCCAGCCGCAACGGTGGACGCATCCCACCCGGCAAAAACGGCTCCCGCAGGAGGCGTGTCGTTCAGCAAGAGGAACGAGGTATCACTGTCAGCGCTGGCGTAGAGAAGCTTGGCCCCACCCACCTTCTTGGTGCTCGAGCTCTGCAGCGCACCACTGTTGCAACTGGATGAACGGAAAAACCAGTCCGTCTGCAAGGTCGAAGCCACGGTCTGATCTGAAATGCAGTGGTTGGCACTGAGAAAGTAGGGCTTGCCACTGGAGCTGCCATCGTTGAGCAAGGTGCCGGTGCAAAGGTAGGCGCTCGCCCCCTTCACAAAGACCATGCGCGCGACCGCGTTGCGCTCACTGGCACCGTCGTTATAGCAAGTGGCATCCAGGTTACAGGTATCCGCGTCTCCAATGGCTTTCGTGCCTTGCTGCACCTGCGCCTGGTATTCCTGCTCCGTAGGCACGGCCAGATTCGCGAAGATGTGCGACAGCTGGGGTACCGATATTTGTAAGGTATTCGCGGCCAGGCCAGGCGGCAACTCCACTTCCAGCGTCGCCTCACCAGCCCCGGTGTCGGGTGTCCACCAGGTGCGAGCAGCTTCCGAACGGTCACCCGCCGCCTGATTGCGCTCAATCAGCTGCAGAATTTCCTGCCCGGAGATCTCGAACACCTTGCCAGGCGCTGCTTGGGTGTAAACGCGCACGACGGCACTGCCAGGCAGTTGCTGAACCAGCACACCCAATCGCAAACCATAGGCCCCTTCTGCGCTGAAGCTCACCGCCGCAACCAAGCCGCCTGCGGATGTTTTGCGCCACTGCCACAGGGCTCCCATGGCCGATGCAGACTTTGTAGCCTCTACGCTGCGGCCTTGGCCCACGAGCCGAGGACCCACGGAGTCCACAGACAGGGTTTTTTCCGCAGCCAGCGCTTCCAACGCAACCGCTGTTGCTTCGGGCGCAGCAGCGGCGCTGCGCGATTTGATGCGGACAACGTCCTGGACAGCCTCTGCGGGCTGAACCCGGCTGTCCACCTTGGAGAGCAGCGGTGCATTGACGGCAGCGTCGCCCGAGCCACCGCCACAACCGACCAGCAACGCGGCCGCGGTGAGGACGGCAGGCATCCAGCGCCAAATAGAAAACTTCTTCATTGTCTGCATCCTTGAATTCGCCACAACTCACACGCCCCATCCCGGAGACAGGCCGGCGAGAGGCCACGCACATCAGTCCCGGCCCACAACGCCGGGCACGGGTTTTCGAGAGCGATTATCAGCGCGCCAACGCCTTCAACGCCATCTTGATCCCCTCGCTCACCCCCACCTCCGCTGGCAACGCCTTGAGCGCGGCCGCGGCCTCCTTGTCGTTGTAGCCCAAAGCCAACAGCGCCTGCAGAATGTCGGCCTGCGCATCGCTGGTAGCCGCGCCACGCACAGCACCGATGTCGGCACCCAGCTTGCCCTTGAGTTCCAGCAGCAAACGCTCGGCCGTCCTCTTGCCGATGCCCGGCACCTTCACCAGACGGCCCGCCTCCTGCAACGAAATCGCTTGGGCCAGATCGCTCACGCCCATCCCACTCAAGATGGACAACGCCGTGCGCGGCCCCACGCCGGAAATCTTGATCAGCTCGCGAAACGCTTGGCGCTCAGGAGCGGTTGCAAAGCCGTACAGCAACTGTGCATCCTCGCGCACGATGAACTGCGTCAGCAAGCTCACTCGCTCGCCCACGGCGGGCAGGTTGTAGAACGTGCTCATGGGCACATTCACCTCGTAGCCCACACCGTGGCAGTCCAGCAGCACCTCGGGGGGATTCTTCTCCAGCAGGGTGCCGGTCAATTTGCCTATCATTGATGTCCTTTGGCGACGCGGGCGTGACATGCCGCGCCGTCGTTCTTGCCGTTTTCCGTTGCCTGACTGGAATTATCCGCGTGATCCTGCGCCACACCTTCACCCCCCACAACAACACCCGGCTCACCCACTTGTGTGGCCCGGCCGATGCGCACCTGCGCACCATCGAGGTGGCCTTGCAGGTGAGCATTGCGCACCGGCACGAGCAGTTCAAGGTCGATGGCCCCAAGGCCAAGGCCACGCAGGCGATGGAGCTACTGCAGGCCCTGTATGAAATAGCCGAGCGCCCCATTGGCGAGGACTACATCCAGCTGATGCTGGCGGGCGACAGCGAGCTGCTGGAGGCCCCGGACGACGCCATCATCCTCAACACCCGCCGCGCCGACCTGCGCGGGCGCACCCCCACGCAGAATCTGTATCTGCAGAACATCGCCACGCACGACATCACCTTCGGCATTGGCCCCGCAGGCACCGGCAAGACGTACCTTGCCGTCGCCAGCGCTGTGGATGCGCTGGAGCGCAGCAGCGTGCAGCGCATCGTGCTGACCCGCCCGGCGGTGGAGGCGGGCGAGCGCCTGGGTTTTCTGCCTGGCGACCTGACGCAGAAGGTGGACCCGTACCTGCGCCCGCTGTACGACGCGCTGTACGAACTGATGGGGCATGACAAGGTGCAAAAAGCCTTCGAGCGCAACGCCATCGAGATCGCACCGCTGGCTTTCATGCGTGGGCGCACGCTGAACAATGCCTTTGTGATTTTGGACGAAGCGCAAAACACCACGCCCGAGCAGATGAAGATGTTCCTCACCCGCATCGGCTTTGGCGCCAAGGCCGTGGTGACCGGTGACGTGAGCCAGATCGACCTGCCCAAGGGCACCCTGAGCGGCCTGATCGACGCCGAGCGCGTTTTGAAGCGCGTCAAGGGCATCTCCATCACCCACTTCACCAGCGCCGACGTGGTGCGCCACCCGCTGGTCGCCCGCATCGTGGACGCCTACGACGCCCCCCGCCGCGCGGCCGCTGTGCGTGCACGCGACTGAACTCCTAATTTGATAGCTGCTTGCGCTCACGCATCAAGCGCTAAGTGCCAAAAGCAATCCAAATGCCACTGAACCAACTCTCCCTGTCGCTGCAGTTCGGCGCCTTTGACGGCGTGACCGCCCACCGCGCGGTGCTGACGCGCCACAAGGTCACGCGCTGGATTCGCCACGCCCTGGCCACCGACGCCGAGATCACCGTCCGCATCGTGGGTGCTGAAGAAGGCCAGCAGCTCAACCGCGAGTACCGCAAGAAGGACTACGCCACCAACGTGCTCACTTTCGACTACACCCAGGAACCCATGGTGACCGCCGACCTGGTGCTGTGCGCCCCGGTGATCGAGCGCGAAGCGAAGGAGCAGAACAAGAGCCTGGAAGAACACTACGCCCACATGCTGGTGCATGGCACGCTGCACGCCCAGGGCTGGGACCACGAAACCAGCGAGGCCGACGCCGAGGAGATGGAGGCATACGAGACCGACATCCTGCAAGAGCTGGGGTTTGAAGACCCCTACGCGACCTGACCAGCTGCAGGGCTCCCCCGCGACTCGGTGGACAACCCACTTTTAAAACGCCGCCTTAAAACGCAGCCGCAGGCAAAGCAGTCGCACCTTTTACAGTCGCAATCCGGACTGCAACGCCCAACATCTCCACCTAACATCGGTGCAATGCCGCGTGCGCAACGCCGTGGCCAAGGAAATACTTTGGAAACCGCCCTTCTCGTCGCTGCCGCCTTCGTCGCCGGCGCCCTCAATGCCGTCGCCGGTGGCGGCAGCTTTCTGACGCTGCCCGCCCTCGTCTTCACCGGCGTGCCGCCCGTGGTGGCCAATGCCACGGGCACCGTAGCGCTGTTGCCGGGCTACATGGCAGGTGCCTGGGGCTTTCGGGAGGACATGCAGCCGCCGCCCGGCCTGTCCATGCGGGCGGTGGTGGTGCTGGCCCTCATCGGCGGCTCGGCCGGGGCTGCGCTGCTGCTGATCACGCCCGACGCCACCTTCCGCAAGGTCGTGCCCTGGCTGCTGCTGGCGGCCACGGCAATGTTTGCGCTGGGCCCCCGGCTGCGCCAGTGGGCCGGTGCGTCGGCCCATGGCCCTGCTGCGCCGTGGAAGGCGGCCCTGGGCATGCTGGCCGTGGCGGGGTATGGTGGCTACTTCAACGGCGGGCTGGGCATCCTGCTGTTGGCGCTGTTCGGCCTGCTGGGGCAAACCCAGCTCAACGCCATGAACGGCATGAAGAACCTGGTCTCGGCCCTGCTCACCGCGATTGCGGTAGCCATCTACGCAGCGGGCGGCATCGTGCTGTGGCCCCAGGCGCTAGTGATGATGGTGGCCGCCACCGCCGGCGGCTACGGCGGCGCCCGCGTGGCACGAAAGCTGCCTGCCAACGTGCTGCGCTGGGGCATCGTGGCCACCGGGCTGGTGATGGCGGCGGTGTTCTTCTGGCGGCAGTGAACAGCAGCCCCTCAGCCCCGCCGCCAACGCCCAGGTACACGCCTGCGGCGGCACCGGCACCCGCGCCGACACCCAGGGCAGAGAGCGGCCGCCCGCCGACCCGCGTGCTGTGGGCCATGCTGCTCACGCTGCTCAGCGGGTTTGCGCTGAGCCAGGCGTTTCGCACCACCACCGCCATCCTGGCCCAGGGGCTGACTGCCGAGTTCGGGCTGTCGCCGGGGTCTCTGGGGGCCTTTGCCGGGCTGTTCGGCCTGTCGTTCGGCGTGGCCCAGTTGCTGATGGGTGTGGGGCTGGACCTGTGGGGCCTGCGACGCACGGTGCTCACCGCCTTCCCGCTGGCGATTGGCGGTGCTGCGCTCTCGGCGGCAGCGCCCGGCTATGCGTGGCTGATGGTGGGCCAGCTGATGATCGGCGTGGGCTGCTCGCCCGCGTTTCTGGCCTGCACGCTGTTCATTGCGCGGCATTTTCCGGCCGACCGGTTTGCCTACCTGTCGGGCGTGGCCATGGGCGTGGGTGGGCTGGGCCTGCTGTTCACGGGCACACCGCTGGCCTGGCTGGTGCAGCACGGCGGCGGCTGGCGCACGGGCTATTTCGTGCTGGCAGTGCTCAGCGCGCTGTCGTGGCTGCTGATCTGGCTGCGGGTGCACGAGCCCGCCCCGCTGGTGCCGCCCCCGGCGCAGCGCGAAACCTGGGGCCAGGCGCTGCTGGGCTTTGGCCACCTGCTCACGGTGCCGCACACCTGGGGCATTCTGCTGCTGGGCATGTCGGGCTACGCCGCATTTTTGTCGCTGCGGGGCCTGTGGCTGGCGCCGCTGCTGATGGACCGCTACCACCTCACGCTGGTGGACAGCGGCAACGTGGCGCTGGGGCTGTCGCTGATTGCACTGTTCGCCCCCGGGTTGGCGGGCCGGCTGGATCCTGGCGTCAAACGCCGCCGGTGGTGGATTGGCAATGCCTCGCTGCTCATGGCCGGGCTGTTCGCGCTGCTGGCCTTTTTGCGGGTGCACCCTGCGGCCAGCGTGGTGCTGATTTTGCTGATGGGCCTGCTGTCGGGCTACGGCGTGCTGCAGTACGCCGATGTGCGCGCGTCGTACCCGCCCGCACTCACGGGCCGGGCCCTGTCCGCCTACACCATGGCGATGTTTTTGGGCGTGGCGCTGATGCAGTGGTTCACCGGCATCGTGGCCACCGGCGCCCAGCGTCTGGGCTGGGATGCCCACACGGCCGTCATGCTGGCCATTGCGGCCTGGCTGGCGCTGGCGTCGACGGCGTTTCGGTTTTTGCCTGTGTCGCCACTGGTTTCTTCGCAGACACCAGAACCCCAATAGCCTGTAGCGCCGGCCTATCAAGACTGACGGCTACGGCCGCGCCCGCGGGGCGCGCCAACGCCTGCCAACGTGCTGCGCTGGGCCATCATGGCCACCGGGACGGTGATGCCGACGGTGCTCTTCTGGCGGCAGTGACGGGCTGACCTACCCCGTGGTCAGGACCGCCGCCCACATGGCGGTCAGCCGCCGCGCACCAGCAACACGGGCACGGGTGACTGGCGCAACACCTGCTCGGCGTCGCTGCCCAGCAGCATGCGCCCCACACCCCGTCGGCCATGGGTGCCCAGAACGATGATCTGGGCGCCCCATTCCTTGGCTTTGGTGAGGATCAGATCACTGACCCGCCCGGAATAACTCTCGAACAGTTCGGCCTCCACCGCAATGCCAGCGGCCTTCGTCCGCGCCTCGGCATCCGACAGCACCTGCTGACCCGCTTCCTTCAAGAGATCGAACACGTTGGGCGGCAACGCCATGGCGGCCTCAAAGCTCGTCATCAGCGAAATTTCATCCACCACATGCAGCAGCTTGATGGTGGAGCCCATCACACGCGCCAGGGCAATGGCCTCATTCAGGCCCGCGAGCGAAGTGGGGCTGCCGTCCACAGGCACCAGGATCTTTTCGTACATGAGAGTTCCCCTTAAAAACCCATCGTAGCGCCTCACCGTGCGCAGGCACACCCCAGGCGGCTCTGTGCAGCACTCAAGCGGCCACCACGGCGGGCGGCATCCGCAGCGGGATCGTCACCGGCCCGTCATTGACCAGGTGCACCTGCATGTCGGCCGCAAACTGGCCGGTGGCGACCACGGGGTGGACTTTGCGCGCCTGGGCCACCAGGTAGTCAAACAGCCGCCGCCCGTCGTCCGGCGCCGCCGCCTGGGTAAAGCTCGGGCGGTTGCCGCCGGTGGTGTCGGCTGCCAGCGTGAACTGGCTGACCAGCAGCAGGCCGCCACCAATATCCTGCACGCTCTGGTTCATCTTGCCCGCCGCGTCCGAAAAAATCCGCAGCTTGAGGATCTTGGCCATCAGCTTGTCGGCCTCGGTCTCGGTGTCGCCGCGCTCGGCGCACACCAGCACCAGCAGGCCCGCGCCAATGGCGCCCACGGTCTGCCCATCGACATCCACTCGCGCTTCGCGCACACGTTGCAATACGCTGATCACTTCACGGCATCCTTCACATCGTCACGGGGGTCGTCGAAATGCGCCTCCACATCGGTGGGCAGCAGTTCGATGGTGGCACGCAGGCCGGGCACGGCCGTCATCAGCGCGCGCTCGACTTGGCCGCGCAGCTCGGCGGCGTGGCGCAGGGTCCAGTCGGCGGGCATGTGCAGGTGCATGTCCACAAATTGGCGCTGGCCTGCGCGGCGGGTGGAGACATGGTCGAAGCGCACAGCGCCCGGCGCCTGGGCCGCCACAAACTGCTGCAGCGTGGCGTCGATGGTGGACTGCACCTCGGGCTCCACCGCTGAATCCATGAGGCCCTGGGACGAGCGCCACACCAGCTCCACGCCCTCTTTCAGAATGTTCAGCGCCACGGCAATCGCCGCCACCGCGTCCAGCCACAGCCAGCCAGTCAAGGCTGCGCCCGCAATGCCCACCAGCACACCGGCCGAGGTCCACACATCGGTGACCAGGTGGCGGGCATCGGCCTCCAGCGCGATGGAGCGGTGCTCGCGCGCCGAGCGGAACATCACCCAGGCCAGCAGCCCGTTCAGGGCCGAGCTGAGCACCGACAGGCCCAGGCCCCAGCCCACCTGCTCGATGGGCTGCGGGTCGAACAAGCGGTGCCCCGCCGCCCACAGGATGCCTGCCGACACGCCCATGATGAGGATGCCCTCGAACCCCGACGAAAAGTATTCGGCCTTGTGGTGGCCGTAGGGGTGGTCGTCATCGGCCGGGCGCTGGGCCACCGTCACCATGGCCAGCGCAAACATGGCGCTGGCCAGGTTCACGAAGGACTCCATCGCATCCGACAACAGACCTACCGAGCCCGTGACTACCCAGGCCAGCGTCTTGAGCGCGATGGTGACCGCCGCCACCGCAATCGACGCCCACAAAAGGTTGCGGGGTGAAAGCCAGGGGTGAGGTGCGGGCGAAGCAGCGGACATGGTGGGTAGGAGAAGAAGCGGAAACGGGCGAGTCGGAAATTACACCAGAGCCACCTTAAGCGCGGTTTAACGGAAGACCCCGGCGCAGCCCCCATGCCAGAATCCGCGCATGCCCCCCGCCTGGCGCCGCCTTCTGCCCCGACACGCCCTGCACCTGCCCAGCCTGCTGCTGTGGGTGGTGGTGGCCTGCATCGGTTGCGGCTGGCTGGTGATGGACCGCCTGCAGCAACTCCACGCGGCATTTGAGACCGACGCACGCATCGTGCACCGGCTGCTGAGCCAGCGCGTGGTGCAGCACGACGCCATCATGGCCACGCTGGCGCTGCTGCAGCCCGCCACTGCGGCGGATGGCCCGCACAACGCGGCCTCGCCCCTGCCCCGCCTCCCGTCGGTGTACCCGCAAATCCTGGACGTGCTGCAGCGCTCGGCCCACAGCGACTGGCCGCCCGCACTGCAGGCCGAGCTGGCAGCGGCCGAGGCCACCTCACGGCGCACGGGCCACGCAGCCATGGCGGGGCTGAACCTGCCCGCAGGCCGTTACTACCTGGTGCTGGCAGGCACGCCCGCCAGCTACGCGCTGCACATCGACCTGCGCACCACCATCCCCACCGACGAGTGGCCCATGGACCTGGCCACCAGCCCGGTGCGCGTGACGCTGGAGCACGGCGGCACGGCCTTTGTGGTGCAGCCCGGCCAGGTCGACCGGGGCAGCGGCATCCGCACCTACGACTTTCACAAACTGCTGGCCGCCCCCAGCCAGCCGCTGGACGTGGTGGCCCGCCGCAGCGTGGGTCTGCACGAACTGCCCTGGTGGCGCATGCTGGGCTGGTGCCTGCTGACGGCCGCGCTGTGGGCCGCAGGCCGCGCCCTGTGGCGCCAGCGCGTGGCCCGCCAGCGGGCCGAAGAGCTGCTGCGCCTGGGCCAGGTGGCGCGGCTGAACACGCTGGGCGAACTGGCCGCGGGCATGGCGCACGAGCTGAACCAGCCGCTCACGGCGCTGCTCTCCAGCACGCAGGCCGCCCAGCGCCTGCTGGCCGACGACCCGCCCGAACTGGCCACCGCGCAGACCGCCATGGCCCGCGCGGTGGAGCAGGCGCGCCGCGCATCCACCGTGGTGGGCCGCCTGCGCCGTCTGGTGGAGCGGCCCGACCTGGCAGGCCAGGCCCAGCCCCTGGCACTGCCCACCGCCGTGCAAGACGTGCTGCACCTGCTGGAGCCCGAGCTGGCGCAGCGCGGCGTGGTGCCCGAGGTGGCTGCCGAACCGGATCTGCCCAACGTACTGGCCGAACCCGTGGCGTTGCAACAGATCATCCACAACCTGCTGATGAACGCCCTGCAGGCGCTGGAGCAGGTGCCACTGGCAGAACGCCAATTGCACCTGGCCATGGTGCGCGTGGACGCCGGGCGCGTGGCCCTCTCGGTGCGCGACCATGGGCTGGGCATACCGCCCGAGGCACGCCAGCACCTGTTCGAGCCTTTCTACACCACCCGCACCGGCGGACTGGGCCTGGGCCTCACGCTGTGCGAGAGCCTGGCGCAGGCCATGGGTGCACAACTGACCCTGGCGCCCGAAGCCACGCCCCCCTCCGCCACTCACCGGGGGGCCGAGTTTGTGCTGACCCTGTGTGCAGCGCCGCCCGCCCATGACCGATAACGCCCGCTCCCTCTCGCCCCTGATCCACCTGGTGGACGACGACGCCGCCGTGCGTGACAGCCTGGGCCTGCTCATCAGTACCGTCGGCCTGCGTGTGCAGACCTGGGCCGACCCGCAGTCGTTCATGGCGGGGTTTGACCGCGCCAGCATCGGCGCCATCGTGCTCGACGTGCGCATGCCCGGCATCAGCGGACTCACGGTACTGGAGCAACTGCTGGCACAGGGCGTGGACCAGCCCATGATCCTGCTCACCGGCCACGGCACGGTGGAGATGTGCCGCCGCGCCTTCAAAGCCGGGGCGGCAGAGTTTCTCGAAAAACCTGTGGATGACGAGGTGCTGATCGAGGCCCTGCAGAACGCCGTGCGCCAGCATGTGCGCTCGCGCGAGCGGCACCAGGCCGACCAGCAAGCGCGTGAACGCTTTGTTCAACTGTCTGCCCGCGAGCGCGAGGTACTGGGCCTGATCGTCGAAGGCCTGACCAACAAGGAAATCGGCCGGGCGCTCGAACTCTCGCCCCGCACCGTCGAAACCCACCGCGCCAACCTGTTTGCCAAGCTGGGGGCCGAGTCGCTGGCGCAGTTGATCCGGCGGTACGCGGCACTGGTGGATTCAGTCCCTGGCGCGTGAAGCCGAGGTTTCGCCAGCGGCCGCCGTGCAAGGGCCGCCCCGCCGCACTGGCGGCGTCCCCCTTCCCGACCCGCGCAGCGGGGCGAGAGAAGGGGGAAGGCGCGCAGCGCCACAGGGGGATGCGTGTATTCAGTAGTTCTACGGAGGCGCGCGCGTAACCACCCGAATGGCTGAAAACAGCGGCAGTTTCTACAGTTCTCCCACGGCGCCACAAAGGGTGGCACCGACGTCACAAACACCGGAGAACACCATGCAAAGCACCCTCGTCAAAGCCGCCGCCCTCACCCTGTCCCTGATCGCCACCGCCGCCAGCGCCGAAGGCGTGCGCACCGAAAAGAACATGTCGCTGGACCTGGCCACGCAGATCGCCGCCCAGACCGTGGCCACCTGCACCGCCAACGGCTACGCCGTGACTGCCACCGTGGTAGACCGTGCAGGCACCGTGCGCGCCGTGCATCGCGCCGACAACGCGGGCCCCCACACACTGGAAGCCAGCCGCCTCAAGGCCTACACCTCGGCATCGGCCAAGAACACCACGCTGGCCATGATGGAAGGCGCGCAGAAGAACCCTGCGGCCGCCAACCTGGTGAACATTCCCGGCTATCTGCTGCTGGGCGGCGGCGTGCCGGTGAAGGTGGGCAACGAAGTGATCGGCGCCGTGGGCGTGGGCGGTGCGCCCGGCGGCCACCTGGACGAGCAGTGCGCCGTGGCGGGCATCGCCAAGGTGCAGGATCTGCTGAAGTAATCACCCATCCTCACCCACAACGCACGCCATCGGAGGCCCCATGAAGCCCTGGAACCTAGTTTTTGCCCTGGCCGCAGCACTGGCCAGCGCCACTCCAGCCCAGGCACAGGTGCCTCCCACGGCGGCAGAAACGGCGGCCTACCAGGGCATGCATGCGGCTGCGGCGCGGGGCGACCTGCAAGCACTCTCCAAACTGATCGCGGCGCGGGCCGATGTGAATGCCCGCGATGGCTACGGCCGCACGCCGCTGCATGTGGCCACCTTTGCCCGGCAGGCAGACGCGATCCGCGCCCTGGCCCAGGCCGGGGCCGATCTGAACGCGCTGGAAAACGATCGCTACGACGCCGTGACCATCGCCGCCGTGGCCGATGACGAGGCCACGCTGCGCCTGCTGCTGCAACTGGGCGCCAGCGCCAAACAGGTGACCAGCCGCTACGACGGCACGGCCCTGATCGCCGCTGCCCACCTGGGGCATGACGGCGTGGTGCGCCAGCTGATCGCAGCCGGGGCGCCACTGGACCATGTGAACAACCTGCACTGGACGGCGCTCATCGAATCCATCGTGCTGGGCAACGGGGGCGCGCGCCACCAGGCCACGCTGCAGGCGCTGCTACAGGCCGGCGCCAGCCAGGCCCTGACCGACCGGCAGGGCAACACGCCCCTGCAGCTGGCGCGCCAGCGCGGCTATGGCGAGATGGTGCAGATGCTGGAGGCAGCCGCCGCCCGGCGTTGAGGCGATGAGGCGATGAGGCGATGAGGCATGGACACAAAACGCTATTAATTCAATAGCTATTAGCGCTTTATTCACTAGCACATCCAGCGCTTTTTATTCAAATTCCTGCGTTCCAGTCACCAGGCGCGCCTTCACCGTCTTGCCCTTTACCCGGCCCTGGTTCAGCCGCTGCACAGCCTGCGCGCCGATGACACGGTCCACCGCCACGTAGGTGGAAAAGTCGTTCACATTGATCTTGCCGATCTGCTCGCGCGTGTAGCCCATGTCGCCGGTCAGCGCGCCCAGCACGTCGCCCGCGCGGATCTTCTCCTTGCGGCCGCCGATGATCTGGATCGTGGCCATGGACGGCACCAACGGGCCACTGCCCGTGGGCGTGAGGTCCGCCAGCGGGAACCAGCGCGATTCGCGGCCCTGCAGTTGCTCGATCTTGCCCACGCTGCCCATCTCGTCCAGGCTGGCCAGGTTCAGCGCCAGGCCTTCGGCGTCGCCCCGACCGGTGCGGCCGATGCGGTGGATGTGCACCTCGGGGTCGGGCGTCACGTCCACGTTGATGACGGCGGCCAAGTTGGCAATATCAAGGCCCCGCGCGGCCACGTCGGTGGCCACCAGCACCGAGCAGCTCTTGTTGGCAAACTGCACCAGCACCTGGTCGCGCTGGCGCTGCTCCAGCTCGCCAAACAGCGCCAGCGCGCTGAAGCCCTGCGCCTGCAGCACGCCCACGAGGTCACGGCACTGCTGCTTGGTGTTGCAAAAGGCGATGGACGAGTCGGGCCGGAAGTGGTTGAGCAGCTGCGACACCACATGCAGGCGTTCGCTGTTTTTCACCTCGTACCAGCGCTGCTCGATCTTGCCCTCGGCATGCTGCGCCTGCACCGTGATCTGCTCGGGCGATTTCATGAACTGGGCGCTGAGCTTGGCGATGCCTTCGGGGTAGGTGGCTGAGAACAGCAGGGTCTGGCGCTCTTTGGGGCACTGGCGCGCCACGGTGGCGATGTCGTCAAAGAAGCCCATGTCCAGCATGCGGTCGGCTTCGTCCAGCACCAGGGTGTTGAGGGCTTCCAGCGTGAGGTGCTGGCGCTCCAGATGGTCCATCACGCGGCCGGGCGTGCCCACCACGATGTGGGCGCCGTGCTCCAGGCTCAGCATCTGGCCACGCAGCGGCACGCCGCCGCACAGGGTGACGACCTTGATGTTTTCTTCGGCACGCGCCAGGCGGCGGATCTCGGTGGTCACCTGGTCGGCCAGTTCGCGCGTGGGGCACAGCACCAGGGCCTGCACGGCAAAACGGCGGGGGTTGAGGTTGGCCAGCAGGGCCAGGGCAAACGCGGCGGTCTTGCCGCTGCCGGTGCTGGCCTGGGCGATCAGGTCCTTGCCCAGCAGGGCCGGCGGCAGGCTGGACGCCTGGATGGGGGTCATCGTGGTGTAGCCCAGTTGCTGCAGGTTGGCCAGCATGGCGGGGCTGAGGGCCAGCGCACTGAAATCAGTGCGGGCTTGGTTTTCTTTGGAGGTCATGGGCCGATTATCCGGCCCGGCCCTCTCAGGCCGCTATGCCTGCAGGGCCAGCACCCCCACAAAGGCCAGGGTGTGCGCCAGCACGCCCGGTGCCACGGCCACAACGTAGCGCCAGCCACCACTGGCGAGGGCCACCACGCATTTGCTGCCCGCATGCACCAGCAGCGCGGCCATCAACGCCTGCACGATGGCGGGTGCGAACGCGCTGTCCGGGCCACCGCGCACCAGCACGGCGGCGGTGGCCGCATGTACGTCGGCCAGGGCCGCCAGCAAGGCGCCCACAAGCATGCCCGCATCGCCTTGCCAGACGGTGAGCCCCTGCACCGCCACCTGGATGCCCGTGAGCAAGGCTGCAATCAGCAAGGCGTCGCGCAGCTTGAACATGGGGGTATCAGGGGGGACGGCAACAGCCCCGTCCACCCCGGCATCTGCAGCCTTGGCGGACCGGCGCGCCACCCCCCGCCCGCCCCACCAGCCCACGGCCGCCGCCACACATCCACCCGCCAGCGCAGGCAGCCACAGCCGCGCCAGCCACTGGGGCTGCACGGTAGCAGCCACCACCACGATCTGCACCATGGTGGCCACACATGAGAGCACCGCAGCCCCGGCGTGGGCGCGTGACGGTGCCCGGCCCGCGCGCACCTCCATGCCCAGGCTGCCGATGGTGGCGGTGCTCGACACAAAGCCCGACGCCAGCGCCGACAGCGCCACCGCATGGCGCGCCTGCATCAGCCGCTTGGCCAGGTGCGCCAGCGACTGGATCACCAGCAGCACGATGACCAGGCGCACCACCACCTGCGGGTTCAGCACCCCTTGCCACAGGGGGGTGTTGGGGGCGAGCGGGTACACCAGCAAAGCCAGCGCAGCCAGAATGAGCCCGCTGCGCACCTCGCCGGGCTGCAACCACTGGTTGGAGAACTGGTGCAGGGCGCCCCGCAGCGCCAGCAGCCCCGTCACCAGCACCGCCAGGGCGGCAGCGAGCAACTGGTCGCGTGCGCAAATCACCCCGATCACATAGGCCAGCAACAGGGCAATCTCGGTGGTCACGCCCGGGTCGCTGGAGCGGTCCCGCGCATAGGCCACCACGGTCAACGCCGCCACCAGCGCGGCCCCCACCGCCACCAGCGCGGGCATGGCCGTCAGCGCAGCAGCGGCCCCCCCTAGAGAGGCCAGGGTGAACGACCGCACCCCGGCCGGGGCCCGGTCGGGCCCCGCGCCCTTGCGGCGCTCCCGCTCGATGCCCATCAGCAAACCGCAGCCCGTCGCGCTCGCCAGCACAGCCAGCGCTGTCGAAAAACCTCCGAACTCCTGCATGGAACTCCCGCCCCTTTCTGGCTTTTTTGTTTCTCTGACCACACCCCATGGTGACAGAAAGGGCCACCATCGCGCCCCGCGCACGGCGGCCATGCGGAGTTGCCCCTAGCCTGAATGTCAGGTGGATCGGCTATAACGAAACCCATCGGAGCCTGCCCATGCAAGACCCCCACAACGCAGCTTCCACCCCTGGCCCCAGTGGCTCCAGCGACGCATTGCTACGGCTGATTGCCGATTCGGTCCCGGCCATGATGGCTTACTACGACCTGCCCGGCCTGCTGTGCCGGTTTGCCAACCAGGGCTACGCGGCCTACAACGGCCACAGCACTGAATCCATTCTGGGCCTCACGGTAGAGCAGGCCATCGGCGCCAAGGCGTGGCAAGTGATCCAGCCGCATGTGGAACGGTGCGTGCAGGGCGAGCACGTGAAGTACACGCGCGAACAGACCCTGCCCAATGGCGAAGCGCGCATGATCGAGGTCAACCTGATCCCGCATTTTGGCGACACGGGGCAGCAGCTGGGCTCGTTTGTGCTGATCACCGACATCACCGAGCGTTGGCGCGCCGAGCGCACCGTGCGCCAGAGTGAAGAGCGCATGCGCAAGTTCACCGAGGCTACGGACGAGGCCATCGTGTTCCACCGCGACGGCATCATCACCGATGGCAATGAGGCGCTGCACCGGCTCACAGGTTTTGCGCTGCACGAGGTGCTGGGCCTGTCGATCTTCAACTTCATCAGCCCCGAATGGCGCGCCACTGCGCTGGAATACACCCGCAGCGGCCGGGAGGACCCCTACGAAGTCACCATCCGCCACAAGGACGGCCATGCGATCCCCGTGGAGGTTGTGGGCAAGACCATGCCACTGCACCACGCGGACTACCGCATCGTGGTGGTGCGTGACATCACGGCCCGCAAACAGGCCCAGGAGCGCGAGGCCTTCATTGCGCTGCACGACCCCCTCACGCAGTTGCCCAACCGCCACTTCCTGATCGAGCAGCTGTCGCAGGTGCTGTCGCTGGCACGCAGGCGCCATGGCCGGGTGGCAGTGCTGTTCATGAACCTGGACCATTTCAAGACCGTGAACGACTCGCTTGGTCACCACGCGGGCGACCAGCTGCTGTGCAACGTGGCCGAGCGCCTGCGCCACGGCGTGCGGGACGCCGATGTGGTCGCGCGGATCGGCGGTGATGAGTTCGTGGTGGTCCTGACCGACGTGCAGACAGCCGACGACGCCGCCATGGTGGCCGACAAGCTGCTGGACTCGATGCATGGTGTGTTCACGGTCGATCAGTTGCCGCTCACCATCTCCCCGTCCATCGGCATCAGCCTGTATCCAGACCATGGAGACAGCGCCGACGTGTTGCTGCGCTGCGCCGACGCAGCCATGCAACACGCCAAGGACAGCGGGCGCGGCAACCGCCAGTTCTACACCTCCAGCATGGAAGCGGGCGCCCTCGACGTACTGCATCAGGAGCGGCTGCTGCGCGACGCCATCGCCCGAAACGCCTTCGTGCTGCACTACCAACCACAAATTTGCCTGGCCGATGGCACGCTGCAGGGCCTGGAAGCGCTGGTGCGCTGGCGCCACCCCGAGCGCGGGCTGGTCGGGCCGGACGAGTTCATCACATTCTCGGAGTCTCGCGGCCTCATTGCACCCATTGGCCGCTGGGTGATGCGTGAGGCCTGCCGCCAGCTCAAGGCGTGGCAGGACCAGGGCCTCGCCATGGTGCCCGTGGCCGTCAACCTATCGGCCCTCGAATTCCGCCAGCGCGACGTGGCCGCCGACATTGCCGCGGTCCTGCAGGAAACCGGGCTCGCCGCGCAATACCTGGAGATCGAGCTCACCGAGTCGGTGCTGATGCACCACACGGGCCAGACCCTGAACACCCTGCACGCCGTCAAGGCGTTGGGCGTCGGCATCTCCATCGACGACTTCGGCACCGGGTACTCGTCCCTGGCCTACCTGAAACGCTACCCCATCGACAAGCTCAAGATCGACCGATCGTTTGTCGCCGACACCCCAGGCAACGCCGACGATGTCGCCATCGTCACCGCCATCATCCAGATGGCCCGCAGCCTGCAACTCAAGACCGTGGCAGAGGGAGTGGAGACGCAGGCGCAAATCGGCTTGCTGGTAGGGCTGGGCTGTGACCTGATGCAGGGGTTTGTGGTGGCAATGCCCATGGATACCGAGGCCGCCGGTCACTGGCTGAAGCAATAGCCGCTGGTTTCCTACCGAGGCCTTCGGCTTGTGGACAATAGGGGTATGCCCCTCATCCCCGAATTCATCGCCCCCACACGCCACACCGACCCGGCCGATGCGCTGGCCCAGGTGCAGCGCATCTACCAGCAGCAAATCGGCCACCTGCGCGACGCCATGCAGCGCTTTGTGGCGGGCGAGACGCCTGAAGGCCCGGTGCGCGCGTTCTACCCGTTTGTGCGGGTGCACACCACCACCGTGGCGCGGGCTGATACCAAGCTGGCCTATGGCTTTGTGGAAGGCCCCGGGCGCTATGAGACGACGCTGACCCGGCCCGACCTGTTTGCCAACTACTACGCCGAGCAGTTCCGCCTGCTGCGCGCGGCCCACAACGTGGAACTGGAAGTGGGCACCAGCACCCACCCGATCCCGATCCATTTCTCGTTTGCCGAGCACGACCACATCGAAGGCACGCTGACCCAGGCCCGCCGCATGCTGATGCGCGACGTGTTCGACCTGCCCGACCTGGCCGCCATGGACGACGGCATCGCCAACGGCACCTGGCAGGCCGCGCCGGGCGAGGCGCAGCCGCTGTCGCTGTTCACCGCGCCGCGCGTGGACTACTCGCTGCACCGCCTGCGCCACTACACGGGCACGGCGCCCGAGTGGTTCCAGAACTTTGTGCTGTTCACCAACTACCAGTTCTACATCGACGAATTCGTGCGCCTGGGCCATGCCGAGATGGCCAAGCCGGACAGCGAATACATCGCATTCATCGAGCCCGGCAACGTGGTCACGCGCCGCGTGGGCCTGAGCGCCGAGGCCGGCGACGAGCTGGGCGCCGCCCCGCCCCGCCTGCCGCAGATGCCCGCTTACCACCTGGTGCGCAAGGACGCGAGCGGCATCACCATGGTCAACATCGGCGTGGGCCCGGCCAACGCCAAGACCATCACCGACCACATCGCCGTGCTGCGCCCACACGCCTGGATGATGCTGGGCCACTGCGCGGGCCTGCGCAACAGCCAGCAGCTGGGCGACTACGTGCTCGCCCACGCCTATGTGCGCGAGGACCATGTGCTGGACGAAGACCTGCCACTGTGGGTGCCCATCCCCGCGCTGGCCGAGATCCAGCTCGCGCTGCAGCAGGCCGTGGCCGATGTCACGCAGATCAGCGGCGCAGACCTGAAACGCGTGATGCGCACCGGCACCGTGGCCAGCACCGACAACCGCAACTGGGAGCTGCTGCCCGACAACACGCCCCAGCGCCGCTTCAGCCAGAGCCGCGCCGTGGCGCTGGACATGGAAAGCGCCACCATCGCCGCCAACGGCTTCCGCTTCCGCGTGCCCTATGGCACCTTGTTGTGCGTGAGCGACAAGCCCCTGCACGGCGAGATCAAGCTGCCCGGCATGGCCAACCACTTCTACCGCGAGCGGGTGGACCAGCACCTGCGCATCGGCATGCGCGCCATCGAGATCCTGCGCAACGGCGGCGTGGACCGCCTGCACAGCCGCAAGCTGCGCAGCTTTGCCGAGGTCGCGTTTCAGTAAACCGCCCCGGGGCCGCCGCGTATGCCACTGGATTTCCTCACCCTGATGACGGTCATGGCGGCCAACCTGTTCATGATCTCGGCCGCGCTGCCGCTGATCATGGGCCGGGACGTGAGCCGTGCGGCCCGCCATGTGCAGGCCAGCATGCTGCTGCAGGCGGTGGCCTGGGCAGCCATCATTGCCTCATCCACCCTGTGGGACCAAGCCCTCTCCACCCTGTCGATTGCCTGCAACGCCGCCGCGCAGTGGATGCTGTACCGGGCGCTGGAGGAATGGCTGGGCCCCCGCCCCTTGCGCCGCCTGCTGCTGCTGCTGGTGATTGCCGCCCCGCTGGGCTACACGCTGGGCTTTGGTCACTACGCCTGGCGCGTGGGCTGGGCCAACTTCTTGATGGCCACCATTCTGTGCATCGTTGCGCGCGCCACCCTGGCGCCCGTGGTCGAGGCCAACCTGCGCTGGCGCAGCCTGCTGCTGGGCTGCCTGCTGACGTCGGCCGCGTTCACGCTGGCGCGGGGCATGCTGGGCGCCTTCACCGACCAGTACTCCAGCTTTCGCACCCCCCACCCTGTCAACCTGGCAGCGGCCGTTGCCACCAACGTGAGCCTGGTGCTCGGCACGGTGGCCGTGCTGGTGGCCTGGCGGTCGGAGGCCGAACACAAGCTGCGCACGCTGGCGATGACGGACGGCCTGACCGGCGTGCTCAACCGGCGCGGCTTCACCACCCAAGGCAGCAGCCTGCTGGCACACGCCGCGCGCCACCAGCTGCCCATGACAGCGCTGATGCTGGACCTGGACCACTTCAAGCAGGTCAACGACACCCACGGCCACGAGGCGGGGGACCGAGCCCTGCAGCTGTTTGCCCGCCTGCTGGGCGGCACCTGCCGCAGCGGCGACCTGGTCGGGCGCCTGGGGGGTGAGGAGTTTGGCGTGCTGCTGCTGCACAACAGCGAGCCCGCCGGCCTGGCGCTGGACCGGCGGCTGCGCAAGCGCCTGCATGCCGCCAGCGTGGCCGAGCTGGGCTTTGCGCTGGACTACAGCGCCGGGATGGCCGTGCTGCAACCTGGCGAAGCCGGCTTGGCGGAGCTGATGGCCCGTGCCGATGGCGCCCTGTATTCAGCCAAGACGGCGGGCCGGGGGCGGCTGGTCGCTGCGGACTGAGGCAAGGAGTCCTGTTTTGATAGCAGCAGGCGCAATACCCACTAGCGCCTGCGGCTGATTCTGGCAAAACCGCCACCCCCAAGCACCACCGGCGCACTCGTCGCACACAATCCCTCCATGACCGCACTTTTTGAAGCCCTGCACCTGCGCAAGCGTTATGGCGAGACCACGGTGGTGGACGACGTGTCTTTTGCCATTGCTCCCGGTGAATGCCTGGGCGTCATCGGCCCCAACGGCGCGGGCAAGACCACCACCATCCGCATGTGCCTGGGCTTGGCGTCGCCCGACGGGGGCGAAGTGCACTTCACCCCCCAGCCCGGCACGGCCCCGCTGCTGATGCCCCGCGATGCGTTGGCCATCAAGGCGCAGCTGGGCGTGGTCACCCAGTTCGACACGCTGGACCCGGACTTCACCTGCGCCGAGAACCTGCACGTGTTTGGGCGTTACTTCGGCCTGAAAGGCGCGGTGATGGACGAGCGCGTGCCCCAGTTGCTGGAGTTTGCCGCCCTCACCCACAAGGCCGATGCCAAGCCAGGCGAACTGTCCGGCGGCATGAAGCGGCGCCTGTCGCTGGCCCGGTCCCTCGTCAACAACCCACGCCTGCTGCTGCTCGACGAGCCCACCACGGGCCTCGACCCCCAAGCCCGCCACCTGATGTGGGAGCGGCTGCAACTGCTGCTGCAGCAAGGCAAATCCATCCTGCTAACCACCCACTTCATGGACGAGGCCGAGCGCCTGTGCTCGCGCCTGCTGGTGCTGGACCACGGCCGCAAGATCGCCGAAGGCCGCCCGCGCGAACTGATTGCCCAGCACCTGGAGCCCGACGTGGTGGAGGTGTTTGGCGTGGGTGCCGTGCAGATGGCGGAAGACGCCGCGCTGCGCACCCTGGCCGCCCGCGTGGAGGTCAGTGGCGAGACCGTGTTTTTCTACACCCAGAACGCGCAGCCGCTGCTGCAGGCGCTGGGCCAGCAAGGCCACCTGCGCACGCTGCACCGGCCCGCGAACCTGGAAGACCTGTTCCTCAAGCTCACGGGGCGACAGATCCGGGAGTGATGAAGCGAAAGGACAGAACGCCGCACGCCGGGCATGCCAATGCTCCTGAATACATAGCTACTAGCGCTTATGGATTAAGCACCAGAAGCCAATTTCTCTCAAATTTCCCAACTACGCCTTGCGTGGCTTGACCTTGCTCGCGGCCAGCTTGGCGTTGGTGCGGGCCGTGTCCACATCGGCCGCGCGCGCCAGTGCCACGCCCATGCGGCGCTTGGCAAAGCTCTCGGGCTTGCCGAACAGGCGCAGGTCGGTGTCAGGCACGCGCAGGGCTTCGTCTACGCCGTCGAACACGATGCCCTGGGCGTCCATACCGCCATAGATCACGGCGCTGGCGCCGGGGTTGCGCAGGCTGGTGTCCACGGGCAGCCCGAGGATGGCCCGGGCGTGCAGCTCGAACTCGCTCTGGTGTTGGGTGCACAGCGTGACCAGGCCCGTGTCGTGCGGGCGCGGGCTCACTTCGCTGAACCACACGTTCTCGCCTTTCACGAACAGCTCTACGCCAAACAAGCCCTGGCCACCCAGGTTGTCGGTCACGGCCTTGGCGATCTGGCGCGACTTGTCGAGCGCTGCCGGGTGCATGGGGTGGGGCTGCCAGCTTTCCACATAGTCGCCGCTCACCTGCACATGGCCGATGGGGTCGCAAAAGCTGGTAACGATCTGGCCGTCGGCGCCCACCGAGCGCACGGTGAGTTGCGTGATTTCGTAGTCAAAATCGATGAAGCCCTCGACGATCACGCGGCCGTGGCTCACGCGGCCGCCGGCCATGGCGTAGTCCCAGGCTTTTTGCACGTCGGCCGGGCCGTCGATCTTGCTCTGGCCCTTGCCGGAGCTGCTCATCACGGGCTTGACGATGCAGGGGTAGCCCACCCCGTTCCCATTCCCGGCGTCAATCGCGGCCTGCAGCTCTTCGAGCGAGTTGCAGAACTTGTAAGGGCTGGTGGGCAGGCCCAGCGTCTCAGCAGCCAGCACGCGGATGCCTTCGCGGTCCATGGTCAGGCGCGCGGCGCGGGCCGTGGGGATCACGCGCACGGTGCCGGCGGCTTCCAGCTCTTCGAGCATGGGGGTGGCGATGGCTTCAATCTCAGGCACGACGAGATGCGGGCGCTCGGCTTCGATCAGCGCCTTGAGCTGGGCCGGGTCGCTCATGGTGATGGTGCGCGCGTGGTGGGCCACCTGCTGGCCGGGCGCGTTGTCGTAGCGGTCTACGGCGATGGTCTCGACCCCGAGACGCTGCAGCGCAATCAGCACTTCCTTGCCCAGCTCGCCCGAGCCCAGCAGCATGACTTTGGTGGCGTGGGGAGACAGGGGGGTTCCGAGGGTGGTCATGGTGGTGCTGCTTTCGGCAAAGGTCTAAAGGAAGGAATGCGGGCAACTTTAATGCAACCGGGCGCAGAACTTGCAATGCAGACTCCATGCCCCCAACGCCCTCTGCTCGCGCCTCCCAGGGCGCCCTCACCGACTGGCACGCGCAGGAGCTGCTGCTGATGCGCGAGGTGATGCGCCTCATCGGCCGCAGCCTGGCGCCCGGCCTGGTGCTGCGCGAAATGCTGCACCTGATGAGCGAGCTGCTGGGCCTGAACCGGGGTCGCATCGTGCTGGTGGACGCAGCGCCCACCGCCCCAGCCGGCGCGCCGCGCACCGCCGCCATCCAACATGCCTACGGCCTCACCCAGGCCGAGGTGGCGCGGGGCCGTTATGCCTGGGGTGAGGGCATCACGGGCCGGGTGCTGGCCACGGGGCAGCCTGCCATCGTGCAGGACATCGATGCCGAACCGCTGTTCCTGGCCCGCGCGGTGGCGCGCAGCCAGCTGCCGCCCGAGACGGTGGCCTTCATCGCCCTGCCCATCGAGGTCAACAACGCCCCCATCGGCGTGCTGGCCTGCCACCGCATCCGCAGCCGCCAACGCCACCTGAACGACGACCTGGCGGTGCTGCGCGTGCTGGCCACGCTGGTGGGGCAGCTGCTGCAGCTGGAAGCGCTGGTGGCCGAGCAGACACGGCAGCTGGAGGCGCGCAACGCCGTGCTGGCCAATGCGCTCAATACCAAGAGCGCACGCTACGGGCTCATTGGCAGCTCGCCGCCACTGCTGCAGGCCCTGAGCGAGCTGGAGCGCGTGTCGCAAACCCAGGCCACCGTGCTGCTGCTAGGCCAGTCGGGCACGGGCAAGGAGCTGTTTGCGCGCGCCGTACACCTGGCCAGCGGGCGGCGCGACCGGCCCTTCATCAAGGTCAACTGCTCGGCCATTCCGGACGCGCTGTTCGAGTCTGAACTGTTTGGCTACGAGAAAGGCGCATTCACCGGCGCCAGCACAGCCCGCGCGGGCTGGTTTGAGCAGGCCGACAGCGGCACCATCTTTCTGGACGAGATTGGCGAGCTGCCGCTGGCCCTGCAGTCCAAACTGCTGCGCACGCTGCAAGAGGGCACGCTGGTGCGCCTGGGCGGGCAGCGCGAGGTCAAGGTCAACGTGCGCCTGGTGGCGGCCACCCACCGCGACCTGGCGGCCGATGTGGAGGCCGGCCGCTTTCGGCAAGACCTGTACTACCGCCTGCACGTGATTCCGATCCACCTGCCCTCGCTGGCCGAGCGGCGGGAGGACATCCGCGCGCTGGCACTGCACTTTGTGAGCCGCGCCAACCAGGCGCACCAGCGCAATGTGAACCTGTCGCCCGACGCGCTCGCGCGGCTGGAAGAACACCCCTGGCCCGGCAACATCCGCGAGCTGGGCAATGTGATCGAGCGGCTGGTGCTGCTGACCAATGACACGCTGGTGACGCGGGCGGAGCTGGACCGGTTTCTACCGGCTGCGTCCGTGCCCTTGCCACCGCCGCCTGCACCGCCGCCCCCAGCCACCACCGGCGCAGCAGCACAGCCGGCCGCCACCCCGGCGCCGCTGGTGCGTGACTACGCACCCGCCCAGTCGCACAGCGTGTTGGTGCTGCAGGCAGCACTGGCCGAGCACCACGGCAACCAGTCGCGCGCTGCGCAGAGCCTGGGGCTGACGCTGCGGCAGTTCAGCTACCGGCTGCGCAAGGCGGGTCTGAAGTGACGGCGGACACTGTGTCGACAATTTGTCAACACAGTGTCCAGGACCGTCTGGTCCACCCCGACCAGCGACATGTGGCAACACCCCATTCACTATCAAATCAATAGCTGTCAGCGCATATTCCACTAGCGCATTCAGCCATTTCCATTCAAATCTTCTCATCCACAACCGCTCTGGCACACCTGTTGCGATAAGGAGGGCAGGCATCCCGCCCACCACCGCACCGAAAGGTTTTCCATGAGCACCGTGACCGCTACCGCCTCCGACGCCGTCCTCATCTCGCCCACCCAGCTGCAGGCCCTGCAAGCCGCAGAGCCTGTGGTGCTGATCGACACCCGCGACGCCGACACCTATGCCCTGGGGCACATCCCCGGCGCGGTGAACCTGCGCGAGACCTTCACCTACCTCGCCACCTCCACGCCCCAGGGCTTGCAGGAGCTGAAAGACACCTTTGCCGCGCACCTGGGCGCGATCGGCCTGTCGGGCGCCGAGACGACGGTGTTCTATGAGGATGCACTCAACAGCGGCTACGGCCAGTCGTGCCGGGGCTACTACCTGCTGACCTGGCTGGGCTATCCCAAGGTCAAGGTATTGAATGGCGGCTACTCGGCCTGGAAGGCGGCAGAGCTGCCCGTCTCCACCGAGGCTGTGGTGCCCACCCCGGCCATCTTCCCCACCAACCTGGCCACCACCGACGTGATGCTGACCAAGGAAGACGTGATCGAGGCCCTGGGCACCGACACCGTGCTGCTGGACGTGCGCGATGTGGACGAATGGATTGGCGACAGCTCCAGCCCCTACGGCAAGGACTTTGCGCCCCGCAAGGGCCGCCTGCCCGGCGCCAAGTGGCTGGAGTGGTACCGCTTCATGAAGCCCTCGCCCCAGGGCCCCGTCTTCAAGTCACCAGACGAAGTGCGCGCCGAATGCGCCACGGCCGGCATCAGCCCGGCAGACACGGTGTACCTGTATTGCTTCAAGGGCGCGCGTGCGTCCAACACCTTCCTCGCGCTCAAGCAGGCGGGCTTTGCCGATGTGCGCATGTACTTCGGCTCGTGGAACGAATGGTCGCGCGACGACAAGCTGCCGATCGAAAGCGGGCTGCCGCTGGTCAAGTTCCCCAAAAAGCCTGCGCTGGCGCTGGCGGCCTGAGCCCCGTGCGTTGTTGCAGCGGGCGTGGCCCGCTGCGAACCCTGTCCTTCTTTTTTCATTCCCGTCTCTTTCTTCAAGGAACACCATGTCCACCGATCTGCTGGAACCCTCTGCCCCCGTCACCACCGTGCACACGCACCTGCGCCCCATCGACCGCGACGGCCTGATGGCCTTTGCCGACAAAGGCCGCAACAACCCCGCCAGCCGGGGCACCAACAAGGTCCACACGGTGATGGAGGGGCAGTACCGCTCGCTGAGTTATGTGGGCAACCACGCACCAGTGGTGGTGGACGAGCCCCTGCACCTGTTCGGCCAGGACACGGCACCCGCGCCCGGCGAAATCGTGCTGTCAGGCCTGGGCGGCTGCCTGGCCGTAGGCATCACGGCCGTGGCCACCTGGAAGCAGGTCAAGCTCAGCAAGATCGAGGTGTTCATGGAAGGCGACATCGGCAACCCCGCCGCCTGGGGTGCGGGTGGCGCATTGCAGAAGACGCCGCCGGAGATGGGCTTCCAGGCCATCCGCGTGAAGGTGCTGGTGGAGGGCGATGCACCGCGCGAGGTGTTGGACGAGATCGTGCAGCACGCCAATTTCTACTCGCCCGTGGCCAACAGCATGCGCAACCCCATTCCGTTCGAGATCAGCCTCGCGGACTAAATACCCCCGCAACCGAGCCCGCCCTGCGCACCCAAGGAGCCCCATGAACCCCGCCGACCTCCCTCCCCAACTCCACCTGGACGGCGCCCTGCGGGGCGATGCGCTGCTGGCCGCGGTGCGCCAGATCGCCCAGGGCCCGCTGGCCGCGCAGGTGGAGGCGATTGACCGCACCGGCTACTACCCCTGCGCCGAGCTGCAGCAACTGGCCGCCGTGGGCGCGATGAGCGCGCACCTGGACAGCACGGCGGGCCCGGCCGACTACGGCCTGGCCATCCGCGCCATGGCCGAGGCCTCGCGCGTGTGCGGCGCCACCGGCTTCATGATGTGGTGCCAGGCGGTGTGCGGGCTGTACCTGCAGCAATCGGGCAACCCTGCGCTGATGGGCGATGTGCTGCAGCGCCACGCCAGCGGCGCGGGCATGGGCGGCACGGCGCTGTCCAACCCCATGAAGAGCTACGCCCAGATCGAAAGCCTGCTGCTCAAGGCCACGCCGGTAGAGGGCGGTTACCTCATCAACGGCACCCTGCCCTGGGTCAGCAACCTGGGGCCCGACCACTACTGTGGCGCGATCGCGGCGGTGGTGGAGGCCGACGGTGCGGCCAGCCAGCGCGAGGTGATGTTTTTGCTGCGCTGCGACGCACCGGGCGTGGAGATGCGCGAATGCCCGAGCTTCTCGGCCATGGAGGGCACGGGCACCTATGCACTGCGGCTCAAGGACCATTTCATCGGCACGGCCGACATCATGGCCGACCCTACGCGTCCTTTCATCGCGCGCATCCGCGCGGCCTTCGTGATGCTGCAATGTGGCATGGCCGTGGGCATCACCCAGGGCGCCATCGACTCGATGTGGGCGGTGGAGGCGCAGCTGGGCCATGTCAACCAGTTCCTGGAAGACCGGCCCGACGCGCTGCAGGCCGAGCTGGATGCCCTGACCGCACGCGTCGTGCAACTGGCCCAGACGCCGTTCGACACAAGCACCGACTTCTTCATCGACGTGCTGGACGCCCGCGCCCACGGCGCGGAGCTGTGCCTGCGCGCCGCCCAGTCCGCCCTGATGCACCAGGGTGCGCGCGGCTACCTCATGAGCTCGGACGTGCAGCGGCGCGTGCGCGAGTCGCACTTTGTGGCCATCGTCACGCCCGCCATCAAGCACCTGCGCAAAGAGATCGCCCGGCTCAGTGCCGAGGAGATGCCTGCATGACGCCCGCCACAACCACCACCACGCCGTTGGCAGCCTCCGCCTTCGGATTGAGCGCCGCCTCGCAGGCCGTATACGACGCGTTGGCCGAAGCGGCAACACAAGCGCCCTGGCAAAGCTACATCTGCAACGCCTGCGGCTACATCTACCACGAGGCGGACGGCGACCCCGATGGCGGCCTGCCGCCGGGCACCCGGCTGGCGGACATTCCTGACGACTGGGCCTGCCCGCTGTGCGGGGTGACCAAGGCCGATTTTTCTCCGTACGAAGCCCCCACGCTGGAGGCGCTGCGGGCGCAGGCCAGCGCAGCGCCTCCGGCCCACATCCGCCCGCGTGACGAGCCGGGCGTGGTCATCGTCGGCGCAGGCCGTGCAGGCTGGCAGCTGGCCGAAACCCTGCGCCAGCACAGCGCCACATTGCCTATCACCCTGGTGACGGCCTGCGCAGGCGACCGGTACGACAAGCCTTTGCTGTCGGTGGCCATGGCGCGCCAGCTGGACCCGCTGGCGCTGGTGTCCGAAACCGGCCGCGATGCAGCGTTGCGGCTGGGCGTCACCCTGCTGGCCCACACCCATGCCGTGCGCATCTGCGCCGACACCCGCCAACTGCGCACCACGCGGGGCGTGCTGCGCTACGGCCACCTGGTGCTGGCCCACGGCGCGCAGGCCGCCTTGCCGCCGGGCTTGCCCGCCAGTCTGTGCTGGCGCATCAACCACCTGGACGCCTACCAGCGCCTGCGCCAGCACCTGGGCGAGCAGCCCAAGGACGTGCTCATCATCGGCGCGGGCCTGATCGGCAGCGAGCTGGCCAACGACCTGGCACTGGGCGGCCACCACATCACGCTGCTGGACACGGCCACCGAACCGCTGGCGCGCTGGCACGACCAGCAGGCGGGCCCGCAGTTGCTGGATGCCTGGAAGGACCTGTCCATCCGCTTTGAAGGCGGTCTGCAGGTGGAGCAGGTGGAACGAGTGGACTCGCGCTACCGCGTCACCACCACCAGCGGGCAGCGTTTTGCGGCCGACGAAGTGGTGGCGGCTGCAGGCCTGCTCCCCCCCACCCGGCTTGCGCAAAGTGCAGGGCTCGATTGGGCCCAGGGCATTGCGGTGGACGCAGGCACGCTGCAGACCAGCGTACCCCGCATCCACGCACTGGGCGATTGCATCAGCATCAACGGGCAGTGCAGCCGCTATATCGAACCGATTGCCCGGCAGGCGCGCACGCTGGCGGCCGCCATCCTGGGCCAGCCGACGGCCCCCTATGAGCACCGGGCGGCGGTGGTGCGCGTCAAGACCACCACCCGACCGTTGACCCTGCATTGAGGCAGCCTCCGCCCAGGCGGCGGCCCTGCCCGGGCAGGCATCGGAAAAATTTTTTACATCTCCTGCATCCAAACGGCGTTTTCGTGGGTAGTACCTCCAGCAGCGCAACTTGCTGCTGTCCTATCAACCCATAGACCAGAGAGAAACGCCATGACCATCCACACGTCTCCCATCTCCCGCCTGCTGCCCCTGGGGGGTGCCGTTGCCGCCGCCGTGCTGCTGAGCGCCTGCGGCTCGATGATGTCGTCGCCTTCCAAATCCATGTACTCGCAGGACAGCCTGCCCGACAGCATCAAGGTTCCTGCGGGCAACAAGGTGGCGATGGAAACCGTGGGCGTGGGCGAGATCACCTACGAATGCCGCGACAAGGCCAACATGCCCGGCCAGACCGAATGGGTGTTCGTGGGGCCCAAGGCCGTGCTGAATGACCGCAGCGGCAAGCAGGTCGGCACCTACTACGGCCCGCCCGCCACTTGGGAATCGAACGACGGCTCCAAGCTCACGGCCACCCAGCTGGCCGTGGCACCCTCTGGCACTGGCAACCTGCCCTACCAGCTCGTCAAGGCCAACCCTGCCATGGGCTCCGGCGCCATGACCGGCGTGACCTTCATCCAGCGCGTGGCCTTGAAGGGCGGCGTGGCACCGGCTGCCGCCTGCACCACCGCCAACAAGGGCGAGCGCCAGATCGTGAAGTACCAGGCCGATTACATCTTCTGGAAGGCCGCGTAAACCACGCACACGCAATCCCCTGCGCAGCGGGGGCTACCCACCGGGGCGGTGACGGGTTTGCGGCTACGATGCGCCCACCTTTCAGCCACTGCCCCGCTGCCCGCACACCGTGCCCGACACCCCTGGCGATTTTGACTACGAAGCCGCTCTGGCCGCCTGCGCGGCCGGCGACCGGCAGGCCATGCACCGCCTGTACCAACAGGAGGGCGCGCGGCTGCTGGGCGTGGCGCTGCGCATCGTGCGCCAGCGCGCACTGGCCGAAGACATCGTGCACGATGCCTGCGTGAACATCTGGACCCGCGCCGCCAGCTACGACGCGAGCCGAGGCAGCGCACGTGGGTGGATCTACAGCGTGGTGCGCAACCTGGCCCTGAACGCCGTGCGCGACGGCAGCCGCCACGTGGATGTGGACGACACCACCACCCAAGCCCTGGAGGCCGACATGTCTGTGCAGGCCCACCACGAGGTCGAGGAAACCTTTGAACTCAACGCCAGCCTGGGCCGCCTGCAGCATTGCCTGGAGGCCCTGGACCCGGCGCGCCGCAGCTGCGTGCTGCACGCCTACGTGGACGGCTGCTCGCACGGCGAAATTGCCGAGCGCCTGGGCGCCCCGCTGGGCACCGTGAAAGCATGGATCCGGCGCAGCCTGGTATCGCTGCGGGAGTGCATGGCATGACCGATGTGCGAACCACACCGCCTACGCCCTCGCCGGAAGACCTGCATGTGCTGGCTGGCGAGTACGTGCTGGGCACCCTGCCCGCTGCCGAGCGCCAGGCCATGCAGCAACGCCTGCCCGGTGACCGAGCACTGCAGCAGGCGGTGGCCGAATGGGAAGCCCGCCTGCTGCCACTGACCCAGCTGGTGGAGCCCATTGCGCCGCCCGCCGCCTTGTGGGCGCGCATCGATCAATCGCTGCAAGCAGCCAGCGCGCAGCAGGCCACGACACCCGTTACCGCGCCACCCCGCGCCAACACCGAGCGCAAGCCGTCCGTCCGCTGGTGGGACCACCTGGGCCTGTGGCGGGCTCTCGCCGGCTCGGGCTTTGCGATGGCGGCGGTGCTCGCGGCGGTACTCGTGACGCGCACCGCACCCGTGGCCGCGCCGCCGCAGTTCATGGTGGTGCTGGTCGCGCCGCAGGACAAGGCCCCCGGCTGGGTGGTGCAGGCCAGCTCGCCGCGGCTGATCAGCCTGATTCCGCTGGGCGTGGCCGAAGTACCGGCCGACAAGGCCCTGGAGTTCTGGACCAAGGCCGATGGCTGGAGCGGCCCCGTGTCGCTGGGCCTGGTGCAGCCCGGTCAGCCGCTGCAGATCCCGCTGGACAAGCTACCGCCGCTGCAGCCCAACCAGTTGTTCGAGCTGACGCTGGAACCGCCCACAGGCTCGCCGATTGACAAACCCACAGGCCCCATCCAGTTCATTGGCCGCGCCGTCAAAGTGCTCTGACCGCCGCCGAGGGGGGCGGCCCATACCAGCGACCGCCGCGCAAGGGCCGCCCCGCCGCGCTGGCGGTGTCCCCCTTCCCGAATTGCGCAGCAATTCGAGAGAAAGGGGGAAGGCGCGAAGCGACTCAGGGGGTTAGTACTGTTTATACGGCAGGAATTTGCCGGACAGCACCACATTCACGCGGTCGCCATTTGGGTTGGCTTCGCGCTGAATGTCCATGCTGAAGTCGATGGCGCTCATGATGCCGTCGCCAAACTCTTCGTGGATCAGCTCCTTGATGGTGGTGCCGTACACGCTCACCACCTCGTACCAGCGGTAGATCAGCGGGTCGGTGGGCACGGGTGTGGGCAGCGAGCCCTTGTAGGGCACCACTTGCAGCCACTTCTGCTCCTCGGCCGTCAGGCCGAAAATCTTGCCCACGATCTTGGCCTGCTCGGGCGTGGCAGTCATCTGCCCCAGGCACAGAGCGGTGGTCCATTCCTTGGACTGGCCGACCTTCTTGGCAATGGCCTCCCATTGCAGGCCCTTGGCGACCTTGGTGCTGATGATCTTTTCGGTAACGTCGTTGCGGTTCATGGTGATGGCTCCTTCGGTTGGATGGGTTTTGAAACGGGGAACAGGAACTTCGGGGTGCAGCCCTCCCTGTCGGCCACAAGGGGCAACACGACAGGGCTTGGCTGCTCAGGAATTCAGTGGGCTTTGGCGCGCGTCACCAAGAAGTCCACGATGTGGTTGCGCAGCGCGTAGTAGCCGTCCAGGTGGTGCAGGCTGGTGCGCGTGCGTTCGCGTGGCAGGGGGTTCACCACCACCTCGGCAATGCCACCGGGTCTATAGCCCTCGGGCGTCTCGTTGCCGTTGCTCATCAGCAGGATGCGGTCAGCCAGCAAAATGGCTTCGTCCACATCGTGCGTGATCATGAAGACCGTCTGCTGCGTCTGGCGCACGATGGTCATCAGCTCGTCCTGGATGGTGCCGCGCGTGAGCGCATCGAGTGCGCCAAAGGGCTCATCCAACAGCAGCATCTTGGGCTGGATGGAGAACGCGCGCGCAATGCCCACGCGCTGCTTCATGCCGCCCGAGAGTTGCGAAGGCTTCTTGTCGATGGCAGGGCTCAGGCCTACCAGCGCCACGAACTTCTCCACATGCGCATCGACCTGGCTCTTCTTCCAGTCGGGCCAGCGCGACTTCACGGCGAACGCGATGTTCTGGCGCACCGTGAGCCAGGGCATGAGCGCATGGCTCTGAAACACCACGCCCCGGTCCAGGCTGGGCCCGGCCACTTCGCGCCCGTCCATGATGACGGTGCCCGAGGTGGCAGTATCGAGCCCCGCCAGCACGTTCAGGATGGTGGTCTTGCCACAGCCCGAGTGACCGATGATGCAGACGAACTCGCCCTTGTCGAGCGTGAACGACACATCGGCAAACACGGGTTTGGCGGGCGCAAAGGCTTTGCTCAGCCGGTCGATCTGGAGGAAGCCTTGGGTCACGGCAGAGGCCTTTCGTTGCGGTGCGTCAGTGGCAAGAGGGGCTGGAACAGCCGGGCGCTGGGCAACATCACTCCACATAGGTCACCACCTTCTGCAGCTGGCCAAACGCCAGGTCGAGCAACATGCCCACCACGCCGATCACCAGGATGGCAAAGATCACGTTGGTGAGCGACAGGTTGTTCCACTCGTTCCACACGAAGTAGCCAATCCCCGTGCCGCCCACCAGCATCTCGGCGGCCACAATCACCAGCCACGCAATGCCCATGCTGATGCGCATGCCCGTGAGGATGGTGGGCGCCGCAGCGGGCAGGATCACCAGGAAGGCCTTGCGCAGCGGGTTCACTTCCAGCGTGGCCGACACGTTGAGCCAGTCTCGCTTGACCGAGGCCACACCAAACGCCGTGTTCACCAGCATGGGCCACACCGAGCAGATGAAGATCACGAAAATGCCCGAGATGGATGAGTCCTTGATGGTGTAGAGCGCGAGCGGCATCCACGCCAGCGGGCTGATGGGCTTGAGTACCTGGATGAACGGGTCGAACGCGCGGCGCAGCAGCGGCGACATGCCGATGATGAAGCCGAGCGGGATCGCCACCAGGCAGGCCAGGCCAAAGCCCAGCGCCACGCGGCCCAGCGAGTGCGCCAGCTGGATGGCGATGCCCTTGTCGTTGGGACCGTTGTCGTAGAACGGGTTGGACAGGTGGCCCCACACCGTGCTGCCCATCGCACCCAGCGTGGGAAAGCCACCGCTCTTGGATGCGCCCGGGTCCTTGCCCATCATCTTGGCGTACTCGATCTGCTCGGCCGTCATGCCCGCCGTGCCGCCGCTGGCGCCCGAGGACGACGTGGCTACATACCAAATGCCCAGCAGCGTGAGGAAGATGAGCACGGACAGCAGGCCCGCGCGCAGGTTGAGGTTTTTGGTGGCAGTCATGTCATGCCGCCTTGCGGATAGGGAAGCTCTTGGCGTACTCGGCCGCCTTCGCCGCATCGAACTCGCGCCCCATGATCTTGAACTTGGGGTACGCGCCGTCGGGCACCTTCTGGTCCAGCGCCTTCATCTGCTTTTTCGCATCGGTGATGAGGAACACCTTTTCGGCAATCTGCTTGTAGTCCACATCGCCCTTGATGTAGCCCCAGCGCTGCATCTGTGTGAGCATCCACACGGCCATGCTTTGCCAGGGCATGGGGTCGAAGTCGGCGCGGTCGGGCACGTTCTGGATCTTGCCCAGGCCATCGGCGAACTTGCCGGTGAGCACCTGGTTGATCACGGCCTCGGGCTGGTTCAGGTAGGCCTGGGGCGCAATCACCTTGGCGATCAGCTCGCGGTTCTTGGGGTCGCGCGCCATGGCGGCCGAGGTGAGCACCGCGCGATACAGCGCGGCAAAGGTGTTGGGGTTCTTCTGGATGAACTCGGTGCTGGTGCCGAAGGCGCAGCAGGGGTGGCCGTTCCACAGATCCTTGGTGAGCAGGTGGATGAAGCCGACTTCCTCGAACACGGCGCGCTGGTTGAACGGATCGGGGCCCAGGAAGCCATCGATGTTGCCCGCGCGCAGGTTGGCCACCATCTCGGCCGGTGGCACCACGCGCAGCTGCACGTCAGTGTCGGGGTTCAGGCCCGCCTCGGCCAGGTAGTAGCGCAGCAGAAAGTTGTGCATGCTGTACTCAAAGGGAATCGCGAACTTGAAGCCCTTCCAGTTCTTGGGGTCGCGGTTGTCCTTGTGCTTGAGGGCGAGCGTGATGGCCTGGCCGTTCACGTTCTGGATGGTGGCCACGTTCATGGGGGTGGCGTTGGAGCCCAGGCCCATGGAGATCGCGAGCGGCATCGGGCTCAGGAAGTGCGTGGCGTCGTACTCCTTGTTGATCATCTTGTCGCGGATCAGCGCCCAGCCGGCCGTCTTGGTGACTTCGACATTCAGGCCCTGCTTGCTGTAGAAGCCCAGCGGGTGGGCCATGATCAGCGGCGTGGCGCAGGTGATCGGGATGAAGCCGATCTTGAGGTTGGTCTTTTCCAGCGCGCCCTGTTTCTCTTGCGCCATGGCCTGCAGGCTGGCCACGGGCAACACGCTGGCAATGGCCGCCATGGCTGTGCCCTTGCCCACGGCCTTGATGAAGCGGCGGCGCACCGCGTCTTGCGGAAACAGCGCCTTGACCAGCGTGGCTTCGATGAACTCGTTGCTGTAAAGCTCGAACTCGCGGGTCTCGCTGCGCTGGCGCAAGGTGGCTGCAGCAGCATCGGCCGAGACCTCGGCATGGTGGTCGGCCACCGTGTGGTCGCGGCCACAGCTGCATTTCAGCATCAACGGGCGGTCGGCATCGTAGGGCGAGAAGAATTCGGACATGGCACACCTCGAAGAAGTTGGTGCCAGGCGTTACGCAAAGCGCGGGCCAGTTTTTGCCGGCGCCGGCCCTCTGTCATGAATTCGTGGGTGTGGTGTCTACAGCGTGTAGGGCCAGCACTACAAATCGGGCATATCGCACCCACAAATCACTCGGCAGGCGCGCCACGCGCCAGCAGCGCCAGCTCCACGTCATTGCGCGCGCCGGTCTTTTCGAGGATACGGGCGCGGTAGGTGCTCACCGTGTTGGGCGCGAGCTTGAGCTGCGCACCAATTTCGCTCACGCTCTGCCCGGCCGTGAGCAGGCGGAACACCTGGTGCTCTCGATAGGAGAGCGCGTCTACTCCGGCGGGCGCGCCCTGCTGGGCGGTGCGCACCACGCCGGTGCGCTCCACTGCGCCCGCCAGGGCTTGCGCAGTGGCCTCGGTCAGGTAGCGCCCGCCCGCCGCCACCTTGCGCACGGCCGCCACCATATCGTCGGGGTCGGCGCTTTTGTGCAGGTAGCCCGCTGCGCCCATCTGGATGCAGCGCACCGCATATTGCCGCTCAGGGTAGGTGCTGAGCATCAGCACCGGCAATGCAGGCCAGGCCTTGCGCAGCGCCTGCAGCACTTCGAGGCCGTCCATGCCCGGCATGGCGATGTCCAGCAGCACCAGGTCCAGCCCCGGTGCGCCCGTGCGCCCCTGCAGCGCAGTAACCTGCTCCAGCACCTCGCTGCCCTGGGTGGCTTCGGCCACCACGGTGATCTCGGGCGTGCCGTTGGCCGGGTCGCCCAGCACCTGCTTGAGTCCCTCCCGCACGATGCGGTGGTCGTCCCCGATCAATACGCGAACCACGGAATTCATGACAGCTCCAGAGGAATCAGCAATTGCAGGCACGAGCCCTGCCCCAGCTCGCTGGTGATGGTCAGCTGGCCTCCCAGCTGCCGCGCCCGCTCGCGCATGCCCATCACGCCATAGGCGGTGGGCGCCTCCAGCGCCTGGCGGGTGGCGCCTACGCCGTTGTCACGCACGCGCAGTTGCAGCACATCGTCCTGCACGTCAATCGCAATGTCGATGGCGCTGGCCTGCGCGTGGCGGCCCACATTGCTCAGCATCTCCTGGAAGATGCGGAACACGGCGATGGCGGCGGGCTCGGGCAAGTGCAGGGTGGCGGGCACGTCCATGTGCCACGTCAGCTCCAGCTCGGCCGACTGCACAAACTCCTGCGCCTGCCACTCCAGCGCCGCCCACAGGCCCTGGTGGTCCAGGATGCTGGGGCGCAGGTCGGTGATGATACGGCCCACGTTGTCCACGGCGTTTTCGATCAGGCGGCTCATGTTCTGGCATTTGCACCGCATCTGCGTGCGCATGTCGCCAGCCGCTTCGGGCGTGCGCTCGCCCTGCTCGCCCAGGCGCTTGTGCAGCCAGTTCACATCCATCTTCAGCGCCACCAGCAGGCTGCCCAGCTCGTCGTGCACCTCGCGGGCAATGCGCGTGCGTTCGTCCTCACGCACCTGCTCCGAGTAGGCCGACAGCTCCCGCAGCTGCGCCAGCGCCTGCGACAGCTCCTGGGTGCGCGCGGCCACGCGGCGCTCCAGCTCGTCATTGGCGCGGGCCAGGTCGTCGTGCGCGCGCTGCAGCTCGTCGGCTGCGCGCTTGCGGCTGGTGATGTCCACAAACGCAATGACGGCGCCGTGCACCTGCTCGCCCTCGAGGATGGGGTGGCTGGAATACTCCACGGCAAACGCCGAACCGTCCTGGCGCCAGAACACCTCGGTGTCCACCCGGCAGGGCAGGCCCTGGCGGAAGGCGTTGAAGATGGGGCAGTCGCTGTCGGCGTAAGGTCTGCCGTCGGGGTGGCTGTGGTGGGTGAGCGCGTGCATGTTGCGACCCATCACCTCCTCGGCGGCAAAGCCCAGCATCTGTGCGCCCGCCCGGTTGATGAATACGCAGTTGCCGGCCAGATCGATGCCGAACACGCCCTCCCCGGTGGACTCCAGCAGCAGCCCCAGACGGTTTTGCCAGAGGGCGCTGGCACCGGCGGGCAGGTTCAGGACATGGGTGGGCATGACAGCACCCAAGCAATGGACGTGCCCAGCCAGCGGGACGGCCGCCCAAGCAGGCGCGCAAGGGGCTGTGCGACCACCCGCCAACATCGCACAATAAGCGGATGCAAACCGTTACCCCGTCCTCCGTGGCCTCTGTGGCCCCGCCCCCGCCGTCGGTGTGGCGCCCGCCCAGCCTGTCCGTGCGCTGGTGGCCCGTGTTCATGCGCAACCTGCTGGTCTGGCGCAAGCTCGCCATCCCCAGCCTGGTGGGCAACATTGCCGAACCGCTGATGTGGCTGGTGGCCTTTGGCTACGGCATGGGGGCCCTGGTGGGGCAGGTGAACGTGGGCGGCGCGGCGGGCGACACCAAGGTGCCCTACATCCTGTTCCTGGCCAGTGGATCGATCTGCATGAGCGCCATGAACGCGGCCAGCTTTGAGGCGCTGTACTCGGCCTTCTCGCGCATGCATGTGCAAAAGACCTGGGACGGCATCATGAACGCGCCGGTGAGCCTGGACGACGTGGTGCTGGCCGAGATGCTCTGGGCGGCGTTCAAGGCACTGTTCACCGTGACGGCCATCCTGGGTGTGATGCTGGCCCTGGGTATCAGCCATAGCCCCAAGCTGCTGGTGGCCTGGCCGGTGCTACTGTTCGTGGGCATCATGTTCTCCAGCATCGCGCTCATCTTCAATGCGCTGGCCAAGGGGTATGACTTTTTTACCTACTACTTCACGCTGGTGCTCACACCCATGATGTTTCTCTCGGGCGTGTTCTTCCCGCGCGAGCAGCTGCCGCCCATCGTGCGCGCCATCTCCGACTGGCTGCCGCTGACCAACGCGGTGGAGCTAGTGCGCCCGTTGTTCATGGACCAGTGGCCCGCCCACCCCCTGCGCCATGGCCTAGTGCTGGTGGTGACCACGGTGGTCGCCTTCTGGGTGGCCCTGGCCCTGACCCGCAAGCGCTTCAAGGCATGACCGTGCTGCTCGGCCCCAGCCATATCGCCATGGTGGCCAAGGGCGTGTCGGCCATCGTGGCGTCACGCGATGCGGCCCTGCGCCCGAGCATCATGCGGGCCGTGGGCAGCCACATCAGCGGCGATGAGCAGGAGGTCACGGTGTACCTGCGGCGCAGCCAGTCCGAGCAGTTGCTGCAGGACATTGCGCACACTGGTGAGATTGCCGTGGTCTTCAGCGTGCCGTCCACCCACCAGACGCTGCAGCTCAAGGCCCGCCGGGCCACGCAGCGCCCGGCCCATGACGGCGACGTGCCCGTGTTGCAGGCCTACCTGCAGTCCATGGTGCAGGAGGTGGGCCAGGTCGGCTACGGGCCGCAGTATGTGGCTGCCATGCTCGCAGCGCCGCTGCAGGATGTGGTGGCCGTGAGCTTCACGCCCACCAGCGCGTTCGACCAGACACCGGGCCCGCGCGCAGGCGCAGAGTTGTGCGCGCCACCCTCACCACCTACGCCGCAGCCATGAGCACTGCAGCGCCCTCCCTGCACAGCATCCGCCCCTGCCTGGAGGGTGCTATTCCCGCCGTCATGGCGACCTGCGACCCCGACGGCACACCGAACGTGGCCTACATCTCACAGGTGGTGTATGTGGATGCGACGCATGTGGCACTGTCGTTCCAGTTCTTCAACAAGACCCGCCAGAACATCCTGCGCAACCCGCGCGCGTCCGTGCTGGTCCTGGACCCGCTCACCGCCCATTTCTACCGCCTGCACCTGCTGTACGAACGCACCGAGGACTGCGGCCCGGTGTTCGAGAGCATGCGCGCGCAGCTGGCGGGCATTGCATCGCATTCAGGCATGGCCGAGGTGTTTGAGCTCAGGGGCGCCGACATCTACGCCGTGGAGCACATCGAATCGGTGGCGGGCGAAGGCCTGCCGGCACCCGCGCCACGCTCCGGGCTGCTGCACACGCTGCGCCTGTGCAGCGAAAGCATTGCGCGCTGCACGGGGCTGGACGAATTGCTGCAAGGCGCGCTGCAGGGCCTGCAGCACAAGCTGGGCATCGAGCACGCCATGGTGCTGATGCTGGACGCCAGCGCCCAGCAGCTCTACACAGTGGCCAGCTGCGGTTACGCCACCTCGGGCGTGGGCTCCGAGATCCGCCTGGGCCAGGGCGTGATCGGCATGGCCGCGCGCGAGCGCACCCCGGTGCGCATCAGCCACATGACCCATGCCGCCCTGTACAGCCACGCCATCCGCGAGAGCATGGACGCGCATGCCGCCCCCGATGCGCCCCCGCTGCGCGGCATGGACATTCCCTACCCCGGCTTGCCCGAACCGCACAGCCAGGTGGCAGTGCCGCTGCTGTCGGCCGGGCGCCTGCTGGGCGTGCTGTTTGCCGAGAGCCCCGAGGACATGCGCTTTGGCTTCGAGGATGAGGACCTGCTGGTGGCCATTGCGGGCCAGCTGGCCGCCGCCATCGACCTGCTGCAGGCCGCGCCCGATGCGCCCGAGCCGCTGCCTGCTCCTACAGCAGCACCGCCGGTGAGCGGCAGTGCGCTGCGGGTGCGCCACTTTGCGGCCAACGACAGCGTGTTCATCAACGACGACTACCTGATCAAAGGCGTGGCGGGCGCCATCATCTGGAAGCTGCTGCGCGACCACCAGCACACTGGGCGCGTGGACTTCACCAACCGCGAGCTGCGGCTGGACCCCGCCCTGCGCCTGCCCGATGTGGCCGACAACCTGGAGGCCCGCCTGCTATTGCTGCAGCGCCGCCTGCAAGAGAACTGCCCACACATCCACATCGAGAAAACAGGGCGCGGCCGCTTTCGGCTGTGCGTGCTGCGCCCCGTGGTGCTGGAAGACGCCTGACGCCTTCACGCCACTGATTTCTCAAAGTCAGTGCACCAGACCCGGAACCACCGGCAGGCCCAGGCTGCGCATCAGCTTGGTCCACTCGGGCTGCGAGAGGTGCGGCTGCACCTGCGCCAGCACTGCGGCCAGCACAGGGGCAGGCGCATGTTGCTGCATGTCTGACAGCATGGCCGTGCGCTCGGCCGGTGACATGTAGGGCACCATCCAGCGGGCCACCACCATCATTTCGTGCGGGGGGATCGAGGCCACCAGCGCATCGTGCACGCCCGCCAATTCGGCGTCGGTGTAGCACTGCCAGAGCACGCGGTTGTGGGCAGTCTCTTCCTCATGCATGTGCTCGAAGTTGTGCGCCACAAACAGCGCCAGCTGGCGGTACAGGGCCAGGGTGGCGGCCGGGCGTGCGGGCTTGGCGCAGGCCATCAGGTGGTTCACCCCGTCGGCCAGGGCCGTGATGGCCTGTTCGTGCTCCACATGTTCACCGGCAATGCTCTGGCTGGAGCCGGGCTGGCGCGCCTCCATGGCGGCGTGCACAAACTGGTTCTCGTGGTGCAGGTGCGCGCGGCACAGGTCCAGCAGCTGCATCACGCGGTCGCAGGTCTGGGCAAACTCCAGGTCGTCGTCCACATCCATGCGGCCCAGGCCCAGCAGCGTGTCGGCCATGAAGGCGCGCAGCGCCTTGTGGATGCTGGCGTACATGTCCATGCGGGGGGCGGCGGGTTGGGCTTGGGTCAGTGCGGCAATTTCGCGGGCATCAATCTTCATCACGTTCTTTCATGGCCTCGTTGGGCTCTTTCAGCGCCTTTTTTCGGGCGCCGGGCCGGGTGCACCATGCACCCGCTTCCATGCCAAGAAGTCTAGAAATTCGCCGCGTTTTTGCCTGTTAAAAACTCCTTAAACAGACCCTTTGAAAACCTTAAAAATCGCGTTCCGGGCGCCAAACGTGAAATCGTTCACGGCGCGGCGCGCAGCAAGTCCACCGCTTTTTCCGCAATCATCACCGTGGGCGCATTGGTGTTGCCGCTCACGATGCGCGGCATGATGGACGCGTCCACCACGCGCAGGCCGGCGAGGCCATGCACGCGCAGTTCGGCATCCACCACGTCCATGGGCCCAGGCCCCATCCGGCAGGTGCCCACGGGGTGGTAGATGGTGTCGGCGTACTGGCGGATGAACTGCTCGATCTCGGCATCGCTGCGCGCACTGGCCGAGGCCGCCAGCTCCTTGGCGCCGAACTTCGCGAGCGCCGGTTGCATCAGGATCTCGCGCGTGCGCTTAAAGCCACGCACCATGCGCGCCATGTCGTCGGGATCGGCCAGGAAGTTCGGGTCCACCAGTGGCAAGGCCATGGGGTCGCGGCTGGCCAGCGTGACCGAGCCCCGGCTCTTGGGCTGCAGCAGGCACACATGGGCCGAGTACCCGTGGCCGAACACCGTCTTGCGGCCATGGTCCACCAGCTTGCCGATCACAAAGTGCAATTGCAGATCGGGCGCAGCCTCTGACGGGTCGCTCTTGATAAAGCCGCCCGCCTCGGCGAAGTTGGTGGTCAACATGCCCGTGCGGTGCTTGCGCCATTCGATGATGCCGCGCATGGTCTGTGCCATGCCCGACAACGAGAGGCCGAACAGGTCCTTGAGCTCAGGGGCGTCCAGCACCTGTACCACGTCGGGGTGGTCGTGCAGATGCTGGCCCACGCCGGGCAGGTCGTGCAGCACCGGGATGCCGTGTTGCTGCAAATGCGCTGCAGGCCCCACGCCCGACAGCATCAGCAGTTGCGGCGACAGCAGCGCGCCCGCACTCAGCAGCACCTCGCGCCCGGCACGCACTTGCTTGATCGCGCCACCCTGGCGGTATTCGACACCCACCGCGCGCGTGCCGTCGAACAGGATGCGCGTGGCATGGGCGCCGGTAATGACCTGCAGATTAGGCCGCGCCAGGTGGGGCGTGAGGTAGCCCTTGGCTGCGCTGTGGCGTTCGCCATTCTTGTGCGTGACCTGGTACAGGCCCACGCCTTCCTGCGTGGCGCCGTTGAAGTCGGTGTTGTGCGGGTGCCCGGCCTGCACCCCTGCGTCGGTGAAATACTGGCTGAACCGGTTGGGCGCACGCAGGTCCGCCACGTTGAAGGGACCGCCCCGACCATGCCAGTCGTTGGCACCGCGCTCGTTGTTCTCGGCGCGCAGAAAGTAAGGCTTCACATCCTCCCAGCCCCAGCCCGGGTTGCCCTGCGCGGCCCAGTGGTCGTAGTCGGCATGCTGGCCCCGGATGTAGACCATGGCGTTGATCGAGCTGGAGCCTCCCAGCACCTTGCCGCGTGGCTGGTAGCCGCGCCGGTTGTTCAGCGCGGCCTGCGGGGTGGTATTGAAGCCCCAGCCATTCAGCTCGAACTTGGCCATCACGGCCAGCCCGGCCGGGCAGTGGATGAGCACGCTGTTGTCGGCAGGCCCCGCCTCCAGCAGGCACACGCGCACGGCGGGGTTCTCAGTCAGGCGGCCGGCCAGCACGGAGCCTGCCGAGCCGCCGCCGATCACGATGTAGTCGAACATGTTGTGGTGTCTCCTCCGCCATGCTTCGAAGCGGCTTGTTGGTTCAGGTTTGACGCACGATAACCGAACGGTCGTGCGATTCCCCTTACCATTCCGTCCATCCGTTTCACTTTGAAGAGGGCTCTCTATATGACGATTCAGACCGTAGGCATCATCGGCGCAGGCACCATGGGCAACGGCATTGCACAGGCTTGTGCGGTGTCGGGCATCAACGTGGTGATGGTCGACATCTCGGATGCTGCAGTGCAAAAAGGCCTGGCCACCGTGGCCAGCAGCCTGGACCGCCTGATCAAGAAGGAAAAGATCACCGAGGCCGACAAGGCCGCCGCGCTGGGCCGCATCAAGACCTCCACCAGCTACGACGACCTCAAGGCTGCACAGCTCGTGATCGAGGCCGCCACCGAGAACTACGAGCTCAAGCTCAAGATCTTGAAGCAGGTGGACGCCATCGTGGCGCCCGAGGTGATCATTGCCTCGAACACCTCTTCGATCTCCATCACCAAGCTGGCAGCAGCCACCAGCCGCGCCGACCGCTTCATCGGCATGCACTTCTTCAACCCCGTGCCCATGATGGCGCTGGTGGAGATCATTCGCGGCCTGCAGACCAGCGACGCCACGCACGACGCCGTGAAGGCCCTGGCCGAGGCGCTGGGCAAGAGCCCCATCACCGTGAAGAACGCGCCCGGCTTTGTGGTCAACCGCATCCTGGTGCCCATGATCAACGAGGCCTTCTTCGTGCTGGCCGAAGGTTTGGCCACGCCCGAGGACATCGACGCAGGCATGAAGCTGGGCTGCAACCAACCCATCGGCCCGCTGGCGCTGGCGGACATGATCGGCCTGGATGTGTGCCTGGCGGTGATGGAGGTGTACCTGACCGAGTTTGGCGACAGCAAGTACCGCCCCTGCCCGCTGCTCAAGGAAATGGTGGCCGCCGGCCGCCTGGGCCGCAAGACGGGCCGGGGCGTGTATTCCTACTAACCCCCTGAGGCGCTTCGCGCCTTCCCCCCAGGGGGACGCCCCCAGCGCATGGAGTGGAAACGACATTTGCATGTCGTGGCGGCCCTTGCGCGGGGGCACTGGTAAGTCGCCGCGCCGGTTTTGGAGGCCGCTTGCCTTAATCGGCTGCGCTGTCTCGATTGAGACGGCGCGCAGCGCTTGAAGCGTTTTCAATCATGGGCCAGGAGACCTGCGCCCATGACAAACATCACCCCCACCACGCCCCCGCCCGAGGGCAACATCGACACCCAGGTCATCGGCCATGTGCTGCTGATCGGCATCAACCGCCCGGCCAAGCGCAATGGCTGGACGCCCCCCATGTTCCGCCAGCTGGCCGAGGCCTACACCCGGCTCGACGACGACCCCGCCCTGCGTGTGGGCGTGCTGCATGCGTTTGGCGACCACTTCACCGCCGGGCTCGACCTGCCCGCCGTGAGCGCCTATATGCAGCGCGGCGAGAAAGCCATCCCCGAAGGCCTGGTGGAGCCGCACGACTACGGCCTGCCCGGCTACCGGCGGCGCACCAAACCCATGGTGGTGGCGGTCAAGGGCATCTGCTTCACGGTGGGCATCGAGCTGATGCTGGGCGCCGACATCGTGGTGGCGGCCGATAACTGCCGCTTCTCGCAGATGGAGGTGCAGCGCGGCATCATGGCCACGGGCGGCGCCACGCTGCGCATGGCCGAGCGCGCGGGCACGGGCAACGCCCTGCTGCACCTGCTGACCGCCGACGAATTCGGCAGCGCCGAGGCCTACCGGCTGAACTTTGTGCAGAAGGTGGTGCCCGCAGGCCAGGAACTGCAAGAGGCGCTGCAGATTGCCCAACGCATCGAAGCCCAGGCGCCACTGGCCGTGGTGGCCACGCGGCTCAACGTGCTCAAGGCCATCGAGCAGGGGCAAGCGGCGGCGGTGGCAGAGTTCATCCCCGTGCAAAAGCAGTTGGCCAACAGCGAGGACGCGGCCGAAGGCGTGCGCGCGTTTGTCGAGCGCCGGCCCGCGCAGTTCAGCGGGCGCTGAGGTCCTGGTGGTTCGTTGTCGCCCGAACCACCACGCGCCAAGTTTCAAGCCCAATCGACCACTAGCGTATATGAATCATGCGCAAGATGCTCTTCTATTGATAGCAATTTACCGAGGGTGAGGGGGCACAGCGCCCCCGCCTGCGCCAGCGGGACGCGCGAATAGCACCGATGGCGCGGCGCCGCTCCCCACCCATACAATCCCATCCATTAACAAAGTTTTTCACAATTCAATTGCACACAATTGAATTTGCAACCACAATTCATCCCATGCCCAGCCACAGCACGCCCCACACTCCCAGCCCCGCCATCCTGCGGCTGGACAACCAGGTCTGCTTTGCGCTGTATTCCGCCTCGCTGGCGATGACCAAGCTGTACAAACCGCTGCTCGACCAGATCGGCCTGACCTACCCCCAGTACCTCGTGATGCTGGTGCTGTGGGAGCAGGACGGCGTGACGGTGTCCGAGCTGGGCGAGCGCCTTTTTCTCGACTCCGGCACGCTCACGCCGCTGCTCAAGCGCCTGGAGGCGCAGGGCCAGATTGCCCGGCTGCGCGATGTGCAGGACGAGCGCCGCGTGCGCATCACCCTCACGGCCGAGGGTCGTGCGCTGCGCGACCAGGCCGAGGCCATCCCGCAGTGCGTGCTGCAAAGCAGCCAGTGCTCGATTGCCGAGCTGACCGCCCTGACCACCGAACTCAAGCAGCTGCGGGACCGGCTCAGCGAGCAACGCTGACGGCCCGCAGAAACACGCAACGACACCGCAAGAACCGATTCCCTCCACCGCCCACCGTGGGCAACAACCGCAAGGAAGACACCATGACCACACTCGAAAAAGTCCTGTACACCGCCAAGTCGCACGTGACCGGTGGCCGCGATGGCGCCGCCAAGACCGATGACGGCCGCCTGGAAGTCAAGCTGTCCTCGCCCGGTACGTCCGGCACCGGCACCAACCCCGAGCAGCTGTTTGCCTCCGGCTACGCAGCCTGCTTCATCGGCGCGATGAAGGCTGTGGGCGGCAAGATCGGCATCCCCGTGCCGCAAGACGTGTCCATCGACGCCGAAGTGGACCTGGGCCCCATCCCGAACGCCTACGGCATCGCTGCCCGCCTGAACATCAGCCTGCCCGGCCTGGACAAGGCCACGGCCCAGAAGCTGGTGGACGCCGCGCACCAGGTCTGCCCCTACTCCAACGCCACGCGCGGCAACATCGACGTGACCATCACGATCGTCTAAGACGATGGGCCGCCTGCTGATCCCCCGCATCGCGGTGGCCCTGGTGGCCATCGAGCATGTGTACATCCTCGTGCTCGAAATGTTCTTCTGGAACAAACCGCAGGGCATGAAGACCTTCAACCTGACCCAGGAGTTCGCCGACGCCACCACGACGCTGGCAGCCAACCAAGGGCTGTACAACGGTTTTCTGGCAGCGGGCCTGTTTTTTGGGCTGTTCACCGGCAACCGGGTGTTCAAGGTCTTCTTTCTGGCCTGTGTGATCGTGGCCGGGGTGTTTGGTGCTGCCACTGCAGCGCCCAAGATCTTCTTCAGCCAGGCGCTGCCCGCGATCATTGCGCTGGGCCTGGTGCTGGCGCTGGACAAACCAGTCACCGCACAGCGCAGCCTCTGAGCTACCAAAACCATAGCTGACAGCGCTTGATCCACAAGCGCTGTCAGCTATTTTTGCTTTGAAGCCACGCAGGCACTGCCACCTGCAAGCTGGCATTCAGCCATGCGCGCGATGATGGGGTTGGAGACAACCCCATGAAAATCGCCCTGCTGTCCGACATCCACGCCAACCGCCAGGCCCTGGACGCCTGCCTGACACACGCCCGCGCCCACGGTGCCGAACAATTTGCGCTGCTGGGCGACTTGGTCGGCTACGGCGGCGAGCCCGTGGCCGTGGTGGAGCAAGTGCGTGACCTGACCCAGCAAGGTGCCCTGTGCGTGCTGGGCAACCACGACGCCATGGCCCTGGCGCCCCCCGCCAACCCCCGCAACCGCAGCGAGCTGGGCGCGCAGTGGACCCACGACCAGCTCGGCAACAGCCACATCGCCTTTTTGCAGACGCTGCCGCTCACCGCACGGCTGGGCACCAGCGCGCTGCTGGTGCACGCCAGTGCCGACATGCCCGCGCAGTGGCGGTATGTGGAAGACTCCAACGCCGCCGAGCGCAGCATGACGGCCGCCCAGGGCATCGACCCCGCCATCCGCTACGTGTTCTGCGGCCATGTGCACGAGCAGGTGCTGTACTTCCTCACGCCCACGGCCAAGCTGATGCGCTTTGCGCCCGAGCCCTGCGTGCCGGTGCCCGTGCCGACGCACCGCCAGTGGCTGGGCATCGTGGGCTCGGTGGGTCAGCCGCGCGACGGCGATGCACGCGCCATGTACGCGCTGTTTGACGACACCGCCAAGCAGATCACCTTCTACCGCGTGCCCTACGACCACCTGGCCGCCGCCGCCGCCATCCGCGCAGCGGGCCTGCCTGGCTTTTATGCCGACCGCTTGGAAAAGGGCCAGTGAGATGAAGCTGCTGGAGCCCGGCACCGAGATCGACGGCTTCCGCGTGGTGGACTGCATCCACGCCGGCGGCATGGCCCACATCTACGCGGTGGAATACGCGCAGCCCGACCGCAGCCCCGGCTTTGCCATGGCGATGAAGATCCCGCGCATGACGGCGGGCGACGGGGCCGAGAACATCGTGAGCTTCGAGGTGGAGCTGCAGATCCTGCCCGTGCTCAGCGGCCCGCATGTGCCGCGTTTTGTCGCAGCGGGCGACCTGGTGCGCCTGCCTTACCTGGTGATGGAATACATCCCCGGCCAGACGCTGCAGCACTGGCTGGATGCGCCTGGGCGCTGCGACATCCCAACAATAGCCCGCCTGGGCGCGGCCACGGCCCACGCGGCGCACAGCCTGCACCAGCAGAACGTGTGCCACCTGGACCTCAAACCGGCCAACGTGCTCATCAAGGAGGACGGCACGGCCGTGCTGCTGGACTTTGGCCTCTCGTGCCACGCGCATTACCCCGACCTGCTGGCCGAGGAAATGCGTCAGGCCGTGGGCTCGCCCGCCTGGATCGCGCCCGAGCAGGTGGTGGGCGTGCGCGGCGACCCGCGCAGCGACATTTTCGCCATCGGCGTGATGCTGTACGAGCTGGCCACCGGCGAGCTGCCGTTTGGCGCGCCCACCACCAGCGGCGGCATGCGCCAGCGCCTGTGGATGACGCCCGCGCCTCCGCGCAAGCACCGCGCCGACATCCCGCCCTGGCTGCAGGAGGTCATCCTGCGATGCCTGGAGCCCGAGGCCGCAAGCCGCTACCCCTCGGCGGCCCACCTGGCGTTTGACCTGTCCAACCCCGAGCAGGTCCTCATCACTGAACGCGGCGAACGCACCGAGCGCACGCCGCTGCGCACGCACCTGCGCCGCTGGCTGCGCGCAGCGGGCATGCACTACACGCCTAGCCCCCTGCCCTCGCAGCAGATCGAGGACACGCCCATCCTCATGGTGGCCGTGCCCCATGCCGACGTGACGGACGCCACGCTCTATTCGCTGCGCCAGGCGGTGGCGCGCTCCCTGGGCATCCGCCCCGGCGCGCGGCTGGCCTGCGTGACGGTGGTGTCGCCCGGCGCCAGCAGCACCAGCGACAGCGAGCGCAGCGAGACCACGCTGCACCGCCAGCACATGGCGCGCCTGCGCCAGTGGGCCCAGGGGCTGGACCTGACCGGGCATGCCGTGAGCTACCACGTGCTGGAAGCCGGCGACGTGGCCCAGGCGCTGGTGCGCTATGCGGCCAGCAACCACGTGAGCATGATGATCCTGGGCGCCGCCACACACGGGCTGCAGACCCAGCGCTTTTTTGCCACCGTGCCCATGCGCGTGGCGCGCGATGCGCCCTGCACCGTCATCCTGGTCAAGCAGGCGCTGCCTTTCGAGCAACTGGCGCAGCCCACGGCGGGCTGAGCCCCTTGGCCCCGGCGCGCCGCCACGCCGCACACCTGTCGCCCAGGCGGCGCGCGCCGCTTGAGCGCGCGCACGCTTTGGTTTAGCGTGGCGGCATGAGCACCACCACCCTCCTCGTGCGCCAGGACCAGCTGGCCACCACCCGCCTGACCACCACCGACGACACCCCATTGGCCGAAGGCCAGGTCCGCGTGCGGGTCGAGTCGTTTGCCCTCACGGCCAACAACATCACCTATGCCGCGCTGGGCGACATGCTGAACTACTGGCAGTTCTTCCCCACCGGCGAGGCCGGCTGGGGCATCGTGCCCGTGTGGGGCTTTGGCACCGTGGTGCAGTCGCTGCACCCGGCCGTGGCCGTGGGCGAGCGGCTGTATGGCTACTGGCCCATGGCCAGCCAGGCCGTGCTGTCGCCAGAGCGCGTCAACACCACGGGCTTCAGCGACGGTGCACCGCACCGCGCGGGCCTGCATGCGGTCTACAACCACTACCTGCGCACCAGCACCGACGGGCTGTACCGCGCCGACAACGAAGACGTGCAGGCGCTGCTGCGGCCGCTGTTCATCACCTCGTGGCTCATCGACGACTTTCTGGCCGACCAGGAGTTCTTTGGCGCCCGGCGCATGCTGCTGTCCAGCGCGTCGAGCAAAACCGCCTACGGCACGGCCTTTCAGCTCGCACAGCGGGAGGGCATCGAGGTCATCGGCCTCACCTCACCCGGCAACGTGGCGTTTTGCGAGAGCCTGGGCTGCTACCACCGCGTGGTCACCTACGACGCACTGGACACCCTCGACGGCGCCACGCCCAGCGTCTACATCGACTTTGCGGGCAGCGTGGGCCTGCGCCAACGCATCCACGCCCACTTCACCGGCCTGGCTTACAGCTGCTCGGTGGGCGCGAGCCATGTGGGCGATCTGGGCGGCGCCGGCCAGCTGCCCGGCCCGCGCCCGGTGATGTTCTTTGCCCCCGCCCAGGTCAAGAAGCGCCATACCGACTGGGGCGCCCAGGGCCTGAACGACCGCCTGGTGGCGGCCTGGAACCAGTTCAGCACCGCCGTGTCGTCGGGGCCACAGCCCTGGCTGGTGGTGCAGCACCACGCGGGGCCCCAGGCCACGCAGGCGTTGTTTGCCAGCGTGCTGGCAGGCAGCGGCGACCCGCGCACGGGGCACATCGCCACCATGCTGCTGGGCTGATCCAGCGTAGGCGGCGCGATCGGCACCCACAGATGGGCGGCGACAATCGGGCATGACCGTATCGCACCCAGACCATCCGCCCGCCGACCAGCACCCCTACGCCCGCCTCACCCCCGACCAGGTGCTGGACGCGCTGGCCAGCGTGGGCCTGTACGGCGACGGCCGCCTCATGGCCCTGTCGTCCTACGAAAACCGGGTGTACCAGGCCACGCTGGAAGAGGGCGAGCGCGTGGTGGCCAAGTTCTACCGCCCCGGCCGCTGGAGCGAGGCGCAGATCCTCGAAGAACACGCCTTTGCCGCGGAGCTGATGGCGGCCGAGGTGCCCGCCGTGGGCCCGCTGGTGCTGAACGGCGCCACCCTGCACCAGCACGAGGGCTTTGCCTTTTCCGTCAGCCCCTGGCGCGGCGGGCGCCAGCCCGAGCTGGACGATTTTGAAGTGCTGGAATGGATTGGCCGCTTTCAGGCCCGCATCCACACCGTGGGCGCCGCCCAGCCCTTTGCACACCGGCCCACGCTGGACCTGGCCACCTTTGGCACGGCGTCGCGCGACTGGCTGCTGACGAACGAGATCATCCCGCTCGACATGCAAGCCGCCTGGAAGACCCAGTGCGACAAAGCTCTCGATTTGATAGCTACCAGCGCATATTCCACTAGCACCACAGACACATTTGGCTTGAACAATGCCACCCAGATCCGCCTGCACGGCGACTGCCACCCCGGCAACATCCTCTGGACCCCGCTGGATGAATGGGGCCGCGGCGGCCCGCACTTTGTGGACCTGGACGACGCGCGCATGGGCCCGGCCGTGCAGGACTTGTGGATGCTGCTGTCGGGCGACCGGCGCCAGCGCACCCACCAGCTTGCCGCTTTGATCGACGGCTACGAGCAGTTCCGCAGCTTCGACCGCCGCGAGCTGGCGCTCATCGAGCCGCTGCGCACCTTGCGCCTCATCCACTACAGCGCTTGGCTGGCGCGCCGCTGGCAGGACCCGATCTTTCCCGCGAATTTCCCCTGGTTCGGCAGTAGCGACTACTGGCGCGGGCAGGTGGACATGCTGATCGAGCAGATCGAGGCGATGCAGGAAGAACCGCTGATGGCCTGACGTGGGCGGGCCCGGGCGCTGCGGCAAGATACGGGAGGCACCCGCGTGGGGGCAGACCGTGCGCAGCAGATGCCTTCACGACGGCGCCACCGGCAAGGCCCCACGCCACCCGCGCACCAGCACATCGCTCACAAACTGGCGATCCATCCACAGCCAAAGCAGAATGGGAGCCAGCGTGGGCACCACCAAAGAGCCCCATTGGTAGCCGTAGATGATGGCCTCCATCTGCCATTGGGCGACGCGCAGCAGCCGGATATCGGTCTGCGCAGCCAGCACCATCTGCATGAGTGCCGACATCGTGAGGCTGAACGCCTGGAACGGCAGCAGCAGTACATACCCGCCCACCGCCCGGGTCAGTCGACCCTTGCCACGTGCTGCGAGCACCAGCGCCAAAAAGATGGGCAGACCATACGCGTAGTGCGCTGGGCGCACTTCAATGCTGACCTCTCCCCGCCGCCCCCCAGCCTGGGCCACCGGCACCGAGATGGCGGTATCCACCTCCATGGCACCCGGTGACAAGCGCACCTGCCGCACCCACATGGGCGCCCCCTGCTCCAGGGCCATGTGCGACAGCACTCCCACGGGATAAGACGTCCAGGCAGACACCACGGACCACGCGGCGGTCAACGCCAAGATCCAGCCAAAGGCCGACAACACGAAGAGAGTCAACGGAGACAGACGGCGCATTCACAAGCTCCAGAAGGGCATCGTGCGGTGCATCAGCCCGCGCTGGCAGGCGCAGTGGCCAGCCCCGCTGCCCGGTCCCCGGCGCGTACCCACAGCAGCCAGACAATCAACACGTCCAGCATGATGAGGGCCTGCCACAGGTACTCGTGGGCAAAATTGAACGCGGTGGTACTCCATTGCCCCAGATAGAAAAGGCTGATCACCCGCACGACATTCAGCCCTTGCACTGCCACAAAACCCACACCCAGCCCCACGAGCTTGTGACGCCAGGTGGACGGAAACGCCATCACTGCAGCAAACAGCACGATGCACGCCTCGATGCCGTTGCAACCCGGCTCGATCGATACGCCAAAACCGCTGACGGTGTTCCACAGCACCTTGCCCGCCGCAGCAGCCGATGCGTCAAACAATGTCACCAGCCCAGCGCAGCCGCGCGCCAGCAGCGCGGTCCAGGGCAGCACCACATGCTGCTGCACCACCCCCAGCATGTTGATGCCAAACAGGGTGAGTTGGAGCACGACAAAAGTCAGGAAGAACCGCAGCATGGACACTCTCAAACAACGAAGTGGCCAGCACCGGATGCATTGGCCCTGCGCGCATTATCCGCAACGCATGCGTTCTAAGAAACAACCGTAGTGCCATGGCCCGGAGATGGCACGCGCGCAAATCTTGGCTATGCTGTAGCCACTCACCGCCGGGTGCCCCATGAAAGACTGGATCCGCAACGCCTTATCGATCCGCCAGCCGCGCAAGCCGGCCCCCGTGGGCTCACTGCCTGCGGTGGGGGTGTTCATCGTGCGGGAGGGCACCAAGATGCTGGTCACGCACCCTGTGTCCGCAGAGTTGTGGGACTGGCTGGTGCTTTCGGGCTGGCGCAACATGCCGGTCAAGGCAGACCGTCGCAAGAGCATGCTGCTGCCCGATGGCGCGCTCAAGGCCCTGATCGACGCAACCCCGGCTGAGCTCAACCAGACACATGCGCGCCTCCTGGCGCTGGCAGAACCCCGTGACTGACGGGCTCCGCAGGAAATCCCGGCACCACGCATCACACTCCCGCAGAAACAAAAAACCCCGGTGGCGCATTGGCACCACCGGGGTCTCATATTTTGATAGCAGCAAGCGCTTATGGCACTAGCGCCTGCCGCCATTTCATCGACAAATCGCCCACCCTCACACCAGCAAGGCGTTCACGCGCCTCACATAGGCGGCGGGGTCTTCGGGCAGGCCACCTTCGGCCAGCAGGGCCTGGTCGAACAGGATGTGGGCCAAGTCGTGGAAGTGCACGCTGCCGTCGAGCTTCTTGACCAGCGCGTGCTCGGCATTCACCTCCAGCACGGGTTTGGTCTCGGGCGCCTGCTGGCCAGCCTGCTTGAGCATGCGGGCGAGCTGGGTGCTCATGCCGTCGTCCTGCACCACCAGGCAGGCGGGTGAATCGACCAGGCGCGTGGTCACGCGCACGTCTTCCGCCTTGTCCTTGAGCGCTTCCTTGAGCTTGGCCAGCACGGGTTTGAAGGCTTCGGCGGCCTCTTCGGCGGCCTTCTTTTCGGCTTCGTCTTGCAGTTTGCCCAGGTCCACGGCGCCCTTGGCCACGCTTTGCAGCGGGGTGCCGTCGAAGTCGTGCAGGTAGTTCAGCGCCCACTCGTCCACGCGGTCGGTCATGAGCAGCACTTCGATGCCCTTTTTCTTGAAGACTTCGAGCTGCGGGCTGTTCTTGGCGGCGGCCAGGCTGTCGGCGGTGATGTAGTAAATCGCCTCCTGGCCTTCCTTCATGCGGGCCTTGTAGTCGGCAAAGCCCACGGTCACGGCGTCGCTGGTGGTGGATGCAAAGCGCAGCAGCTTGGCCAGGCGCTCGCGGTTGCCAAAGTCCTCGCCCAGGCCTTCCTTCAGCACCGCGCCAAACTCGCTGTAGAACGCGGTGTACTTGCCTTCCTTGGCCTTGTCGTCGGCGTCCACCACATCGGTCACGCCATCGGCATTCGCCGCGATGTCGTGCTTATCGTGCTTGGCCAGGTCTTCGAGCATGCTCAGCACGCGCTTGGTCGAGCCTTCGCGGATGGAGCGCACGTCGCGGCTTTCCTGCAGCAGCTCACGGCTCACGTTCAGCGGCAGATCGGCCGAGTCGATCACGCCCTTGACGAAGCGCAGGTAGGTGGGCATCAGCGCCTCGGCGTCGTCCATGATGAACACGCGCTTCACGTACAGCTTCACGCCCGCCTTCTTGTCGCGGTTCCACAAATCGAACGGGGCCTTGGCGGGGATGTACAACAGCTGCGTGTACTCGGTGTTGCCTTCCACACGGTTGTGCGCCCAGGTCAGCGGGGCTTCGTGGTCGTGGCTGATGGCCTTGTAGAACTCGGCGTACTGTTCTTCGGTGATGTCCTTTTTGGGGCGGGTCCACAGGGCGCTGGCCTTGTTGATGGTTTCCCACTCGCCGGTCTTGACCATGCCACCGGGCTGGCGGCCGCCGTTTTCATCCGATGGATTGATCAGCTCGCCGTCTTTCCACTCTTCCTTTTCCATCAGGATGGGCAGGCTGATGTGGTCGGAATACTTGGCGATGACCTGCTTGAGCTTCCAGGCGTTGAGGTATTCCTCGGCGTCGTCGCGCAGGTGCAGGATGATGCTGGTGCCGCGCTGGGCGCGGGTGATGGCCTCAACCTCGAAATCGCCCGTGCCGCCGCTGATCCAGCGCACGCCTTCTTCGGCCTTCAGGCCCGCGCGGCGCGATTCCACGGTGATCTTGTCGGCCACGATGAAGCCCGAGTAAAAGCCCACGCCGAACTGGCCGATGAGCTGGGCATCCGCCTTCTGGTCGCCAGAGAGCTTGCCCATGAAGTCCTTGGTGCCGCTCTTGGCAATCGTGCCCAGGTGGTCAATGGCCTCCTGCTGGCTCATGCCGATGCCGTTGTCGGTGATGGTCAGCGTCTTGGCATCTTTGTCGAAGGTCACGCGCACTTCGAGATTGGGTGCGTCTTCGAACAACGCGGAGTTGTTCAGGCCCTCAAAGCGCAACTTGTCGCAGGCGTCCGACGCGTTGGAAATCAGCTCGCGCAGGAAGATTTCCTGGTTGGAATACAGCGAATGGGTGACCAGGTGCAGCAGCTGGGCCACTTCGGCCTGGAACGACAGGGTTTGCTTGCTCATGGGGGGTTCTCTCTCAGTGGAAATCGGTCTGAACGGAAACGAATGGAATCGGCACAAAAAATCACGCCTGCCGAACCAGCAGGCGTGATTTAGGGGCATGCGCCCGGTTTTCAAGGCCCCTTCGGGTGGCGTCGCACCACCCAGGCGGGGCGCGGGGGCTCAACCGTCGGTGGTGATGCGCTGGATCAGCGTCTTGAGCATGGCGTCGGCCTTGTCATTGGCCACCTGGCAGGTACCTGCCGCAGCATGGCCACCGCCGCCAAACTCCAGCATCAGGTTGCCCACATGGGTCTTGCTGCTGCGGTCCAGGATGGATTTGCCCGTGGCGAACACCGTGTTCTGCTTTTGCAGGCCCCACATGACGTGGATGGAGATGTTGCACTGGGGGAACAGCGCATAGATCATGAACCGGTTGGTGGCCCAGATGGTTTCCTCATCGCGCAGGTCCAGCACCACCAAGTTGTCGATGCGGATGGCGCAGCTCTGCAGCTGGGCCTGGGCCTTGCGGGCGTGCTCGCGGTAGAGCTGAACGCGTTCCTGCACGTCCGGCAGCGCCAGGATCTCGTCGATGGTGTGGTCGCGGCAGTACTGGATCAGGTCCATCATCAGCGCGTAGTTGCTGATGCGAAACTCGCGAAAGCGTCCCAGGCCGGTGCGCGAGTCCATGAGGTAGTTCAGCAGCACCCAGCCCTGGGGGTTGAGGATGTCTTCGCGCGAATACTGGGCCGAGTCGGCCTGGTCCACGGCCGCCATCATCTCGTCGGTGACGCGCGGGAACGCGGCCTTGCCGCCGTAGTGGTTGTAAACCACGCGCGCGGCCGAGGGAGCATGGGCCTCGATGATGTGGTTTTCGTCGCGGCGGCCCGAGTTGCGGATGGTCTCGGACTCGTGGTGGTCGAACACCAGGTGCGCACCGGGCACGTAAGGCAGGTTGGTGGTGATGTCGCGGCTGGTGATGGGCACCTTGCCGTCCTGCATGTCCTTGGGGTGGACGAAGGTGATCTCGTCGATCAGGTTCAGCTCATTGAGCAGCACCGCGCAGACCAGGCCATCAAAGTCACTGCGGGTCACCAGGCGGTATTTCGCATCACTCACTCAATTCTCCTTGTTATATAGCGCAACGCGACATGGTAGCCGCGCCCCGACGCCTGGCAAGCACCGCCTGCGTCGAAAAGCAGGCCGCCCAGGCATTGATCGATCCATCAATGGACCTTCATCCAGTCCTCCAGCTGCCGGGCCACGCCCGCATCCGCCAGCAGGTCCAGGTGCCCCAGGCGGTAAAACACCGCTTGCCGAGCCTTGTCAAATCCCAGCGTCCGGCCGGCATCATCGTGGATGCCCAGCGCACTGTGCAAGGGCACCAACCCATCCCCCACCAGCCGCTCGCCCACCGGGCTGCGGCGCGCGGCCAGCGTTGCAGCCACCGCGTGGCAGGCCACCCCGGCGGGCAGAGGCACCGGGGTGCGCTGGTCGGGGCTTTTGCGAAAGCGATCGCGCCCTTGCCAGTCGGTGTCGAGCACGTGGCCGTAGCGCAGGTCGGTGATGCCCGCGCTGCGCAGCTGGGCCAGGCGTGCAAACGGGCGCGAATAGGCGGTGCTGCCCAGCAGCACATCCACCCAATGCCCGGCGCGTTCCAGGGGCGCGCCGTGGTGCGGGGTGCCCAGAAAGACCAGATGGCGCAGCCGAGGCAGCCAGCCGCTGGCGCTTGCCGGTGTCTGGGCTGCCTGGTGGCAGGCGCTGCGCGCCACCAGCCCGCCCATGCTGTGTGCCAGGATGGACAGCTCGGTCACCGGCACGGGCCAGGAGGCCACCAGGGATTCGAGCAGAGCCGACAGCTCGGCCCCGTTGGTGGAGGTGTGCTGGCCCGTGTTGTAGCGCAGGTACACGGGGGTGTAGCCCAGGGAATGGGCCAGATGGGCGCCATGGTCATGGCCGTGGCGCAGCCACTGCAGGTCGTTCATGCACAGGCCATGCACCAGCACCAGCAGTTTGCCCGTCGCAGCGCCCGCAGAGTCCAGCGCCTGCAGGTTGAGGGGCAAGCCCCGCTGGTACCAGCCCATCTGCGTGCACAGCGGGTTGCTGTCGCGCTGCAGGCGGTCGCCCATCACACCGTTGAGCGCGGCAATGACCGCCTCGCGCTCCCAATGCACCTCACCAGCAGGCGTCGCCGGGGCAAAAAAAGGCTCCAGCCTTGCCAGACCGGCCTGCAGGCCCACATCCACCAGCTGCGTCACCCCGCGAATGCTTTGGTACACCAGCCCCGTCAGCCCCCGCGTGCGACCAGGCTCAGCACCGCCCGGCAGCCCCAGCGTGCCCAGCACCGACTGGTGCACCCCCTCGGCCACCCGGGTGATGCCGGTGGTGGCCTGCGTGGCCAGGCGCGCCACAGCGCGCAGGTCGGACGCTCGCAACTGCCGCAGCGGGTTGGTTGCCGCAGCTTTGGCGCCGTCGCCCGCAGGGGTAGAAGCAGGAGGCTTGCGTGGCCGAGGTGCGGAAGGAAGGGGCATGAGAGGGGCTCCGTTCAGAAAATATTCGCAAGGAGCCCGGGGCTCTCAGAACCGCTCGTTGGGCGACAGGTAGCGCCACTGGCCCACGGGCAGGTTGCCCAGGGTCACGCGGCCGATGCGGATGCGCTTGAGGCCCACCACCTTGAGCCCCACCAGCTCGCACATGCGGCGAATCTGACGCTTCTTGCCCTCGGTCAACACAAAACGCAGCTGCTCGGGGTTCTGCCAATCGACCTTGGCAGGCTTGAGTGCCTCGCCGTCCAGGCTCAGCCCATGGCGCAGGCGCTCCAGCAGCTCTTTGGGAAACACCGCCTGCACATTGGTGCTGACCGGGTCACGCTCGTTGATTTCCTGCAGTGGCGCGGAGCGCTCGCTGGGATGGCGTGGCGCTGCCTGGCCCGGAGCCTGGTAGACCACGCGCACCAGGTACTCCTTCTCCATCACGGAGTCCTCGCCAATGATCTGCCGGGCCACGCGGCCGTCCTGCGTCAGTACCAAAAGGCCCACCGAGTCGATATCGAGCCGCCCGCAGGGCGCCAGGCCCCGCAGCTGCGGCGGGGAGAAGCGGTTGCGGCTGGGGTCATCGCGCCAGTGGGTGCGCGGGTTGATCAGCGCCACGGCGGGCGTGTGGCCGTCTTCGGCCTGGCCGCTCACATAGCCAATGGGCTTGTTCAGCAGGATGGTGACGCGCTGCTCCTGGAAACCCTGGGCAATCTTGTCCACCTCGATGCGGTCGGCCGCCGTGACCTGCTGGCCCATGGTGGCCACCACGCCGTTGACCTTGACCCAGCCCTGCTCCACCCAGTCGTCGGCCTCACGCCGCGAACACAAGCCCAGTTCAGCCATGCGTTTGTTCAGGCGCGAGGTGGGCAAGCCTCCCACGGTGCTGGTGGCGGGCGCAGGCACCTGACGCACCGGCGCGACAAATGCGCCCGACGCCACACGGTAGCCAGACGGCGCGGGCGCGCGGGCGGGGCGGGGAGCCCTGGGCGGCGGCGCAGGCCGCGCGGGAGCGGGCTTGGCCGCCAGGGTCGGGCGGCGCAGCACGGGTCGGACGGACGCGGGCGCAGAGGAAGGGGACGCGCCAGCGTCAGAGGCTGGGGCCGCAGCAGGGCCCGCAGGCGGGCGAGAGGAAGAAGAAGACATTGCGCGTATTTTCGCCTGCGGACCGCCCGGGCCCCAAATGAAATGCAACGGCCCTGGCGCCGCCTACCCCTGGTGCGCCTGCCAGGCCAGAAAATCATCGACCGGCAGAGGCCGCGCAATGTGGTAACCCTGCGCCTCATCGCAGGCCAGGACACGCAGGCGCTCCAGGATGGCCGCCGTCTCCACGCCCTCGGCCACCACGGTGAGTCCCAGGTTGTGCGCCAGATCGATGGTCGAACGCACGATCATCGCGTCGTCCTCGCCGGACTCCATGCCCATCACAAACGACTTGTCGATCTTGAGCTCATCGACCGGCAGGCGCTTGAGATAGGCCAGCGACGAATAACCCGTGCCGAAATCATCGATGGACAGCTTGAAGCCCTGCTCCGACAGGCGGTTGAGCATGGCCTCGGCGCGCTGCGGGTCGTCCATGATCGCGCTCTCGGTGATCTCCAGGCAGAAGGCACTCGCAAGCACCCCGTGGCGTGCCAGGATGTCGGCCAGCCGGTGGCTCAGTTCGGGGTCGAGCAGATCGCGGGTGGAGAGGTTGACCGACACCCTGAGCGGCAGGCCCCGCGCGCGCGGGTCTGCCAGCAGGCGCGCGACTTCTTCAAACATCCACAGCGTGAGGTGGCGCACAAACCCGGTCTGCTCGGCAAACGGAATGAACTGCATGGGCGGCACCAGCCCGCGCTGCGGGTGCTGCCAGCGCACCAGCGCCTCGGCCGCCAGACCCGGCTGCCCGTGCAAGGGCACCTTGGGCTGCAGGTACAGGCGCAGCTCATGGTGCTCCACAGCCTGGCGCAGCTCGGTCAGCAGCGACAGGGTCTGGGCGCTGGACGAGTCAAACGCTGCGTCGTACTGCAGCGCGCCACTGAGCTGACGCTTGGCGGCATACATGGCGATTTCAGAGCGGCTGAGCAGGGTGTCGGCATCGTCCGCATCGCCCGGCCAGCAGGCAAAGCCAATGCCCGCGCTCAGGTCCACGGTCTGGTCTTCAAAAGCCAGCGGCTGCTCGAACGAACGGTTGATGCGCTGCGCAATGTCGTGCGCGGCGGCGGCGTCGGCACGTCGCAGCAGGATGGCGAATTCATTGCCGCCCAGCCGCGCCACCATGTCGTCGGGGGATGGCAGCTGCTGGCTCAGGCGCTCTGCCACCGCCTGCAGAAGGCGGTCGCCAAATGCGTAGCCCAGCACATCGTTGACATGCTTGAACCGGTCCAGGTCCAGCGTGAGCACCGCCAAGGGTTGCACGGGTGCAGTGCTGGCTGCAATGGCCTGCACCACGGCGTCACGAAAACGCTCCCGGTTGGGCAGGCCCGTCAGCCGGTCCCAGTAGGCCAGCCGGCGGATCTCGGCTTGCTGCGCGCCAATGTCCACCCGCATGTGGTCAAACGAGCGCGCCAGGTTGCCAATCTCGTCGGTGCGGTCGGTGTGCTCCAGCGGTACGTCGTATTCGCCGCGCGACAGCCGCTGCGTGGCCGCCAGCAGCGAGCGCAGGGGCGTGGTGAGCCGCTGGGCCACCAGGCCCGTGCCCGCCGCAAACAGCAGCACACCCGCCACGGTGATGATGGCCAGCAGCACCTGCAGTTGCCGGTACGGCGCCACCACCTCGTCCACCGAGCGCAGCAGCAGCGAGTGCACCTCGCCCCCCACGCTGTCCATCCGGCTGGAGCGCGCGAGCAATGCGCCCTCTTCCGTCTGCAGCTCGCCCGCGGCGCCACCGCTGCCTAGCAGCAAGGCCCGCGCATCGGCGGGCAAGGTGCTGACGGGCAGGGTCACCGTGCCGTCGGGAGCCTTGACCATCAAGGTCACATGCACGGACAACAGCTGGCGCATTTCGTCGGCACGCGACTGGTCGATGCGAAAACCCATGAGCACCCAGCCAATGACCACCGGCGCCCGCAGGGGCACCATCACAAACTGGTAGGGCACGCCGTCCATGACCGCAATCTGGCTTCCCTGGGGCTGCTGCGCCAGCCGGGGCACCACCTGCCGCAGCGTGGCCGGAAATTGGTCCATGCTGCCCGTGAGGCTGACCGCACGCAGCGTGAGGTCGGTCCCCAGCAGCGCGGTCACGGCCGCGCCGATGCGGCTGCCGTGGTTCTCCAGCACCGATTGGATGGTTTCCTCGTCCCCCGAGTTGACCGCAGCGCGAAACCCGTAGTCGGCAGCCAGCAAGGCCGAGCCCTGGCGCAGTTGCTCGGCGTTCTGGTCCAGCAGGCGGCGCCAGATGTTTTCGTCCAGGTCCAGGGCACGCGCGATCTGGGCGCGCGCATTGCGGTCGATGGAGGCCCGCACCACCGCAAAACCCGCCGCCTGCACGATGAGCAGCAGCAGCAGCGACAACCCCACCAACCGCAGGATCAGGCTGCGCCGGGCCAGGCGCAGCCGCATCAAGGCTGCAACCCCGTCATGCGCACCGAGGCCGTGGCCATGCCCGTGGCGGGCACGGCCAACGTCTGCTCCAGCGCCGGGGCACCCACCGGCAGGCGGGTGTGCCAGGTGCGCAGCGTGTAGGTGCCGGGCGGCACGTTGTCGAGCTGCGCCTTGCCGGTGGCGGCGGGGGTGCGTGCGTAGTACGGCGTATCCACCACCAGCACCCAGCCCACCATCTGGTCGTGGATATTGCAGCCCAGGGTGACCACCCCGGATTTGTCAAACAGCACCGGGTTGGACGGCGTGCCGCTGTACAGCTTGAGCTCGAACTTCTTGGCAGGCGAGAAGGAGTACACATGGTGCCGCACCGAATCGCGGTTGGGGAACAGCACCTCGGTGCCCACTGGCACCACCAGCAGGCCGGGCACGAACTGCCGCTTCTCCTGCGCCATCTCCGCACCAGACAGCGGCTTGACCTGCTTGCGCGCCTCGGCAGAGTCCAGAAACACCACGGCATCGGCCAGCGGCTTGCCCGCGGCGTCAGACACATCGACCTGCACCGTGCCCGCACCGGCGCCAGCGGCCAACGTGGCCAGCAGCGCCGCGCACCAAGTCCTGCGCCCCGCACGCACCGGCAGCCTGGGCATACCGCTCTGGCTCATGGTTCGATCGCCAGGCCCACCAGTGGGGCGCCGTCGCCCACCAGGCCCAGGGGGCGGGTGGCGCCCGTGGCCAGGTCCACCTGGTGCAGCCGGGTCTGGGTATCGGCGGCGGTGCGCACGGCAATGAGGGCGGTGTTGCCCACGTCGGCAATGTCAAAGCTCACATCGGTGAGCGGCCCCAGCCCCAGCGGGCCTACGGTGCGCAGCTGCCCGGCATTGGGCGACACCACGGGCACCGTGCCTTCGCGCGAGCCCTGCATCACCAGCACGCCCAGGGCGCGATCGATGACGTAGTTGGTGGTGATCTTGCTGTCGTTGGGGTTGTAGGTGTAGGCAGCACCGGCAATGTCGGGCTTGCGGCGGGCGTTCACGTCGCCCCAGGCGTAGCGCAGGCTGGGGTCGGGCTGCACGCCCTCCACGGCAGCGTCGCCATCGACGGCAGCCCCGGTGTCGGGGTGCAGACGCAGGTTCTGGCCGGTGCTGGACACCACCCGGATGCGGTCGGCCGCTGGGTTGAAGTCAAAGCCGAACACGGTGCCCTGCAGCGCCAGCGCAGCGGGCGCGGGGCCCACCGGGCGCAGCGCGCCCGTGGGAATGTCGAGTGTGTACAGGCGGCCCGCTTGCGACAGCGCATAGAGCACGCCCTTGGCCACGCGGAAGTCGATGCCCACCAGCCGTTCGCCAGGCGCCAGGCCCGTCACCGGGCGCCGCTCCAGGATGCGCTCGGGCTGCACAGCCTGGAAGGTGATGAGCTCCTGCGAGGCCGTCACCGCCACCAGGGTTTCGCGCAACCCGGTGTCGGGCCGAGGCGCCGCACAGCCGGCCAGCACGGCCAGGGCCGCCGCAGAGGCGGCGGCCGCGCGCAGCGTGGAGGAGGGAAAAAACGGATGCATGAAAGGCCTCGCAAGTGTTACAGGTTTATACCTGATCGATTGCGCCCACGGCGTGGGCAAGGGCAAACCCCAAGCCTTGCATTTACTTTGTTTTTGATAGCAACAAAGCCATATTTCGATGGCGCCATCAGCGTTTTTCATCATGATTTCAGCGCGACCTTCTGTTGCACTTTGCCTCCAGCGCACCCGGCTCGTGCATGGCCGCATTTGTAACAACGGCGGCCATGCAGATCGGGCATGGGGCCATCCGCAACGCTCATGACACATTTGGTTGTTATTACCTACACTGCACCGACCCCAGCGCCCGCCCAATGGGCGCACAGCGGCCGGTGGGCACCCTTATTGCTTTGCGCAAAAGCCCACCGTTTGATCACGCTTTGATCCTTTTCGAGACCCAAGGACCCCCATGTCGGCTGCTTCCACCCTCAAATCCCTCTCGATCTCCAGCCGACTCGGCCTGGGGTTCGGCTGCATGCTGGTGCTCCTGGTGGCTGTGGCGGCGGTGGGCCAACTGTCCGCTGGCAAGGTGCACGATCAGATGATTCAGATCACCGACGTAGGTGCCAACAAGGCCAAGCTGGTCAACGGCATGCTGGAGGGCGTGAGCGCCATCGGCATCCAGAGCCGCTCCGCCGCCATGCTCAACGACATCGACCCCAAGCAGGCGCGCGAGCAGATCGTGGCCGTGGGCAAGACGCTCAAGGAGTACGCCACGCAGGAAGCCGCTTTGACCCAGTTGCTCACCCCAGCCACCGCCACCCCCGCAGAGCTCAAGCTGCTGGGCGAGGTGCAGGCCCTGGGCGGCAAGACGCGCCCCGAGCTCGACAACGCCATCAAGGCGGCGGACGACGGCGACACCGTGAGCGCCACGCTGGCGCTCATGACGCGCGTGGCCCCCGCCGAAACCGCCTGGCGTGCCAAGCTGCGCGAGTTGATCGAACTGCAAAACACCCTGAATGCCGAAGCCACGGCTTCTGCAGAGCAAACCCAGAGCAGCGCCCGTGTGGTGGGCGGGCTGCTGGTGCTGCTGGCCATCGGGCTGGGCGCACTGATCGCCTGGCGCATCACGGCCAGCATCACTGCCCCCATCGGCCGTGCGGTGGTGGTGGCCGAGCGCATTGCGCGCGGCGACCTCACCTCGCAGGTGGAGGTGCGCATCCACGACGAAACCGGGCGCCTGCTCGAAGCCATTGCGGCCATGCAGGAGCGTCTGCGCACCCTGGTGGGCGAGATCGGCCAGACTGCCGACTCCATCCTGGTGGCCAGCTCGGAGGTGGCCTCGGGCAACCTGGACCTGAGCCAGCGCACGGAGCAGACCTCGCACAACCTGCAAAGCGCTGCCACCTCGCTGGTGGACCTGACCGGCACGGTGTCGCAAAGCGCCGACTCGGCCCGCCAGGCCAACCAACTCGCGTCCACCGCGTCCGATGCGGCCACACGCGGCGGCGAAGTGGTGGGCCAGGTGGTGCGCACCATGGACACCATCAGCGCCAGCTCACGCAAGATCGCCGACATCATCAGCGTGATCGATGGCATCGCGTTCCAGACCAACATCCTCGCGCTGAACGCCGCCGTTGAGGCCGCCCGTGCCGGCGAGCAGGGCCGGGGCTTTGCCGTGGTGGCGGGCGAGGTGCGCAACCTGGCGGGCCGTTCGGCCCAGGCTGCGCGCGAGATCAAGGCCCTGATCGGCACCAGCGTGGACCAGGTGCAAGAAGGCAGCACGCTCGTCAACCACGCGGGCAAGACCATTGAAGAACTGGTGCAGTCGGTGCGCCGCGTGTCCGACATCATGGGCGAGATCACGGCCGCCACGCAGGAGCAAAGCCAGCGCATCGGCCATGTGAGCCAGTCCGTGGGCGCGCTGGAAGAAATGACCCAGCAGAACGCCGCGCTGGTGGAAGAAGGCGCGGCCGCCGCCGACAGCCTCAAGGACCAGGCGGGGCGCCTCACGCAGATGGTGGGCACCTTCCGCCTCACGCGCAACGATGGCGGCGGCGAAGACAGCTGGGGTACCGCCAGCCCCGCCGCAGCACCGGCGGCGGTGCCGGCGCCCACACGCACCACAGCCCCACGCCCACTGGCCTCTGCCCCGTCACGCGCTCCTGCACTGCCGCGCAGCTGACGAGACTTTCCCACGGGCGTACGCTCCCAGAGGGAAAGCGCAGAGCGCCTCAGGGGGCGGTCACGCTGGACCGCAGCGCAGCCAAGTCCAGCACGCGCAGGCCGCCGTACTCCACACGAATGGCGCCTTGCGCCTCCAGCGCAGACAGCGCCTCGTTCACCCGCTGGCGTGACAGCCCCACCAGATAGGCCAGCTCTTGTTGCGTGATGCGCAGCACCTCGCCCACGCCCGGGTACAGCACCGGGTTGAACAGCGATGCCAGGCTGCGCGCCACCCGCACATCGGGGTTGTTCAGGCGGTCGATTTCGCGCGCTGCGATGAACTGACCCAGGCGCTCGTTGAGCTGGTTCATCACGAAGCGGTTGAAGCCGATGGAGTGGTCCAGCAGCCAGTGAAAGCTGTCGATGGGCAGCCCCGCCACCACGCTCTTGCGCAGGGCCTGGATGTTGTAGCGATAGGGTTCGCGCTTGATGGTCGTGCCCTCGCCAAACCAGCCGCCAGGCGGCAGGCCCGCATAGGTCATGGTCTGCCCCTGGGCGTTGTCGGTGCTCATCTTGAGCAGACCCTCCACCACCCCAAACCAATAGGTCACCGGGCGTCCCACACGGCACACATAGTCGCCCGGCTTGGCGTCACCCACCAGCAGCGAGGCCACCGCACGCTCCCGTTCAGCGGGCAGCAGCAGGGGGAGCCAGGGAATGCCTTCCAGCTCCTGCGGTGTGGGCGAACGGCGCCGCTGGTGCAGCGACAAGTCCTGGTGGGTGCGTGGGTCCATGGCACAAAGGTTCTCACGAAAAAGGGGCCCCGCGGCCGCCTGGGCATGCGGGAATACCACGACCCCAATTGTCGTCAGACCGACAAAAAAATGCCAATCGTGACGGGATGATGTCGCCTCGCGCCCCCGCCATACAGGGAGGGCGCCCCGAGGAGACAAGCACCATGACCCAACCATCTTCCACCACCGCACGCCCCCACCACCCCGCGCCCACCGCACTGCGCCCCCTGGCCCGCCGCCAAGTGCTGGCCGCTGCAGCCGCCACCGCAGCGGCCGTGGGCCTGCCCGGGCTGGGCTGGAGCGGCGCAGCCCGCGCGCAGGAGGGCGCCATCAAGATCGCACAGTCCACCGCCCTCACCGGCCCGCTGGGCGATCTGGGCTCGGCCATGCACCAGGGCGCCAAGGCCGCGTTTGCGGGCATCAATGCGCGCGGCGGCGTGCACGGCAAGGCCATCGAACTCGTCACCCAGGACGACACCTACGACGTGCCCAAGGCGCTGGCCAACGTGGAGCAGTTTCTGGCCGACCCTGGGTACTTTGCGCTGTTCAACTGCATGGGCACGCCCATGATCGACGCCATGCTGCCCAAGGTGATCGAGAGCGGCATCCCGTTTTTTGCGCCCTTCACCGGCGCGCAGCTCAGCCGCACCAAGAACGCCCGCAACGTGTTCAACATCCGCGCCAGCTATGCCGACGAGGCCGAGAAGCTGGTGCAGCACCTGTCCACCATCGGCATCCAGCGCATTGGCATCGTCTACCAGAACAACTCGTTCGGCAAAGAGGTGTTCAACGCGGCCAAGCAGTCCATGGACCGGCTCAAGCTGCCCGAGGCCGTCGCGGTGACCGTGGAGAACAATGCCTCGGACGCGGGCAGCGCCGCAGCCAAGCTGGCCGGCGGCAACCTGGAGGCCATCGTGATTGGCCTGGCGGGCAAACCCACGCTGGAGTTTGTGAAGGCGTTCCGCGCGCTCAAGCGGGGCGTGACGCTGTACGCGCTGTCGGTCATGGGCACCCCGGCCACCGTCAAGGCCCTGGGCGCGGACGCCACGGGCATGGCGATCTCGCAGGTGGTGCCCCTGCCCTCCAACGTGGTGATGCCCGTGGTGCGCGAGTTCCAGGCCGCCTGGAAGGCCTCGGGCGCCACGGCCGAGCCTTCGCATCTGGCGCTGGAGGGCTACATCAACGCCCGCGTGTTTGCCGAGGCTTTGCAGCGCGCAGGCCGCAACCCCACCCGCGCAGCCTTCATCGACGCCACCTGGAACCTGAAAAAGTGGGACCTGGGCGGGTTCGAGATCAGCGCCAGCACGCCCGACCGCAACGCCTCGCGCTTTGTCGAACTCACGCTGGTGGGGCGCGATGGGCGGTTCTTGCGATAGCCCGAAGGGCCCGCCGCTGGCACGCTGATGACAGGGGCGCGCTGCGGCGGGGCCGCCCATTCAATTGCTATAAATCAGATAGCTATCAGCGCATATTGCACTAGCGCTACCGGCCGATTTTGTTCAAATACCGTTACTGCGACGCCAGCCCGTACCGGTAGCCCTTGAACGACCAGATGGTGCGACCGGGTTCGATCTTCTCCAGCAGCAGGCCCGGCCCGGCCGGGTCGCCCTCGTGCAGCACCTGGCCGTTGACGATGGCCATGCGGTACACCGAGTTGCTGGAATAGGTGACCCCAGAAATCTTGAGTGACGGCAGCTGTGCCCGCACGGCTTCGGGCAGATCGGCTTGCGCAAACACGGTGCCCGTGGCGGCCGGGGCTGCGGCAGGAGCGGGGTTGGCCGCTGCTACGTCTGCGGCACGCGGGGCGGGGGCTGCGGGCGTGCGCTCGCGCAGGGCGGGCGCTGCAGGGCGCGGCCGCTCGGGGTCGGCGGCAGGGGAGCGAGGCGCTATGGAAGGGCTGGGCGCAGGCCGCTCCCGCTCCGGTGCCGCCGCGCGCGGCGCGGGTGCCGGAGGGGGCGTTACCGCTGGCGCAGCGGCAGGGGCCGGTTCCGGGGGGGCGACGGCAGCGGGTGGCGCCGTGGACGCTACCGCCGGCATGGACGGAGCCACGGCCGCAGAAGTAGCAGGCGCTGCAGCCACCACGACGGCACCCGCAGGAACCGGCCGCTGCAAGACCCACCAGGTGCCGCCGGCCGCCGCGGCGGCCACAGCAACCACCGCCACAGCCACCAGCACCGGGCTGATGGCCGACCGCTCTGCCACCGGCAAGGCACCGGGTACGGGCACCGCCGGTGTATGGATGCCGGGCACGGCGCCACGGCCCCGTTCGGCTTCTGCGCGCCGCAGCGCGTCAAGGATGTAAGACACTGGGTTCAGCCTCCGGTGCGCAAGCGCGGTTCGCTCACGCCGTTGACACGGTTGAGCAGCATGAGGGTCAAGGGCCCCGCCCGGCCGTCCGGGGTCACCCCCTGGGCCAGCTGGAAGCGCTGGATGCGTGTCTGGCGCTGGGCCGGCGTAATCGCACGGCCGACTGCCGGTGCGCCAGCGCGCGAGCCACCGGCCGCAGCCGTCGCCAGCTGCTGGTCCAGCCAGGCGGCACCGGCGGGGGTCTCTGCCAGGTCGCCCTTGTCGGGCATGTCGGGCGGCGTGCGCCACAGCGTGGCCATGTCGCCACGCCACACCTGCGCCAGCTCGGCCACCGGCACGCGCACCGTACGGCCCGCGCCTTCGAGCGTGGCCATGTCGCCTTCCAGACGGCGCAGTACGGCTGACACCGCCACATCGCCCTCTTCGGACGGGAACAGCGTGAGCAGCACCGGGCGGTCGATCTGCCGCACCAGGTTCAGGCCCGCACGGCGGTTGCGGTAGCAACGCAGGCCGTAGCGCGGCAATGCGGCGCAGGCATCGGCACTGTCGGCCACGCTGGCACCCCAGGCCGAGGCCAGCGTCTGCCAGGCCGCGTTGTCGCTGGCGGGCAGTGCGGCCACAAACTGCTGCAGGTCCGACATGGCCACCGGCGCCCCACCGCGCGGGGCCGAAGCCCCTGCCGCAGGGGCGGTGGGTGTTGTAACCGCTGCCGTGCTGGCAGCACTGCTGGGTGGGGCGCTGAATGGCGCGCTGGCAGATGTTTTGCTGGCCGTGGCGCCCGCAGGCGCGGCGGATGACACGACGCCCTGCCGAGACCATTGCGGCCAGGTCCCCAGTGCCCAGCCGCCCGCCACCAGGGCGGCACCCGCCGCCACGCCCAGGCCCGCCACCGCCCAGCGGGGCCACTGGCCCCGGGCGCTGCGCGCTGCAGCGGCCGACGCGGGTGCATCAAACACCTCAGCCGCCGCACGCTGGACGATGCGGGCGCTGACCTCGCGCACCCCGGCGGCATAGGCGCCCAGCAGCGCCCGGTCGCACAGCAGGTTGATGCGCCGGGGAATGCCGCGCGACAGCGCAGGCACCCGCCGCAGGGCGCTGCGGCTGAAGGGCAACGGCCCATGTAGCCCCGCCACAGCCAGGCGGTGGGCGATGTACTGCTGGGTTTCCTGCGCGCTCAGCGCATCGAGGTGAAAGCGCGCAATCACGCGCTGGGCCAGTTGCTCCAGCGCGGGGCTGGCAACCATGGTGCGCAGCTCGGGCTGGCCGATGAGGATGATCTGCAGCAGCTTGCGCTCGCTGGTTTCCAGGTTGGTCAAGAGGCGCAACTGCTCCAGCACGTCGGCCGACAGGTTCTGCGCCTCGTCAATGATCAGCACCGTGTTGCGCCCGGCGCCATGCGCCGCGAGCAGCGAGGCATTGAGCGGGTCGATGTAATCCTTGACCGTTTCCACCCCGGCCCCCGAGGGCTGGTGCGGCACGCCAAACTCGTCGCAAATAGAGCGCAGCAGCTCGCCCACCGTGAGCTTGGGGTTGAAGATGTAGGCCACGTTGCAGTGCGACGGGATCTGCTCCAGAAAACAGCGGCACACCGTGGTCTTGCCCGCACCCACCTCGCCCGTCAGCAGCACAAAACCGCCGCCCGCATCCAGGCCATACAGCAGGTGCGCCAGCGCCTCGCGGTGCCGCTCGCTCATGAACAGGTAGCGGGGGTCGGGGGCGATGGAGAACGGCGGGTGCTGAAGGCCGAAGAACGGGGCGTACATGCCCCGGAGGATACCGCCCGCCCGTGGGCAGGGTTTTACCCACCCGGGAGTTACCCCTAAATTGTCGTCGGCAAGACAAGATGGCGTCAAAGTGGGTCCTAGCATTCCCCCATCGCGCAAACACAAGCTTGCGCACCCGGCAGTCACCGGGCTGACACCTTCTCACTTTCAGGAACCAGCAATGTTGACCACGTTCCCGCAACTGCTGCTCAAGCACGCCGCCGAGCGCCCCGACGCCCCGGCCCTGCGCGAAAAAGAATATGGCATCTGGCAAACCCACAGCTGGGCCGACCTGGTGCGCCTGGTGGAACAGGTGGCCGCCGGCCTGCACCTCGCCGGCCTGAAGCGCCACGAGCACATGGTGGTGGTGGGCGCCAACCGCCCCCGCCTGTACGCTACCATGCTGGCCGCGCAGTCGCTGGGCGCCATCCCGGTGCCGTTGTATCAGGATGCGGTGGCCGCCGAATGCATCTACCCGCTCAACAATGCCGAGGTGCGCTTCTGCCTGGTGGAAGATCAGGAGCAGGTAGACAAGCTGCTCGAAATCCGCGAGCAATGCCCGCAGATTTCCAACATCTACTTTGACGACCCGCGCGGCCTGCGCAATTACGCAGAGCCAGGCCTCGCCTCGCTGGACGCTCTGATCGAGTCCGGCAAGGCCTTTGCCGCCCAAAACCCCGGCTGGTTCAAGGCCGAAGTGGCAAAAGCCCAGCCCGGCGATGTGGCCGCAATGTTCTTCACCTCGGGCACCACGGGCAACCCCAAGGGCGTGGTGCACACCCACAGCACGCTGCTGGACCGCGCCAGTGCAGGGGCAGAGTTCGACAAGCTCACCAGCAGCGAGGAAGTGCTGGCCTACCTGCCACCCGCCTGGATCGGGCAAAACATCTTCAGCTACGCGCAGTGGCTGGCTTGCGGCTACGTGGTCAACTGCCCAGAGTCGGCCAGCACGGTGACCATCGACCTCAAGGAAGTGGGCCCCACCTACTACTTTGCGCCCCCCCGCATTTTTGAAGGCCTGCTCACCAGCGTGATGATCCGCATGGAAGACGCGGGCGCCATCAAGCGCAAGATGTTCGAGGCCTGCATGGCAGTGGCCAAGCGCGTGGGCCCGGCCCTGATGGACGGCGAGCCTGTGGGCACCCTGGACCGCATCAAGTACGCGCTGGGCAACCTGCTGGTGTACGGCCCGCTGCGCAACAACCTGGGCTTTTCCCGCGTGCGGGTGGCCTACACGGCGGGCGAGGCCATCGGGCCCGACCTGTTCACCTTCTACCGCTCCATCGGCATCAACCTCAAGCAGCTGTACGGCTCCACCGAGACCGCTGTGTTCGTGTGCCTGCAGCCCGACAACCAGGCGCGCGCCGACACCGTGGGCGTGCCGATTCGTGGCGTCGAGATCAAGGTCGCCGACAACGGCGAGATCCTGGTCAAGTCGGCCGGCTTGCTCAAGGAATACTACAAGAACCCTGCTGCCACGGCCGAGGTGCTGACAGCCGACGGCTGGTACCACACCAGCGACGCAGGCTTTCTGGATGCGCACGGCCACCTCAAGATCATCGACCGCGTCAAGGACGTGGGCCGCATCCTGGGCGGCGCCAACGACGGCGCCATGTTTGCGCCCAAGTACGTGGAGAACAAGCTCAAGTTCTTCCCGCACATCAAGGAAGTCGTGGCCCTGGGCGACAAGCGCGAGAAGGTCTGCGTGATGGTCAACATCGACTTCGACGCCGTGGGCAACTGGGCCGAGCGCCGCAACCTGCCCTATGCCGGCTACACCGACCTGGCCCAAAAGCCCGAGGTGTATGAGCTGATCCGCGAGTGCATCGAAAAGGTCAACGCCGACCTGGCCACCGACGCCATGCTCGCGGGCAGCCAGGTCAGCCGCTTCCTGGTGCTGCACAAGGAGCTGGATGCCGATGACGGCGAACTCACCCGCACCAACAAGGTCCGCCGCGGCTTCATTGCCGACAAGTACGGCGTGCTGGTGGATGCACTGTATGCAGGCCGCACCGAGCAGTACATCGAGACGCAGGTGAAGTTTGAAGACGGCCGCACGGGCAGCGTGAGCGCCACGCTCAAGCTGTCGGACACCAAGACCTTTGCGCCTGTGAAGAGTGCCGCATGAAGCCCGCGCTCTACCCGCTGGAGAAGCCCCCCACCATGACCACCAAGAAGATCGGCGACGTCATCCTCGACGTCAAGAACATCAGCCTGCGGTTCGGCGGCGTGAAGGCGCTCACCGACATCTCGTTCAACGTGAAAGAGCACGAAATCCGCGCCATCATCGGCCCCAACGGTGCGGGCAAAAGCTCCATGCTCAACTGCATCAACGGCGTGTACACGCCGTCCGAAGGCTCCATCACCTTCCGGGGCAAGACGTTTGACCACATGAACTCGCGCCAGGTGGCCGAGATGGGTGTGGCCCGCACGTTCCAGAACCTGGCGCTGTTCAAGGGCATGAGCGTGATCGACAACATCATGACCGGCCGCAACCTCAAGATCAAAAGCAACCTGCTGATGCAGGCGCTGCGCATCGGCCCGGCCGAGCGCGAGGAGATCCGCCACCGCGAATATGTCGAACACATCATCGACTTCCTCGAAATCCAGGCCTACCGCAAGACCCCCGTGGGCCAGCTGCCCTACGGCCTGCAAAAGCGGGTGGACCTGGGCCGCGCCCTGGCCATGGAGCCGCAGGTGCTGCTGCTCGACGAGCCGATGGCCGGCATGAACGTGGAAGAGAAGCAGGACATGTGCCGCTTCATCCTGGACGTGAACGACGAGTTCGGCACGACCATCGTGCTCATCGAGCATGACATGGGCGTGGTGATGGACATCAGCGACCGTGTGGTGGTGCTGGACTACGGCAAGAAGATCGGCGACGGCAGCCCCGACGAAGTGCGCAGCAACGAAGACGTGATCAGTGCCTACCTCGGCACCTCGCACTGATCAGGAGACGACAACATGGCATTCTTTCTCGAAACACTGATCGGCGGCCTCATGGCCGGCATGCTGTATTCACTGGTGGCACTGGGCTTTGTGCTGATCTACAAAGCCTCGGGCGTGTTCAACTTTGCGCAGGGCGCGATGGTGCTGTTCGCAGCGCTGGCCATGGCCCGCTTTGCTGAGTGGATCCCCAAGTGGACGGGCATCAGCAGCCCCATCGTGGCCAACCTGGCGGCCTTTGTGATCGCAGGCGCCATCATGTTCGTGGTGGCCTGGCTGATTGAAAAACTGGTGCTGCGCCACCTCGTGAACCAGGAAGGCGCCACGCTGCTCATGGCCACGCTGGGCATCACCTACTTCATGGAAGGCCTGGGCCAGACGCTGTTTGGCAGCGACATCTACAAGATCGACGTGGGCATGCCCAAGGAGCCCATCTTCGCGCTGGAGTCCATGTTCCAGGGCGGCATCCTGATCAACAAGGAAGACGTGATCGCGGCCGCCATCGCCGCTGCACTGGTGGCCCTGCTGTCGGTGTTTTTCCAGAAGACCTCCACCGGCCGCGCCCTGCGCGCCGTGGCCGACGACCACCAGGCGGCCCAATCCATCGGCATCCCGCTCAACCGCATCTGGGTGATCGTGTGGTGCGTGGCGGGCGTCGTGGCCCTGGTGGCCGGGATGATCTGGGGCAGCAAGCTGGGCGTGCAGTTCTCGCTGACCACCGTGGCGCTGCGTGCGCTGCCCGTGGTGATCCTGGGCGGCCTTACCTCGGTGCCCGGCGCCATCATCGGCGGGCTGATCATCGGTGTGGGCGAGAAACTCTCCGAGGTGTACCTGGGACCCTTCGTCGGCGGCGGCATCGAGATCTGGTTTGCGTATGTGCTGGCGCTGGTGTTCTTGCTGTTCCGCCCTCAGGGGTTGTTCGGCGAGAAGATCATCGATCGCGTGTAACCCATAAGAACAACAGGAGACTTCCATGCTCTACCGCGAAAACGGCCAGTTCAAGACGAGCTACCGCGCTGACCAGCAGATCTTCCCGATCGCACAGGACCGCCTGGCCATCGGGATCATCCTGGCCATTGCCTTCATCGCCGTCCCCATGTTGGCCAGCGACTACATCTTCCGCGCCATCCTGATCCCCTTCGTCATCATGGCGTTGGCGGCCCTGGGAGTGAACATCCTGGTGGGCTACTGCGGGCAGATCTCGCTGGGCTCCGGCGCGTTCATGGCCGTGGGCGCCTACGGGGCCTACAACTTCTTCGTGCGCTTTCCGGGCATGCCGCTGATTCCTGCCTTGATCCTGGGCGGGCTGTGCGCCACGTTCTTCGGCATCCTTTTCGGGCTGCCCAGCCTGCGCGTCAAGGGGCTGTACCTGGCGGTGGCTACGCTGGCCGCACAGTTCTTCAGCGACTGGATGTTCCTGCGCATCAAGTGGTTCACCAACAACTCCGATTCGGGCTCGGTGTCAGTCAACAACCTGCAGGTGCTGGGCATGCCCATCGAAAGCGCCACCAGCAAGTACCTGTTCTGCCTGGCGTTGCTGGTCATCGTGGCCCTGCTGGCCAAGAACCTGGTGCGCGGCGCGATTGGCCGCGAGTGGATGGCCATCCGCGACATGGACGTGGCTGCCGCCGTGATCGGCATCCGCCCCATGTACGCCAAGCTCAGCGCGTTTGCCGTCAGCTCCTTCATCGTGGGCATGGCCGGTGCGCTGTGGGCCTTTGTGCACCTGGGCGCGTGGGAGCCTGCGGCCTTCTCGGTGGAGATTTCATTCCGCCTGCTGTTCATGGTGATCATCGGCGGGCTGGGTTCGATCATGGGCGGCTTCTTTGGCGCGGCCTTCATCGTGGTGTTGCCCATCGTGCTCAACCAGTTCCTGCCCGCCTTCATGGGGCTCTTTGGCATCGAGGTGTCCACGGCGGGCGTGTCGCATGCCGAGCTGATGATCTTCGGCGCGCTGATCGTGTGGTTCCTGATCGTGGAGCCCCATGGCCTGGCCAAGCTCTGGTCCACCGCCAAGCAGAAGCTGCGCCTGTGGCCCTTCCCGCACTGATCAGACCGCGCTGCAGGAAACCCCTTACTCGCAAGTCCCGATACGAGCCTGTTGCATTGCCGCGTTAACTGTCTGTCTGTCGTGTTTTTTCCCGTGCTTCAACACATTCATCCAAAGGAGACATCCATGAAGCTTTCGAAAATCGTGATCGCCGCTGCGGTGGTTGCTGCCGGTGCCTCGTCCATCGCGACGAGCGCCTTCGCACAAGCCAAGGAGCAGTTCTTCCCGCTGCTGTCGTACCGCACGGGTCCGTACGCACCCAACGGTGTGCCATGGGCCAACGGCAAGCAGGACTACATCAAGATGATCAACGCCCGCGACGGCGGCATCAATGGGGTGAAGCTCACTTTTGAAGAATGCGAAACGGGCTACGCCACCGACCGGGGCGTGGAGTGCTACGAGCGCCTGAAGAGCCGTCCCGGCGTCTCGCTGTTCGACCCCCAGGCCACCGGCATCACGTTTGCGCTGACCGAGAAGGCCCCCGTGGACAAGATCCCGCTGATGACGCTGGGCTATGGCCTGTCGGTGGCGCAGGACGGCCAGGCGTTCAAGTGGAACTTCCCCTTCATGGGCAGCTACTGGACCGGTGCCGACATCCTGATCCAGCACATCGGCAAGGCCAATGGCGGCCTGGACAAGCTCAAGGGCAAGAAGATCGCGCTGGTGTACCACGACAGCCCGTTCGGCAAGGAGCCTATCCCGCTGCTGCAGGAGCGCGCCAAGATGCACGGCTTTGAGCTGCAGATGCTGCCCGTGACCGCACCTGGCGTGGAACAAAAGGCCACCTGGCTGCAAGTGCGCCAGAGCCGTCCCGACTACGTGCTGCTGTGGGGCTGGGGCGTGATGAACTCCACCGCCCTGAAGGAAGCCCAGGCCACTGGCTACCCCCGCGACAAAATGTACGGCGTGTGGTGGGCAGGTGCCGAACCCGATGTGCGTGACGTGGGCGAAGGCGCCAAGGGCTACAACGCGCTGGCGCTGAACACCTCGGGCCAGCAGCCCAAGGTGATCCAGGACATCCTGAAGAACGTGCACGACAAGGGCCAGGGCACGGGTCCCAAGGACGAAGTGGGCTCGGTGCTGTACACGCGCGGCGTGATCATCCAGATGCTGGCCGTCGAGTCGGTGCGCCGCGCACAGGAGCGCTTTGGCAAGGGCAAGGTCATGACCGGCGAACAAGTGCGCTGGGGCATGGAAAACCTGGCCCTGGACCAGAAGAAGCTGGACGCGCTGGGCTTTGGCGGCGTGATGCGTCCGCTGTCCACCAGCTGCGCCGACCACATGGGCTCCACCTGGGCGCGCGTGCACACCTGGGACGGCGGCAAGTGGAACTTCTCGTCGGACTGGTACCAGGCCGATGAGCAGATCCTGAAGCCCATGATCAAGGCGGGTGCGGACAAGTACCTGGCCGACAAGAAGATGACACGCCGCGAAGCAGCGGACTGCCAGTCTTGAGCTCATCCCCCTGAGCGGCTGCGCCGCTTCCCCCTTCTCTCTTAGCGCTTCGCGCTGCGGGAAGGGGGACGCCACCGGTGCGGCGGGGCGGCCCTTGCACGGTGGCACTGGTATTTCAGGCTGCGACCGTTTCAACGGCCAGTGATTCGCGGTTGCGCTCTCGGGAGCAGCCGCCAATCCAAAGGGTTGACCCACAGCCTTTTGGATTGGTACAGGAAGGCAAGACCATGGACTCCAACAGCAACATCGTTCTCAACGTCAACGGCATCGAAGTCATCTACAACCACGTGATCCTCGTGCTCAAGGGCGTCTCGCTGCAGGTGCGCGAGGGCTCTATCGTGGCCATCCTGGGGGGGAACGGGGCGGGCAAGACGACAACCTTGCGCGCTATCTCCAACCTGCTGCAGGGCGAGCGGGGCGAGGTGACCAAGGGCAGCATCGAGCTGCGCGGCGAACGCATCGAAAACCTCTCGCCCGCCGACTTGGTGCAGCGCGGTGTGGTGCAGGTGATGGAGGGGCGGCACTGCTTTGCCCACCTGACCATCGAAGAGAACCTGATGACGGGCAGCTACACCCGCACCAGCAAGGCCGAGATCGCGGCCAACCTGGAGAAGGTCTACAACTACTTTCCACGCCTCAAGACCCGCCGCACCTCACAGGCGGCCTACACATCGGGCGGCGAGCAGCAGATGTGCGCCATCGGCCGCGCACTCATGGCCAACCCGAGCATGGTGCTGCTGGACGAACCCTCCATGGGCCTGGCGCCACAGATCGTGGAAGAAGTGTTCAACATCGTGAAGGACCTGAACACCAAGGAGAAGGTGACCTTCTTGCTGGCCGAGCAGAACACCAACATGGCCCTGAAGTATTCGGACTACGGCTACATCATGGAAAGCGGCCGCGTGGTGATGGACGGCGCTGCCAGCGACCTGGCCAACAACGAGGACGTCAAGGAGTTCTACCTGGGCGTGGGCGGCGGCGAGCGCAAGAGCTTCAAGGATGTCAAAAGCTACAAGCGGCGCAAGCGCTGGTTGGCCTGACATGCCCCCTGTGGCGCTGCGCGCCTTCCCCCTCAGGGGGACGCACCCGGTGGCCTGGCAAAGCCAGTTCCACGGGTGCGCTGGTGGGGTAGCGCGGGCGACCAAGGCCGTGTTCTTTTTCAGATCTCCAAAGAAATCACTCTCAATTTCATAGCTGCTTACGCTTGATGGAAAAGCGCTAAAGGCATATTTCACTCAAACAACCTCACAAGGAAACCCAGGCATGAGCACGTTCTATGACGCCCTGGAAACCCGCAGCCCCGCAGAGCGCGAAGCGGCCCTGATGGCCGCGCTGCCGCAGCAGATCGCCCATGCCCAGAAGGCGTCGCCGGCCTTTGCCAGCATCCTGGCGGGCGTGGACGCATCGACCGTCACCAGCCGCGCGGCGCTGGCGCAGCTGCCGGTCACGCGCAAGTACGAGTTGCTGGAGCGCCAGCAGGCGGGCCGCGCCAGCAACGTGTTTGGCGGCTTCAGCGCGCTGGGCTTTGGGCCCGGCATGACGCGCGTGTTTGCCAGCCCCGGCACCATCTACGAGCCCGAGGGCACGCGGCGCGACTACTGGCGCATGGCGCGTGCGATCCACGCGGCTGGCTTTCGCAGCGGAGAGCTGATCCACAACAGCTTCAGCTACCACTTCGTACCCGCAGGCTCGATGATGGAAACCGGCGCGCACGCGCTGGGCTGCACCGTGTTCCCCGGCGGCACGGGGCAGACCGAGCAGCAGGTGCAGGCTATGGCGGAGCTGCAACCTGCGGGCTACATCGGCACGCCCAGTTTCCTCAAGATCATCGTCGAGAAAGCGGCCGAGATGGGCGTGGCGCTGCCCACCGTGACCAAGGCGCTGCTCTCGGCCGAGGCCTTTCCGCCGTCGCTGCGCGACTGGTTCGCCGAGCGAGGCATCGCGGGCTACCAGTGCTATGCCACCGCTGACCTGGGCCTGATCGCCTACGAAACCTCGGCGCGCGAGGGCCTGGTACTGGACGAAGGCGTGATCGTCGAGATCGTGCGCCCCGGCACCGGTGACCCGGTGCCCGAGGGCGAGGTGGGCGAGCTGGTCATCACCACGCTCAACCCCGACTACCCGCTGGTCCGCTTTGGCACCGGCGACCTGTCCGCCGTGCTGCCCGGCCAGTGCCCCACCGGCCGCACCAACACCCGCATCAAGGGCTGGATGGGCCGGGCCGACCAGACCACCAAGGTGCGCGGCATGTTCGTGCACCCCGGCCAGGTGGCCGCCATTGCGCGGCGCTTTCCGCAGGTGCTGCGCGCACGCCTGGTGGTCAGCGGCGAGATGGCCAACGACCAGATGGTGCTGCAGGTCGAGACCACCGAGACTGCCGCAGGCTTGGCCCACCAGCTCAGCGATGCCATCCGCGAAGTGACCAAGCTGCGCGGCGAGGTGCAGATGCTGCCCCCGGGCGCCCTGCCCAACGATGGCAAGGTCATCGAAGACGCACGCAGCTACAAGTAAGCAGCCTCTTGGAACGTGTTTGCGATCTCGGATCGTGAACACGTTCTCAGGGCCCACCACGGTGCGGCACGGGTCCGCGCGGTGATGGGCCCTGCGTGCAACACACCCCAAAGAGGTGCGCACACAACATTCGATGCAGTGGTGCACCGAGGTTTGCGGCAGCGCAAGAAATGCAGGTTTGGTCACCGCGCCCGTCGCAGTGTTTACCCTAGTAAAGCTACTTTATTGATAGCAATACAACCAATAATCATGGGCGCTACAAGGCTCTTTTTCTTAAAGACCATGCTGACCGTGTGCTACGTACTATCCGCAATGCTCCTGAAAATGCCCCTCGCTATCATGGCCCGTCATTTACAGGAGCACCCATGAAAACAACGCTGAAACTCGCCCTCGTCGCTGCCGCTGCAGTGGCCGCCTTTGGCGCCCACGCGCAGGACTTCCCCGCCAAGGACAAGACGATCACACTCGTGGTGCCCTTTGCGGCTGGCGGTCCTACTGATCGCGTGGCCCGCGACCTGGCCGAAGCGCTGCGCAAGCCGCTGGGCACCGTGGTGGTGGACAACACCGCCGGTGCAGGCAGCTCCATCGGTGCCGCCCGCGTGGCCCGCGCCAACCCGGACGGCTACACGCTGCTGCTCAACCACATCGGCATGTCCACCATGCCCGCGCTGTACCGCAAGCTGTCGTTCAGCGTACCGAACGACTTTGAATACCTGGGCATGGTCAACGAAGTGCCCATGACGCTGATCGCTCGCCCCAGCATGCCTGCCAACAACTTCAAGGAGTTGACCGCCTGGATCCAGCAGAACAAGGGCAAAATCAACCTGGGCAACGCCGGGCTGGGCGCGGCGTCGCACCTGTGCGGCCTGATGTTCAAGTCTGCGCTGCACACCGATATGACGGATGTGCCTTACAAGGGCACGGCCCCTGCCATCACCGACCTGATCGGTGGCCAGATCGACCTGCTGTGCGACCAGACCACCAACACCACCAGCCAGATCGAAGGCAAGAAGGTCAAGGCCTACGCGGTGACCACCGCCAAGCGCCTTACGACCCCTGCGCTCAAGGACCTGCCCACCCTGGCCGAATCGGGTCTGAAGGACTTCAATGTGAGCATCTGGCATGGCCTGTATGCCCCCAAGGGCACGCCAGCCGACGTACAAAAGAAGATCAACGACGCCCTCAAGGTCGCGCTGAAGGACCCTGAGTTCATCAAGAAGCAGGAAGCCCTGGGCGCCGTGGTCATCACCGACAAGCGCATCGAAGGCCCCGAACACAAGAAGTTTGTGGCCGCCGAGATCGACAAGTGGGGCGCCGTCATCAAGGCCGCAGGCACCTACGCGGACTGATCCTCCCGCAACCGGCAGGGGCCTGAACGCAGCCCTGCCAGCCCCCTCTCCAAAGCCGCCGCGTCGCACGACGCGTTGCGGCTTTTTTCATGGGCGTGTAGTGGTCTGTTGATCGGACTGTGCGCGCGAGATTGCACGCCGCAGATGTCCTGCGCCACCAGGATTGGGGTTATCCATCTGCCCCCACTGCGACAACGCGCGTAGAACCCCAGCAGACCTTTCTCTTCTCCCCGACATCAAGGACCGATCCCCATGGCACGCACTCCCCTCCACGCCCCCACTCGCTCACCCCGCTCATCGGATGCCGCAGCCGCTGCGCACCCACTCCGCGCGCGTCGTCGCCAGGTGATGGTCCTGGCCGCCAGCGCCGTTGCGCTGGCCTGCGCGGCGGCGCTGCTGCCCACCATGGCGCGCGCCCAGGGGGCATGGCCCACCAAGCCCGTGCGCATCGTGGTGCCCTTTGCGCCCGGCGGCACGACCGACATCCTGGCCCGCGCCATGGCGCCCGAGCTGTCCAAGGCCTTCGGCCAGCAGTTCATTGTGGACAACCGCGCAGGCGCGGGTGGCAACGTGGGTGCCGAGATCGTGGCCAAGTCACCCGGCGACGGCTACACCCTGCTGATGGGCACCGTGGGCACCCACGGCATCAACCGCGCGCTGTACGCCAAGCTGCCCTACGATCCCATCAAGGACTTTGTGCCCATCACCATGGTGGCGGCCGTGCCCAATGTGATGGTGATGAACGCCGACAAGGCCAAGGCCCAGGGCATTCACAACGTGCAGGATTTCATCCGCGTGGCCAAGGCCAACCCCGGCAAGATGAACATGGCCTCCAGCGGCAACGGCACATCGATCCATCTGGCCGGCGAGCTGTTCAAGAGCATGACCGGCACCTTCATGCTGCACCTGCCCTACCGCGGCTCCGGCCCAGCACTGATGGACATGGTGGCGGGCAACGCGGACGTGATGTTCGACAACCTGCCCTCGTCCATGGCGCAGATCAAAGCCGGCAAACTCACCGCACTGGCCGTGACGAGCTCCGAGCGCTCGGGCGCTCTGCCCGATGTGCCCACGGTCGAGCAAGCGGGAGGCCCCACGCTCAAAGGCTACGAGGCCAGTTCCTGGTTCGGCCTGCTGGCACCTGCAGGCACGCCTGCCGACATCGTCAACCGCATCCAGCAAGAAGTCGCCAAGTCACTGGCCACACCCGCCATGAAGGAGCGGCTGCTGGCCCAGGGTGCCATCCCTGGCGGCAATACCCCGGCCGAATTTGCCAAGCACATCGACAACGAGCACAAGAAGTGGGCGCAGGTGGTGAAAACGTCGGGGGCGAAGGTGGATTGATGGCTCCGGGATGCCCGGCCACCAGCGCATCCGTTGTCGACCGGGGGGCCGGGCTTGTGAGAAGGCTCCGCGGCCGCTGCGGGACGGTGCCAAGAACCTCCTCGTGCCCCGAGTGCATGCGCTCAGGTCATCCGCTCACACACCCCACACCACATCCACATCGGCCGCAGCACTGCGCCGGAGCATCTCGATGAACGGCGCTGCGCGCTGGTGCAGGCGTACGACATCATTGCGCTCCTCGGTCGCAGCCTCATCGTTTTCCTGGGCTTCGGGCTGGGTGTCGTCCGCAAGCACGGCTGCCTCCAGTGCGGCAATGGCGGCCGGGATCTGCGCTGCGGTCACGATGCCGCTGGTACCGGGTGTCTTGCCGATGATGGTCACGATCTGGCGCCCCTGGGGCTCGAGCATGATCAGGTCGGCAGTGGCGCGGGATTTGAACTTGTAGAGCATGGTGAAAGGCTTCACGGAAGGTGTTTCGGGGTCCGCATACATGTAGTCGCGGGCGAACGGATAGCTCGATTGTGCGCCGGGCAAGGGCCCCCGGGCCGTGTTGCCGTCCGGCTTGATCGCCAGCATCTGGTGCAGCGCCATCCAGCCACGTTCAAACCCCAGGGCGCTGCCCGCCAGGTACAGGCGGTACGCACGCAGGACCTTATCACCCCGCTCGGCACCGCCTTGTGCGGCCAGCACCTCACGGGCTGCAGGCAATTGGGCTTCCAGGCCGTCGGACCACGCCCACAGCGTGCGCGCGTAGTGGGGGCGCAGATTCTCGGTGTCCACCATCTCCAGGCCTGCAAGCGCCATGTCGTGCTGCACGGCGCTCACATGCAGCAGCTCTCCGCCCGGGAAGATGTACTGCTCGATGAAGTCGCCCATGCCTGCACCCAGCTGCGCGTTGTCCACCCCCCCGGCCGTGATGCCGTGGTTCAGTACCAGCCCCCCCGGCCGCAGCAAGCGCGCCACGGTGTCGAAATAACGACCCATCTGCGCACGGCCCACGTGCTCGAACATGCCCACCGAGGCGATCTTGTCGAAAGGTTGATCCACCCGCAGCTCGCGGTAGTCCACCAGCTGTACGCGCACGCGGCCTTGAAGGCCGCGCTCGTCAATCAGCCGCTGCACATGCGCGTGCTGGTTGCGCGACAGCGTGATGCCCGTGGCATCCACGCCATAGTGCTCGGCAGCCCACAACAGCAGACCGCCCCAGCCCGCGCCGATGTCCAGAAATCGCTCGCCGGGCGCCAGCAGCAGCTTGCGGCAGATGAGGTCGAGTTTGGCCTCCTGCGCCTGGGCCAGCGTCAGGCCGGGTGACCGGTAGTAGGCACACGAATAAACGCGGCGAGGGTCCAGCCACAGCGCGTAGAAGTCGTCCGACAGGTCGTAATGGAACTGCACCTGCCGGGCGTCATGCACCAACGTGTGCGCTGCCATAGACCGCGCTCTCGCGAGCACCCGCGGCCACCAGCCATGGTGCTCGTCCCGGGCCGGGTCGCGCGTGAGCAGGCCCGCGGCGGCGGCCATCAGGTCGCGCATGCCGCCTTCGAGCGCTATTCGCCCCTCAACGATGGCTGCGCCCACGTTGCCGATCTCGCCCGTAGCCAGCGCCACCAGGGCCATGCGGTCACGAAAGCGCAGGGTCACCGCCGGGTCGGACGCGCCCAGTTGCTGGCCCGCCGGTAGCTGGACCGCCATGGGCACTGGCAAGGTTGCCAGCCGCCCCTCCAGGGTGTGCAGCAAGTGCTTCATGCCAGGATTCTTGAAGTGATGCTGCAACGCGTCAATACGCCGCCCGGCTTTTTAGAAGCTGTCCTACAGAGGCAGCACGCTTTAGCAGCAGGGGGGAACCCCATTGACAGCAATTTGTTTAGGCCTAAACTATTTTGGCATGAACATCCTCTGCATTGGCGGCGGGCCCGCCGGTCTCTATTTCGCTCTGCTCATGAAGCAGCAGAACCCCGCGCACCGCGTGACCGTGGTCGAGCGCAACCGGCCGTTCGACACCTTCGGCTGGGGCGTGGTGCTGTCGGACCAGACGCTGGCCAACCTGCAGGCAGCCGACGCCCCCACGGCGGCGCTCATCGGCGATGCGTTCAACCACTGGGACGACATCGAGGTGTTCTTCAAGGGCCGCAGCGTGCGCTCCACGGGCCACGGCTTTTGCGGCATCGGGCGCAAGCGGTTGCTCAACATCCTGCAGGACCGTTGTCTGGAGCTGGGCGTGGAGCTGGTGTTCGAGATCGACGTGGCCGACGACCAGGCGCTCGCCGCCCAGTACAACGCCGACCTGGTGATAGCCAGCGATGGCCTCAACAGCCGCATCCGCACCCGATACGCCCGCGTTTACCAGCCGGACATCGACCTGCGCGAATGCCGTTTTGTCTGGCTGGGCACGCACAAAAAGCTCGACGCATTTACGTTTGCCTTCGAGCAAACGGAGCATGGCTGGTTCCAGGCGCACGCCTACCAGTTCGACGCCGACACATCCACCTTCATCATCGAGACGCCCGAGGCCGTGTGGAAGGCCCATGGCCTGGACGCCATGGAGCAGCCTGAGGCGATTGCATTTTGCGAAAAGCTCTTCGCGAAGTACCTGGACGGTAACGCGCTCATCAGCAATGCCACCCACCTGCGCGGCTCGGCCAACTGGATCCGTTTTCCGCGCGTGATCTGCAACACCTGGGTGCACCGCGAAGCCATCGGCGGCAAGCAGGTGCCCATCGTGCTGATGGGTGATGCGGCGCACACGGCGCACTTCTCCATCGGCAGCGGCACCAAACTGGCGCTCGAAGACGCCATCGACCTCGCCAACGAGTTCGCCACCGGCCTGCCCATCGATGAGGTGCTGCAGCACTACGAGGCACGCCGCAGTGTGGAGGTGCTCAAGATCCAGAACGCTGCGCGCAACAGCACCGAGTGGTTTGAAAACGTGGCGCGCTACACCGGCATGCCCATCGAGCAGTTCACGTATTCACTGCTCACGCGCAGCCAGCGCATCAGCCACGAAAACCTGCGGCTGCGCGATGCGGCTTGGCTCGAGGGCTATGAGGCCTGGCTCGCAGGCGGCAAGGCGGCGATTCCGCCCATGCTCACGCCTTTCACCCTGAAAGACCTCTCGCTCAAGAACCGCATCGTTGTCTCCCCCATGGCGACTTACAGCGCGGTCGAGGGCGTGCCGCAGGACTTCCACCTCGTGCACCTCGGCGCCCGCGCCCTGGGCGGCGCCGCGCTGGTGATGGTGGAGATGACCAGCCCCACGCCCGAGGGCCGCATCACGCCCGCCTGCCCCGGCCTGTGGAACGATGCGCAGCAAGCCGCCTTCGCGCGCATCGTCAACTTTGTGCACGGCAGCAGCACGGCCAAGATCGGCCTGCAGCTAGGCCATAGCGGCCCCAAGGGCTCCACGCGCGTGGGCTGGGAAGGCACGGACGAGCCGCTGGAGACCGGCAACTGGCCCCTGCTGGCCGCCAGCCCCATCGCGTACGGCCCACAGAACCAGACGCCTGCCGCCATGACCCGCGCCGACATGGACCGCGTGACCGCCGCGTTTGTGGACAGCGCTCGCCGGGCCGTGGCCTGCGGCTTTGACTGGCTGGAGTTGCACTGCGCGCACGGCTACCTGCTGGCCAGCTTTTTGAGTCCCGCCACCAACCAGCGCACGGACGAATACGGCGGCAGCCTGGACAACCGCTGCCGCTACCCGCTCGAAGTGTTGACCGCGCTGCGCGCCGTATGGCCGGCCGACAAGCCGCTGAGTGTGCGCATCTCGGCACACGACTGGCTCCCAGATGGCAACACCGCCGACGACGCGATCGCCATCGCGCGCTTGTTCAAGGCCGCAGGCGTGGACCTGATCGACGTCTCCTCCGGCCAGACCACGCGCGAATCGCGCCCGATCTATGGCCGCATGTACCAGACGCCGTTTGCCGACCGCATCCGCAACGAAGTGGGCATTGCCACCATGGCCGTGGGCGCGATCACCGAGGCCGACCACGCCAACAGCATCGTCGCGGCCGGGCGCGCGGACCTGTGCGCCATCGCCCGCCCCCACCTGGCCGACCCAGCCTGGACGCTACATGCCGCCGCGCAACTGAGCCCCGTGGCCGCAGCGCACACCGACTGGCCGGTGCAATATCACAGCGGCCGCGACCAGATGCTGCGCGAGATTGCCAAGCAAAAGCAGATGGCCGCGCCGGCCGCACCGGCGCAAGAATCCAGCAAACCCGCAGCCATCGAGTAAACCACCATGGACCTCGAAGCCCGCCTGCACGGCACCGCCCCCAGCGAACACCCCGAGGCCCTGCGCCTGTGGCTGCGCCTGCTCACCTGCACCCAGCTCATCGAAAAGCAGGTGCGCAGCCACTTGCGCGCGCAATTCGACACCACCTTGCCACGCTTTGACCTGATGGCGCAGCTGGAGCGCGCGCCCGATGGCATGAAGATGAAAGAACTCTCGCGCCGCATGATGGTGACGAGCGGCAACATCACCGGCATCACCGACCAGCTCGTCGCCGAAGGCCTGGTCGAGCGCATGGACGTGGAGGGCGACCGCCGTGCGTACCTGGTGCGACTCACGCCCCAAGGCCGCGAGCAGTTCAACACCATGGCCCGCCAGCACGAGCAATGGATCGTCGAGGCCTTCGCCACGCTGGGCGAGCGCGACATCGCCACCTTGTACCGCCTGCTGGGCAAGGTCAAAGAACACACACAAAACAACTCTTTGGAGACAGCCGAATGAAGCACTACATCGGGGCGAGCAACCCCATGCGCGAGCAGTTCAACCCGCAGGCCAGCTACGTGGCCGAGCACTTCGCATGGAGCTTTGCCGAGGGCGTGGGCACCGTCACGCTGAACCGGCCGGACCGCAAGAACCCGCTCACCTTCCAGAGCTATTCGGAGCTGCGCGACTTCTTCTACGCGCTGCGGTTCGCCACCGACGTGAAGGCCATCGTGGTCACAGGCGCGGGTGGCAACTTCTGCTCGGGCGGCGACGTGCACGAGATCATCGGCCCGCTGACCACCATGACCATGCCCGAGCTGCTGGAGTTCACGCGCATGACCGGTGATCTGGTGAAGGCCATGCGCGCCTGCCCGCAGCCGGTGCTGGGCGCCATCGACGGCATCTGCGCCGGTGCGGGCGCGATGATGGCGCTGGCCTGCGACATGCGCTACGGCACCGAGGCCACCAAGACTGCGTTTCTGTTCACCCGCGTGGGCTTGGCAGGCGCCGACATGGGCGCTTGCGCGCTGCTGCCCCGCATGATCGGCCAGGGCCGCGCCAGCGAACTGCTGTTCACCGGCCGCGCGATGACCGCACACGAAGGCCTGGCCTGGGGCTTCTTCAACGACCTGTACGAAAGCGCCGACCTGCTGGCCAACGTGCAGGCCACGGCGCGCGCGCTGGCCGACGGCCCCACCTTTGCCCACGGCATGACCAAGACCATGCTCAGTCAGGAGTGGAGCATGACCATCGAACAGGCCATCGAGGCCGAGGCCCAGGCCCAGGCCATCTGCATGCAGACCGAAGACTTCCGCCGCGCCTACGAAGCCTTCGCCGCCAAGCAAAAGCCCGTGTTCCAAGGAGATTGAACCCATGCACGTCGCCACGCCCCCCGCCCCTTGCCCACCCTCCACGGCGCACCTGGCCCTGCCCTTTTTTGACAACGCCCACCGCGCACTGGCCGAGGGCCTGGTGCCCTGGGCGGCCGCGCAGGAGGTCGATGAAACCGACGACCGCGCCGCCTGCCGCGACTGGGTGAAGCGCCTGGGCGCGGGCGGCTGGCTGCGCTACTGCGTGCCGGCAGCGCACGGCGGCGCGCTGCCCGCGCTCGACTCGCGCGCGCTGGTGCTGCTGCGCGAAACGCTGGCCTACCACTCGCCGCTGGCCGACTTTGCGTTTGCGATGCAGGGCCTGGGCAGCGGCGCGATCACGCTGGCGGGCAGCCCCGCGCAGCAGGCGCACTACCTGCAAGGTGTGGCGCGCGGCGAGCTGATTGCGGCGTTTGCGCTGAGCGAGCCCGAGGCGGGCTCGGATGTGGGCGCTATGCAAACCATAGCTGTCGGCACAGATTCGACTAGCACCACAGGCACTTATTGCTTGAACGGCACCAAAACCTGGATCAGCAACGGCGGCATTGCCGACTTTTACTGCGTGTTCGCCAAGACCAACCCCAGCGGTGGCACGCGCGGCATCAGCGCCTTCATCGTCGATGCGAACGCGCCGGGCCTGGACACCTCGCGCCACATCCATGTGATGGCGCCGCACCCGCTGGCGACGCTGCAGTTCACCAACTGCAACGTGCCTGCCGCGACGCTGCTGGGTGAAGAAAACGGCGGCTTCAAGCTGGCCATGCGCACGCTCGACATCTTCCGCGCATCGGTCGCCGCCGCCGCGCTGGGCATGGCGCGCCGCGCGCTGGCCGAGGCGGTGCACCACGCGCGCCAGCGCCGCATGTTCGGTCAGACGCTGGCGGACTTCCAGCTCACGCAGGCCAAGATCGGCGAGATGGCCGCGCTGGTAGACAGCGCCGCGCTGCTCACCTACCGCGCGGCCTGGCTGCGCGACACCGGCCAGGCCCGCGTCACCGCAGAAGCAGCCATGGCCAAGATGACCGCCACCGAAAATGCCCAACGCGTGATCGACATGGCGCTGCAACTGCACGGCGGGCGCGGCGTGGAGGTAGGCAGCAAGGTCGAGTCACTGTACCGCGACATCCGCTCGCTGCGCATCTACGAAGGCGCTACCGAGGTGCAACAACTCATCATCGGCAAGGCCGTTCTGCAGGAGTGATGCCATGAAAGCCTCTTTCAAACCTTCCGCCCAGCCCGACCACTTTGTGCACGACCGCCTGCCGACACCCGAGGCCTGGCCCACGCTGCGCTACGACCTGCCGGAGCTACAGATCGCCAACCAGGCCAACCTGGTGCAGGCGCTGTTCGACCAGGCGGAGCGCGCTGGCCACATCGACCGCCCCTTGCTGCGCGGCCCGCATCGCACGTACACCTACCGCGACGCGCGCACCGAGGCCGCGCGCATTGCCGAGGTGCTGACGCAAGACCATGGCCTGGTGCCCGGCAACCGCGTGCTGCTGCGCGGTGGCAACACGGTGGAGATGGCGCTGGCCTGGCTGGGCACGGTCTACGCCGGTCTGATTGCGGTGGCCACCATGCCCCTGCTGCGCGCAGTGGAGCTGGGCAGCATCATCGAGCGCGCACAGCCCACGCTGGCGCTGTGCGATGGCCGCCTGCTGGCGGAGCTGCAAACGGCACAAACCCAGCACCCGGTGCTGACCACCATCGTGCCCTTTCACACCGCGCCCGATGCGGCCGACCTGCTCCAGCGCGCACAGGCCAAGCCCGGCACCGCGCGACCCTGCCCGACGGCGGCGGACGACATCGCGCTGATGGCGTTCACTTCGGGCACCACAGGCGCCCCCAAGGCGGCCGTGCACACGCACCGCGATGTGCTGGCGGGCTGCGAGGCCTGGCCGCGCCATGTGCTGCGCGCCACGCCCGACGACATCGTGGCGGGCTCGCCGCCGCTGGCGTTCACGTTTGGCCTGGGGGGGTTGCTCGTGTTTCCGATGTGGGCCGGGGCCAGCGTGTACTTTCCGGACCAGCCCTACACCCCGGAAACCATGGTGCGGCTGATGCGCGAAGCGGGCGTGACCATCTGCTACACCGCGCCCACGTTCTACCGGCAGATGGCGCCTTTTGCCAAGCAGATCGGTCTGCCCCAGCTGCGCACCAGCGTGAGCGCGGGCGAAGGCCTGCCGGACGCCACACGCCAGCTGTGGAAGGAGGCGACCGGCCTGGACATGACGGACGGCATTGGCGCCACCGAGATGTTCCACATCTTCATCTCCTCGCCCGGCGGTGAGAGCCGGCGCGGCGCCATCGGCAAGGTGGTGCCCGGCTACACCGCGAAGGTGGTGGACGACAACGGCAACGAGCTGCCGCGCGGCACCGTGGGCAAGCTCGCGGTGATCGGCCCCACGGGCTGCAAGTACCTCGACGACCCCCGCCAAGCCAAGTACGTGAAGGACGGCTGGAACTACCCCGGCGATGCGTTCACGCAAGACGCCGACGGCTACTTCTTCTACCAAGCGCGCGACGACGACATGATCATCACCGCCGGGTACAACGTGGGCGGCCCCGAGGTGGAAGACGCCCTGCTGCGCCATCCGGCCGTGGCCGAGTGCGGCGTGATCGGCGTACCCGACGAGGAGCGCGGCATGGTGGTCAAGGCCATCTGCGTCTTGAAGCCCGGGCACACTGGCGACGCCGCCATGGTCAAGACCCTGCAGGACCACGTGAAGGCCACCATCGCCCCGTTCAAATACCCACGCGTGGTGGAGTTTGTGACCGCACTGCCCCGCACCGAAACCGGCAAGCTGCAGCGCTTCAAGCTGCGCCAGGGTGCGGGCACCTCGCCATCGCCCTCCTCCACAAAAACAACGACATGACGATGAAAAACACCCTTTTGCAGCCCGAAGGCTGGGTCACCCCCAAGGGCTACGCCAACGGCGTGGCCGCACGCGGCACGATGGTCTTTACTGGCGGCCAGATCGGCTGGAACGCGCAGCAGCAGTTCGAGAGTGACGACTTCATCGCCCAGACCAAGCAAACGCTGCTGAACGTGCGCGCGGTTCTGGAAGCCGGTGGCGCAGGCCCCGAGCATCTGGTGCGGCTGACCTGGTACGTGACCGACCGCAACGAATACAACAGCCGCTTGAAGGAGCTGGGCGCGGTCTACCGCGAGGTGCTGGGCAAGAACTTTCCGGCCATGGCCTGTGTGCAAGTGGCGGGGCTCATGGAAGAGCGCGCGAAGATCGAGATTGAAGCAACCGCTGTAATCCCGGACTGAGCCTTTCCAGCCACCGCTGCAGCGCTTGCCCGTACAAAATGAACGCCAGCGCCGCTCCAATCAACGGCAGCGCGGCAAACACCCAGCCCGTCAACAATTCGCCCCCCAGCGCCACGCCCACTAGCAAAGCAACCGCAGGGTTCACAAACGAATAGCTGCCTGCCAGCGCTGCGGAGGTGTTCTGCAGCAGCCACAGGTACGCATTGAGCGCTACCAGCGTGCCAAACACCAGCAGGTAGACCCACGCCGCCCACGACTTGGCGGTGACCTGGCCCAGGGCGCTCAAAGGCTCGAACCACAACGCCACCACCAGCCCCATGGCGCCCCCCGCAAACCACTGCGCGGCCGATGCCATGGCGGGCGCGGGCAGCGAAAGCTTGCGCGAGGCATACGAACCGACGCTCCAGGCCAGCGGCGCACCAAAGGCCAGCAGCGCGCCCAGCCAGGTGGCGGAGAAGTCACCTTCCAGCGCCAGCAGCAGTGCGCCCACCACGCCCAGAGCCAGGCCGATCCAGCTGGTGAACGGCACACGCTCGCCGCCCCAGCGCGACCACAACGCCAGCCACATGGGCATGGTGGTGACCACCGTAGCCATCAGGCCCGAGCCAATGCCGAGCTTTTGCGCAAAACCCATCAGATTCATGGCCAGAAACACCATGCAGCCGCCCACCACCGCCGAGTTGCGCCATTGCACCCACGTAGGCAATGCATGGCCTTGCCACAGCGCAATCAGCAGCATCACCCCCCCGGCACACAGAAAACGGATCGCATTCATCAGCAGTGGCGGCATGCTCTGCAGCGCAATACCAATGGCGAAATAGGTAGTACCCCAGACGATGTAGACCAACAGCAGTGCCATGGCCACCGCCCCTTTGCGCTGTGCGCGCACTTGCGCATTGAAAATTGCCGGCATATTCTTCACCTGACCGAATAATTTATGGAAACCGCGAGGTTTTCGGAATTTTTACCAAAAACGAGCGGTTATGCAAGCAAATATTCAGACAGATGACATGGACGCCAGAATTATTTCGGCACTGGGCGCTGATGGCCGACGTTCGTACGCCGACGTGGGGGCTGAAGTGGGGCTGTCCACCGCCGCTGTACACGAGCGCGTGAAGAAGCTGCTGGACAAGGGCGTGATCCGCCGGTTTTCGATCAGCGTGGACCCAGAGCGTGTGGGACTGAACTTCACCGCGTTTGTGGCGATCCGCAACGACGGTGGCATCCACTGCCGCGACGTGGCGCCCCGCCTGCGCGCCATGCCCCAGGTCGAAGAACTGCACAGCGTGGCGGGCGAATACGACTTTCTGGCCAAGATCCGCACCACACATGCCCGCGCGCTGGAAGACGTGATCTACGAGATCAAGGCCATCGCGGGCGTGGCCCGCACCACCAGCACGGTGGTGCTGAACACCGAGTTCGAGGACCGCCCGCTGGACCTGGGCTGGGTGAACGGCGACAAGGGCGGCTGACGCGAGGCGACCGCTCCAGCCCCGCCGCGCGGCTTTTTACGCCGCCACTGGGACAAGATCAGCCGCGCCGGCAACAGCTGCCGGGGCCTGCACCAGGCGCTGCACCAGCGCCATGTAGTAGCCCAGCGGTGGAGTGACCAGCCCCGGCACCTTGGCATGGTCGTCATAGCGACGCAGGCGGATGGCCTCTTGCGCAAAGGGCTGGGCCGCAAACTGCATCGCCTCTTTGGGCGTGAAGGGCCCGCCCTGCAGCACCAGACTGTGCTGCGATGCGGGCGAGAGAGTTTCCCAATACCCCGGCTCCATGGTGCACAGGTAGCGCTTGGCATCCACATGCAGGCGGATGGGCTCCAGCACCGCGTCGGACAGCAGGCCCCGCAGGAACGGAATGGCCATGTACTGGTGCAGATCGTCCTGCTCGGCCATGTCGCCCCCGGGCGCCAGCAGGTGGCCCAGGTCGTGCAGCAAAGCCGCTGCGACCGTCGCGGGGGTTTCGCCCGACTTTTCGGCCCACTGCGCGCACTGGAGCGCGTGCTCCAGCTGGCTGACCGCCTCGCGGCCGTACTGGTTCACGCCCCGGGTGGCGAGCAGGTGGGTGATGTCTTCAAGGCTCAATGCCATGGAATTTTCCTAAAAACTTAGAGCGGCTCACAACACTCAGCGAAGAGGTTCTGGCTAGGTGCTGCGTCGCGGGCAGTACGAGTAGTACGACAAGACGCGACAACAACGCCAGAAGAGTTTTGTTCGCCGCTCTCAGACCAAGGCCTTGCGGATGCGGGCGGACACCAGGTCGATCACGCTCACCGTGACCACGATGATGAGCATCACCGCACAGGTTTCGGCGTATTGAAAGCCGCGAATGATTTCCCACAGCACCACGCCAATGCCACCAGCGCCCACCATGCCCACGACCGAGGCCGAACGCACGTTGGCTTCAAAGCGGTACAGCGTGTACGAGATCCACAGCGGCATCACCTGTGGGATCACGCCATAGATGATCTCGTGCAGCGCGCTCGCGCCGGTGGAGCGGATGCCCTCCACGGGCTGCGGGTCGATGGCCTCCACGGCTTCAGAGAACAGCTTGGCCAGCGTGCCGGTGGTGTGGATCCACAGTGCCAGCACGCCGGCAAAAGGGCCCAGACCTACGGCCACCACGAAGAGCATGGCGAACACCATCTCGTTGATGGCGCGACATGCATCGAGCACGCGGCGCACCGGCTGGTTCACCCACCAAGGCGCAATGTTGGACGAGGCCAGCAGCGCCAACGGCACGGCCGTGACCACCGCAAGCGCCGTGCCCCACAGGGCGATCTGCAGCGTCACCAGCATCTCCTGCACGTAGATCGGCCACTGCGAGAAATTGGGCGGAAAGAACTCGGCCGCGTACTGGGCCATGTTGCCCGAGTCGCGGACGAGATCGAGCGGGCGCATGTCGGCGCCCTTCCACGAAGCGGCCAGCACCACGAGCAGGATGCCCCAGGAGAGGTACCAGGCGAGACTGCGCTTGGGCGCGGCAGTGCTCGCCAGGTTTGCGAGCGATGGGGTCAGTGCAGAAGACATGGTGGTGGCTGGCTGGACGCGCTGCTTGGCTGCCGGCTTACTTCAGGGACGCCAGCTGCTGGTCGATCTCGGCCAGGCGGGTCTTCTTGTCGGCATCGGCCAAGTTGGCGTCAGCCTCGATCTTGTTGCGCTTGCCGAACAGGTCCAGCTGGCGGATGGGCGTGAGCTGGGCGTTGGTCGAGGGCTTGAAGCCCGACAGCTTGGAGATCTTCATCACGATCTCCTTCTCACGCGCATCGGTCTTGGCGTAGTTGTAGAAGAAGTCGCGGATCTTGGTCTTGGTGGCCTCGGGCAGGTCCTTGCGCATGACCAGGGGGTCCAGGGCGATCAGCGGCGAGGTCCAGACGATCTTGATGTCCTTGAACTTCTCGGGCTGGCGTTCCTTGATCTTCTCCAGGTTCTCGCTGTTGTTGGTGGCCACATCCACCTGCTTGTTGGCCACGGCCAGCGCATTGGTCTCGTGGTTGGCACTGCGCGTGATCTTGAAGTGCGTCTTCGCGTCGATCTTGTTCTGTGCAAAAGCGTAGTAGCCCGGCACCAGGAAGCCCGAGGTGGAGTTGGGGTCACCATTGCCAAAGCTCAGCGACTTGCCGTTCTTGAGCACGTCGTCCAGGCTGGCCAGGGGGCTGTCCTTGTGCACGATGAGGTGCGAGTAGTAACCCTGGGTGCCGTCGGCATTGACCATCTGCGCGAAGACTTCGCCGTTGGCGCGGTCCACGGCTTCCATGGCCGACTTGTTGCCCAGCCAGGCCACCTGCATCTTGTTGAAGCGCATGGCCTCGATCAGGCCCGCGTAGTCGGACGCAAAAAAGGCGTTGATCTTCAGGCCCGTCTGCTTGGCCATGTCGTCCAACAGCGGCTGCCAGTCGGCCTTGAGGTTTTGAGAGGCCTCGGTCGAGATCATGCCGAAGTTGATGTCCTGGGCCAACGCGCCCGTGGTCAATCCCAGCCCGAGTGTCAGGGCAGCACACAGTTTCTTGAACATGTTGAAAGCTCCAGAGAAAGGAAATGAAGAGAACCGAATGACCGTTCAGGCGGCCTGCACCATGGCGGGCGACCACTGCGGCGCAGGCATGGGTGCATGCGCCGTTGCAGGGTGGGCGCTGGATGCATCCGAGAGGATTTCGTCGGCCTGCACGCCATACAGGCCCCGCAGCAATGCAGGCGTGAGGGCGGCCGAAGGGCCGTCGTATACCACCTGCCCATGGTGCAATGCCACCACGCGCGGGCAATATTTGATGGCCACATCCACCTGGTGCAGCGACACGATGACGGTGCAACGGTCTTCGCGGTTGATGCGGGCCAGGATGTCCATGACCTTGCGGGAGGATTCGGGGTCGAGCGAGGCAATGGGCTCATCGGCCAGCACCACCTTGGCGCCCTGCACCAGCGTGCGGGCAATGGCCGCGCGCTGCTGCTGCCCGCCCGACAGGGTGGACGCGCGCTGCGCATGGCACTCGGCAATGCCCACGCGGTGCAGCGCTTCGAGCGCCAGCGCACGCTCGTGCGGTTTGAACATGCGCAGCCAGCCGCGCCACCAGGGCGTGCGGTGCAGCAGACCTACCAGCACGTTCAACAGCACGGGCAAACGGTCCACCAGGTTGAACTGCTGAAACACAAAGCCCACCTGCGAACGCACCTTGCGGATGTCGCTGTGGATGCGCCCCGCCTGCTGCACGCAGCGGCCATCCACCTCGATCAGCGAATCGCTGGCCGCATCGGCCACCACCAGGCCCGCCACATGGCGCAGCAGGGTGGACTTGCCCGAGCCCGAGGCACCAATCAGCGCCACCATCTCGCCGCGCTGCACGGTGAGGTTGATGTCGCGCAGGGCGTGTTTTCCGTTGGCGAAATGCTTGTTCAGTTGGTGGATGTGCAGTGCGGCAGTCATGGCAGCCTCCTGGGGGTTAAGTCGTCTAGACAACCGGAGTGTGGTTGCTGGGCGTGACAGTGCTTTGACAGTTGGGAGAAGTTTGGATGTCAGGAAAGACCTGCACGCGCTCTACAGCACCCGCTGCCCTTCGCGCCACACCCCACGCACCACGGCTTGGCGGCCGCCATCGGGCAGCTCGGCCATGTGCACCTGCACCAGGTCCGCGCGCAGGCCGGGCGCGAGTGCACCCCGGTCCGCCATGCCCGCAGCCCGGGCCGGGTTGCGGGTGACGGTGGCCACGGCCTGCGGCAGGGGCAGGATGTCGTCCTGCACCAGCCGCATCACCGCGCTCAGCAGGCTGCCGGGCACGTAGTCCGACGAAAGGATGTCCAGCAAGCCCCGGCGTGCCAGATCGGCCGCCGCCACGTTGCCCGAGTGGGAGCCACCACGCACCACATTGGGCCCCCCCATCACGGTGAGCAAACCACGCTCATGTGCAGCCTGCGCTGCAGCCAGCGTGGTCGGGAACTCCGACATCGCGGCCCCTTCGGCATGGGCCTGCTCCACATGCGCCACCGTGGTGTCGTCGTGGCTGGCCAGCGAGATGCCGTGCGTGCGGCAGTAGTCCACGAAGTACGCACGGTGCGGCTCGGCATACTGCGCCTGCAGCGTGGCGGCGTGCGCCACCTGGCGCTCGAACTTCTCGGCGCTCCAGCCCTTCTTGCCGGTGTAGTAGGTACGCGCCTGCTCGATGTTCTCCCACTGGCGCTGGCCCGGGGTGTGGTCCATCAACGAGATCAGCGACAGGCGTGGATGGCCGTGAAACGGCTCGAACAAGTCGATGGTGTTGGGTGCCGGCAGCTCGCAGCGCACATGCAGGTGGTGGTCGGCGCGCAGCAGGTTGCGTTCCGTACAGGTGTCGATGGTGTCGAGCACGCGGTTCCAGGCGCTGCCGCGCAGGCTGTCCACATCGGCCTCGCCCACACCCAGCGCATCCAGCACCGTCGTGATGCCTGCGGCGGCAATCTCGGCGTCGTGCGCCAGCAGGGCAGGCATCTCGGCCCATTGCACCTTGGGGCGTGGCATGAGGTGGCGCTCGAAATTGTCGGTGTGGATTTCGACCAGCCCGGGCAGCAGGTAGTCGCCCCCCAGGTCGATGCCCTGCAGGGCCGCGGTGGCGCCGCTGTCCAGCGACGCAATGCGCCCGCCCTCCACCTGCAGGCTGCCCAACACCACTTCGCCCGGCAGCACCATGCGGGCGTTCTTGAACACGGTTGCGGTCATGCCGATGCTCCCCGAAAATCGCCGACGTTCACGCGGCGCGTGGCCACGGCGGTCCCCACCTGCGCGTCGTGAAAAATGCCCACCAGGGCCGCGCCGCGCGCCACGGCTTCGCGGATCAGGGTGATCACGGTCTCGGTGTTGGCCACGTCGAGCGACGCGGTGGGCTCGTCCAGCAGCAACAGCGGCTTGGGCTTGATCATGTTGCGGGCGATGTTGATGCGCTGCTGCTCCCCGCCCGAGAACGTGGCGGGCGGCAGGTGCCACAGCCGTTCGGGGATGCGCAGGCGGGTCAGCCACTGGCGGGCGGCCTCGCGTGCGGCCTCGATGCCCGCAGGGTCGTCGCCCGCGTCTTCGGCCAGCGGCTCTGCCACCACATCCAGCGCCGACACGCGTGGAATGACCCGCAGGAATTGGCTCACGTAGCCCACGGTGTCGCGCCGCAGCTGCACCAGCGCACGCGGCGCGGCCTGCGTCACGTCCACCATGGTGCCATCGGCCGAGCGCACGGTGATGCGGCCCGCATTGGCGCGGTAGTTGGCATAGATCATCTTGAGCAGCGTGCTCTTGCCCATGCCCGAAGGGCCGTCAAGCACCACACACTCGCCCGGCTGCACGACCAGGTCCACGTGGGCAAGCACGGGCAGTTCGATGCCGTTCTGGTGGTGCAGGGTGAAGCGCTTGGCCACCCCTTGCATCTGGAGGATGGGCGCAATGGAAGAGGGATTCATGGCTGCAGTACCGAAGAAACGAGGAGCTGGGTGTAAGGGTGTTGTGGGTCGTCGAGCACCTGATCGGTCAGGCCCGCCTCGACCACACGGCCGCGCTGCATGACCACCATGCGGTGCGCCAGCAGGCGTGCCACGGCCAGGTCGTGTGTGACCACAATGGCGGCCAACTGCATCTGCCGCGTGAGCTGGCGCAGCAGGTCCAACAGGCGCGCCTGCACCGATACATCGAGGCCCGAGGTGGGCTCGTCCATGAACACCAGGCGAGGCTGGGTGACCAGGTTGCGGGCGATTTGCAGGCGCTGGCGCATGCCGCCCGAAAACGTGCGCGGTGCATCGTCGATGCGTGCGGCATCAATCTCCACGCGCTGCAGCCATTCCGTGGCCGTGGCGCGCAGGCGGCCGTAGTGGCGCTCGCCCAGCCCCATCAGGCGCTCGCCCACGTTGGCACCGGCGGACACATCTATGCGCAGGCCGTCCGCCGCGTTCTGGTGCACAAAGCCCCAGTCGGTGCGGGCCAGCAGGCGCTGCTGGGCTTCGGTCATGGCGTAGATGTCCTGCAGCTCGCCGCTGCGCTGGCGGAACTGCACGGTGCCTTCGTCCGGGGCGCTGCGCGCCGCGATGGCGTTGAGCAGCGTGGATTTGCCGGAGCCCGACTCGCCCACCACGGCCAGCACCTCGCCGGGCCACAGGTCAAAGGACGCGCCTTGCAGCGCCACGCGGTCGCCATAGCGCTTGCTGACGTTGCGCACGCTCAGCAGCGGCGCAGCGGGTTCGGTGTGGTTCATGGGAGGTTCTCGACGACAAAGCTCAGGCCATGCTGTGCAAAGCCCAGGGATTCATAAAACGCATGCGCGCCCTTGCGGCGGGCGTTGGACGAGAGCGCTAGCTTGTAGCAGCCCGCCTCGCGCGCCTGCTGCATGGCGTGGGCCATCATCTGGCGGCCAATGCCACGGCCCTGCTGGTCCTGCGCCACCACCACGTCTTCCACGATGGCCGAGGGCGTCCCCCGGTGCGCCAGGTTGTGCATGACGAGCAGTGCATAGGTGCCCACCACCGCGCCGTGCTGCGCGGGGTCGCAGGCCACCCACAGGCGGTAGCTGGGGTAGCGCGCAAACTGGGCCCACACGGTCTGGGCGTCTTCCAGCGTCAGCACATCGGCAGGGCTGTCTTCAATGGCGGCATACAGCGCCAGCACGCTCTCCAGGTCTGCCTGCCGGGCTTCGCGGATGTGCACGGTGCTCATGCAGAACCGCCTTCCACCTGCACGGTTTCGGCTTGCCGTGCCTGACGTTCCTGGCAGTAGTCCGAGTCAGAACACACATGCATGCGCCCACCCTGGTCGTCGGTGATGACCTCGTCCAAAAAGCTGTCGGTGGCGCCGCACAAAGCACAGGCGGCGTCCCAGCGTTGCACCTCGAACGGGTGGTCCTCAAAGCCCAGGCTCTCCACCGGCGTGTAGGGCGGCACGGCGTAGATGCGCTTTTCGCGGCCCGCGCCAAACAGCTGCAGCGCGGGGTTCATGTGCATCTTGGGGTTGTCGAACTTGGGGATGGGCGACGGTGCCATCACATAGCGGCCGTTGACCAGCACGGGATAGTCGTAGGTGGTGGCAATGTGGCCGTAGCGCGCGATGTCTTCGTAAAGCTTGACGTGCATGAGCCCGTACTCGGCCAGGCCATGCAGGGTGCGCGTTTCGGTCTCGCGCGGCTCCAGGCGCTGCATGGGCTCGGGCACCGGCACCTGGTAGACGATGACCTGGCCTTCGGCCAGTGGCGTTTCGGGGATGCGGTGGCGCGTCTGGATCAGCGTGGCCTCGCGCGTGCGGGTAGTGGTGGCCACAGCCGTGGTGCGTTCGAAGAAGCGGCGGATGTTGACGGCGTTGACCGTGTCGTCCGATCCCTGGTCGATGACCTTGAGGCAGTCCTCTGGGCCGATGATGGACGCGGTGACCTGGATGCCGCCCGTGCCCCAGCCATAGGGCAGTGGCATTTCGCGCGAGCCAAAGGGTACCTGGTAGCCAGGGATCGCCACCGCCTTGAGGATAGCGCGGCGGATCATGCGCTTGGTGCGCTCGTCCAGGTACGCAAAGTTGAAGTGGCCGTCTACCGGTGCGGCGTCGGCGGGCAGGCCCATCACGGCGGGTTCCATGGGCGCGTTCATGCGGCGTCCTCCTCGGCGGGGGTGGTGGGGTGGGCGGCAGCGGCGCGCATCTTGCGCACCAGCTCCAGTTCGGACTGAAAGTCCACGTAGTGCGGCAGCTTCAAGTGCTGCACGAAGCCCGAGGCCTCCAGGCTGTCGCTGTGGCCCAGCACAAATTCCTGCATCTGCGCGGGCGATTCCACCGGCTCGCCCAGTTCATCGGCACGCAGGGCGCGGTCCACCAGGCTCATGGCCATGGCCTTGCGCTCGCTGTGGCCGAATGCCAGGCCGTAGCCGCGCGTGAACTGCGGCGGCTGGCTCTTGCTGCCGGCAAACTGGTTCACCATCTCGCACTCGGTGATCTCGATGTCGCCGATGTCGATGGCAAAGCCCAGCTCTTCTGGCACGATCTCCACCGCCACCGAGCCCAGGCGCACCTCGCCCACAAAAGGGTGCGAGTGCGAGTAGCCACGTTGCGTGGAATACGCCATGGCGAGCAGGAACCCTTCGTCGCCGCGCGCCAGGTTTTGCAGGCGCGTGGCCCGGTTGGCGGGGAAGCGCAGCGGCTCGCGGGTCAGGTCCGTGGGGACCGGGTCGCCCGGGGGCACGGGGCGGGTTTCGATCAGCCCTTCCTGGTTGAGCAGGTCCACCACACGCGGCGTGGGGCCGGGTGGCACCGCAGCGGCCGCAGCTGCCGCAACCGCAGACGGCGCCAGCGGGCCTTCGGCCAGCAGCTTGAAGTCCAGTAGGCGCTGCGTGTAGTCGTAGGTAGGGCCCAGCACCTGGCCACCGGGCAGGTCCTTGAAGGTGGCGGAGATGCGCCGGTCCAGCGCCATGCGGCTGGTGTCCAGCGGGCAGGTGGTGCCCAGGCGCGGCAGCGTGGCGCGGTAGGCGCGCAGCAAGAAGATCGCTTCCACCAGGTCGCCCGCTGCCTGCTTGATGGCGAGCGCGGCGAGTTCGGGGTCATACACCGAGCCCTCGGTCATGACCCGGTCCACGGCCAGTTTGAGCTGCTGGCGGATCTGCGCCACCGAGAGTTCGGGCTGCGCGGCATCGCCCCGACGCTGGCGGGCCAGCAGCTGGTAGCTGTTGAGAATGGCGGCTTCTCCGCCTTTGACGGCTACGTACATGCTCAGGCCTCCTGAAGTGCAGTGGCACCGCGCGCTGCCCGCGTGGTACGTGGCAGGCCCACGATGTGGTCTGGAGTGGCCAGCAGCAGATCCACACCGCGTGGAAACACTGCGTGGTTGGCTGCCCAGTGAGTCTCGAAGTCCTCGGGCAAACCATCCACCTGCAAAGCCGCCACGTCCTGGATACCGGGGCCGCGCAAGTGCCATGCATCACTCACGTCCTCCGTAGTGGCGGCGGCACGCGATACATCGATCACGCAGGTCGCGGATTGGTCGGGGTAGATGTCAGTACCCAGAGCGAGACTGTCCAGGGGCGGTACTACGTCGCCCTGAGCCACCCACACAAAGCGGGCCTGCGCGGCATCAGCCACCAACGTGCACCCCGTGTGAAAGCGCAGCCAGGCACCTGCATCACTGGCCGCAAGCCTTGGCGAGAGCCACAGCATGCAGTCGCTGTCGAGCAGCGCAAGCAGCACGGCCGCCGATGCGGCATGCCCCACGGCGGGCGTCTGCGCGTCGTGTTCCACGGCCACCGTGCGACCGGGGTGCGACAGCGCCTGCAGCACGGCGCGGAACACCGCCTGGCTGCCGAAGGCTTCGTTCGAGAATCCGGCACCCAGGGATGCCAAAGGGGTCACTGGGGTCATCGGGGCCGCGCTCATTCGGTGTCCTCGTCGTTGTCGGCGCCGCTCTCTCGGGCCACGGTAAAGAAGTCCACCTTGGTGCTGGCAGCACGCGCCTGGCGCTCGGCCTGGGTGGTGCGCAGGTGGGCGCGGATGGGTTCCAGCAGCTGGGCGTCCAGCACCGGTTGTTGTGCAGGGTCTTGCAGCAGCGCATCGGCCAGCGCGGCCAGCTGCACCTGGCGGTGCGACCGGCCCAGCACGTAGGCCACGCCCACTGTGGCCTCGGTAGCGTCCGATGTATCGGCCACGCGCAGCGCGCAGCGGGTGACGGTGACCTCACCCAGGTTGAAGCGCTCGCCCGTGCCACCAGCGCGGCCCTGCACCATCATCAGGCCGGTCTCGGGCGCACGCAGCCAGCGCGCGGGGCGCGTGGCATGCTCGTGCAAGGCAGATTCGAGCAGCCCCAGCGGCGCCCGGGCCAGCAGCGCCATCCACTGCGCGCGGCCCAGGGGGCGGTCCGGTCCCGGGTTGTCAAAGGCTTGAAACATGGAAGTGGTACCCTGAAAGTTGTATAGACAAATTGAACAACTGGCGCCAGCTTAAAGAGCGCGCATGTAGGTTTCATGACAGCCAGCACCACCTCTCTCACGACCTCGTTACAGGCCCCGCAAGCACCACTGCGCTCCACACGCGACAGCTTCTGGACACGCATCGCCGCCGAGCTGGCCGAGGCCATCGGCAGCGGCGTCTATCCGCCGGGCCAGCGCTTGCCCTCGGAACACGCGTTGGCCGAGCAGTTTGGCGTGAACCGCCACACCATCCGCCGCTCGCTCGCCAGCCTGTGCAGCCAGGGCCTGGTGCGCATCACGCAGGGCAGCGGCACCTATGTGGAAGACTTTGCAGTGGACCTGGTGCTGGGCAAGCGCACGCGCCACCAGCAGGGCCTGGCGCAGGCAGGGCTGCGTGGCAGCCTGGTGGTGCTGCAGGCCCAGACCACACGCGCCACAGCGGCGCTGGCCAAGGCGCTGCAGGTGCCCGCGCGCAGCCCACTGCTGGCGCTGCGCGTGCGGGGCGACGCCGAGGGCCAGCCCCTGCACATCAGCGAGCGCTACTTTCCCCTGCCGCGCTTCGAAAATCTGGCGGCCGTGGTGCGCGAGACGGGCTCCATCACCGCAGGCTTCACCGCCCATGGCGTGGCCGACTACACCCGCCGCGAAAGCCGCATCACCGCCGAGCTGCCCAACGCCGAAGTGGCCGCCCAGCTGCGCCAGCCCACGTCACGCCCCGTGCTGCAGGTAGAGAGCCTGAACGTGGACCTGGAAGGCACGCCCATCGAATGGGCGCGCGCCTGGTTTGCCGGCGACCGCGTGAAACTGACCATTGACCACAATGAACACACCTGACATGCCACCCACCCACCACCGCTATGCGGTCTATTTCGCACCCAACCCGGGCAGCCTGGGCTGGCTGGCGGGCAGCCACTGGCTGGGGCGCTGCGCTGCGCTGCTGCAACCGCTGCAGCAGCTAGCCATCGACGGCGTGGCGGCCGACACACTGCACCGCCTGACGGCGGCGCCCCGCCGCTACGGCTGGCACGCCACGCTCAAGGCGCCGTTTGCGCTGGCCCCCGGCACCGACTGGATCACGTTGCACCAGGCCGTGCAGGAAGTGGCACGCGGGCTGCAACCCTTTGTGCTGCCGCCGCTGCAGGTGCAACGCATCGACGACTTTCTGGCGCTGGTGCCCCCGGCGTTGCACCCCGCCAATGCGCAGATCCAGGAGACCGCCGCCACCTGCGTGACGGCACTGCAGCCCTTGGCCGCACCCTTGTCCGACGCCGACCTGGCCCGGCGCCGCGCAGCGGGGCTTACCGCACGGCAAGATGCTTTGCTGCAGCAATGGGGCTACCCGTTTGTGCTGGACGAGTTCCGCTTTCACATGTCGCTCACCAGCAGCCTGGCACAGGTGGACGCACCCACACAGTCGCTGGTTTTCGAGGCCGCGCAGGAATTTTTCTCTGACCTGCCCATCCTCAAGTTCAACAGCCTGGCTTTGTTTGCGGAGCCCACGCCCGGCGCGGACTTTGTGTTGCTGGACCACCTGGAGATGGGCGCATGACCACCGGTCGGCTGGTCTACTGCATGGGCCCCTCGGGAGCGGGCAAGGACAGCCTGCTGGACTGGCTGCGCGCCCACCTGCCCCAGCCCTGCCCCGCGCACTGGGCGCAGCGCACCATCAGCCGTGCCGCCACGTCCGGTGGCGAAGCCCATGACAGCGTTTCGCCCGCAGCGTTTTCAGCCCTGTGCAGCGAACACGCGTTTGCCCTGCACTGGCAGGCCAACGGCCTGGGTTACGGCGTAAGACATGCGCAACTGGCGCCGCTGGCGCGGGGCCACTGGGTGCTGCTCAATGGCTCGCGCGCCTACCTGACTGAGGCCCTGGCGCGGTTCCCGGACCTGGTGGCCGTGCACATCACGGCCAGCCCGCAGGTGCTGCGCGAGCGCCTGCTGTCGCGCGGCCGCGAGACCCGCGAAGAGGTGGAGGCACGGGTTCAGCGCGCGCTGGCCTACACGCCGCCCCCGGGAGCTGCCAGCCTGGAGGTGCACAACGACGGCGCTCTGGGCGACGCAGGCCAGCGGCTGCTGAACGCGCTGGAAAATTTGCCGGGCTGGCCCCGGCGCAGTGGCAAACTTTCGCCCATCGCTCCCATCCTTTCCAGCACGCCATGACCACCATCACGATTTATCACAACCCGAAGTGCGGCACGTCCCGCAACACCCTCGCCATGATCCGCAACAGCGGCGTTGAACCCGAGGTCATTGAATACCTGAAAACCCCACCCGACCGCGCCACGCTGGTGGCGCTGATTGCCGCCACGGGCGAGCCCGTGATCAACGCCGTGCGCACCAAGGAAGCGATCTTCACTGAGCTGCAGCTGGACGCACCAGGCGTCACCGACGCGCAGCTCATCGACGCGATGCTGCAGCATCCCATCCTCATCAACCGCCCCATCGTGGTCACGCCCCTGGGCACTCGGCTATGCCGCCCGTCCGAGAAGGTGCTGGACATCCTGCCCGCGCCGCAGCAAGGCGGGTTCACCAAGGAAGATGGCGAGGTCGTCATCAACGCGCAGGGCCAGCGTGCTTGAGGCCACCCCACACCCCCAGGCCGTAGCGCACCGCGCGGCATGAACGCCGCCTCGCAACGCTGGACCGTAGCGCGCCTGGGCACGGCCCAGACGCTGGCCTGGGCCTCGTCCTATTACCTGCCCGCCATGCTGGCCGCGCCCATGGCGCGCGACCTGGGCGTGGCCACGCCCACGGTGTTCGCGGCATTTTCGGTGGCGCTCATCGTGTCGGCGCTGCTCGGGCCCTTCGCAGGCCGCGCCATCGACCGCCATGGTGGCCGCCCGGTGCTGGTGGGCACCAACCTGTTGTTTGCCGCCAGCCTGGCGGGCATGGCGCTGGCGCGAGGCCCAGTGGGCCTGTTTGCTGCCTGGGTGCTGATGGGCGTGGCCATGGGGTCGGGCCTGTACGAGGCCGCGTTTGCCACGCTGGTACGCCTGTACGGCCAGGGCGCACGCGGCGCGATCACCGGCATCACGCTGATTGCCGGGTTTGCCAGCACCGTGGGCTGGCCGCTGTCGGCCTGGATGGAGACGCAGTGGGGCTGGCGCGGCGCGTGTGCGAGCTGGGCGGCACTGCACTTGCTGGTGGGCGTGCCGCTCAACGGCTGGCTGCCGCGCGCCGACACTGCAAAGAAACCGCCCCCACCTTCGGCGGATGAACCTGTGGCGGCCACCTCGGAACCGGCGGCACCCTCCCCGCCCACTGCCGCCCACCCGCTGCGCACCACCGTGCTGCTGTCCTTTGTGTTTGCCGTCACCTGGTTCACCAGCACCGCCATGGCGGCCCACCTGCCGCGCCTGCTGCAAGCCAGCGGCACATCGCTGCAGGCAGCTGTGGCCCTGGCCGCGCTGGTGGGCCCGGCCCAGGTGGCAGCGCGCCTGCTGGAGTTTGGCTTGCTGCGACGCCTGCACCCGCTGCTGTCTGCCCAGCTGGCCGCCGCCGCACACCCCGTTGGCGCGGGCCTGCTGATGGTGCTAGGCGGGCCTGCGGCAGCGGTGTTTGCCCTGCTGCACGGCGCGGGCAACGGCATCCTGACCATTGCCAAGGGCACGCTGCCGCTGGTGCTGTTTGGCCCTGCAGGCTACGGCGCGCGCCAGGGCCTGATGATGGTGCCCGCCCGTGTGGCGCAGGCGTTTGCGCCGGTGTTGTTTGGCATGGCGCTGGACCGCACTGGCGCCGCCGCCCTGTGGCTCACCACACTGCTGGGCCTGGCCGCACTGGCCGCGCTGTGGTTGCTGCGGCCTGTGGCGCGGGCCTGAACGATCAGCCGCGCGGCACCACAAACGCCTTGCGCGCCGCCAGCGCTGCGGGGCGCGAATGGCAGCCTTCCAGGTGGTCGTTCACTAGCCCCATGGCCTGCATGAAGGCGTACACCGTGGTGGGGCCCACAAAACTCCAGCCGCGCTTTTTCAGGTCCTTGGACATGGCGATGGATGCGGCCGAAGTGGACAGGGTGCGCGCCACTTCGCGCGTGATGCGCTCTGGCCGGTCGGTGGCGGCGGGCTCGTAGCGCCAGGCGTAGTGCGCCAGCGAGCCGAACTCGCGCCGCAACTCCAGCACACGGCGCGCGTTGTTGATGGTGGATTCGATCTTGCCCCGGTGGCGCACGATGGCCGCGTCCTGCACCAGGCGCTCAACCTCGGCCGGGCCGAAGGCCGCGACCTGCTCCGCATCGAAGTTCGCGAACGCTGCGCGAAAGCCCTCGCGCTTGTTCAGGATGGTGAGCCAGCTCAGGCCCGACTGAAAACCCTCCAGGCAGATCTTCTCGAACAGCCGGCGGTCGTCCGCCACCGGGAAGCCCCACTCGGTGTCGTGGTAGTGGCGGTACAGCGGCGTGGCCTGGCACCAGGTGCAACGTGGGCAACCGGCTTCGTCAGCAAACAGGCCGTCGGCCAGTGCAGGTGGGCGAGCAGGATCGGGAGCGGTCGGAGGGGTCATGCGCGGCATTCTAGAAACCACCACAGCCAGGCTGCTGACAGGGCGAACGCAGAGGGGCCGATCTGCCCATAAACTGCGCTGCATGCGCCAGCCACTTTCCCGACTGCGGATCACTTTCAGCCTGATGTTGTGCCTGGTGCTGGCCGGCTGCGCCAGCACCACCGGCCCTTCCAACGCGTGGGGCTATTACTGGCAGTCGCTGCGCGGGCACATGAAGATCATGCATGCCGCAGAACCCATTGACGACTGGGTGGCGCGCAAAGACATCTCTCCCGCACTGCGCGAGCGGCTGCAGCTCGCGCAACGTGCGCGGGCCTTTGCGGTCACAGAACTCGGCCTGCCCGACAACGCCAGCTACCGCCGCTATGCCGACCTCAAACGCCCCGCCGCCGTGTGGAACGTGGTCGCCGCACCCCCCTTTTCGCTGACGCTGCACACCTGGTGCTTTCCGGTCACGGGCTGCATCGGCTACCGGGGCTACTTCACCGAGGCCGCAGCGCAGGCCGAGGCCGCCGAGCTGGCCGCGCAGGGCCTGGAGGTGGAGGTGTACGGCGTGCCCGCGTACTCCACCTTGGGCTACATGAACTGGGCGGGCGGCGACCCGCTGCTGTCCACCTTCATCGCCTGGCCCGAGGGCGACTTTGTGCGCCTGCTGTTCCACGAGCTGGCGCACCAGGTGGTCTATGCCAAAGACGACACCTTGTTCAACGAATCCTTCGCCACGGCGGTGGAGCGCGTCGGCGTGGCGCAGTGGCTGGCCACGCAGTCCACCCCCGCCGTGCGCGAGGCCTATGCCACCAGCGAAGCGCGGCGCGGCGCCTTCCGCGCGCTCACCCGCGCCACACGCGCCCAACTGGCCGCCATATATGAGCAAAAAGAGGCCTCTGCGCTCGATGAGCAAGCCCTTTTAGCTATCAAAACAGAAGCAATGCAGCGTTTCCGCGCAGACTACGCAGCGCTGCGCGAGCGCTGGCTCAGCCCAACTGGCGGTGGTGCGCCCCAGGCCTCCACCGCCCAGGTGGCGGGCTACGACCGCTGGGTGGCCCAGGCCAACAACGCCAGTTTTGCGGCCCAGGCCGCCTACGATGAACTGGTGCCCGCATTCGAGGCCTTGTTTGAACGTGAGGGCCGCGACTGGCCCCGGTTTTATGATGCCGTACGACAGCTGACGCAGCAGCCCCAGCCGCAACGCCGCGCGGCCTTGCGCGCCCTGCTGCCCGCCCCCCAAACGCCCTAAGGAGACACTCCATGCCCGACATCCACATCCACCGCGACCACCATCTGGGCTTTGCCGAAGCCCGCAAGGTCGCGTTCTCCTGGGCCGAGAAGGCCGAAGAGAAATTCGACATGGAATGCACCTATGAAGAAGGCGACACCGAAGACCTGCTGACCTTTACCCGCACGGGCGTCAAAGGCACGCTGCTGGTGGATGCCCACCAGTTCGAGATGAAGGCACAGCTGGGCTTTTTGCTGGGCGCGTTCAAGGACCGCATCGAGGCCGAGATTGGCGAACAGCTGGACGCACTGCTCAATGCGCCACACCCCGGCACCAAGAAGCCCGCCGCCGACAAGAAGAAACACGCGTCAGATGCAGATACCGGCAAGCCCGCCCCCAAGGCCGCGGCGAAACCCGCCGCGAAGGCCAAGAAGGCCTAGCCACCAGGGCCACCGCCATGACATCCCCTGCGAACGAGGCCACCGCCCACAGCCCGGCGTTTGACACCCTCTCTACGCTGCTCCACACCCGCTACAGCTGCCGCGCCTTTCTGCCCGAGCCGCTGCCGCGCAGCACCATCGAAGCCGTCCTGGCCACCGCACAGCGCACGGCCTCGTGGTGCAACGCGCAACCCTGGCAACTCATCATCGCCAGCGGCGCCACGCTGGAGCGTCTGCGCAGCGCCCTGCAGTCCCACATGCTCGCCGCAGCGCCCCAGCCCGACCTGCCCTGGCCGCGCGAGTACCAGGGCGTGTACCAGGAGCGGCGGCGCGAATGTGGCTGGGGCCTGTACGAAGCCCTGGGCATTGCCAAGGGCGACCGCGAAGCTTCGGCGCGCCAGGCGGCGCAGAACTTCACTATGTTTGGCGCACCACATGTGGCCATCGTCACCAGCGACGAGGCCCTGGGCGTGTACGGAGCGGTGGACTGCGGCGCGTATGTGAGCAGCTTCATGCTGGCCGCGCACAGCCTGGGCGTGGGCTCCATCGCACAGGCCGCGCTTGCGTCCTACCCGGGCGTGCTGCGCGAGGAGCTGGGCATTGGCGACGACCGCAGCATCGTCTGTGGCATTTCATTCGGCGTGGCAGACCCCGCCCACGCGGCCAACCATTTCCGTACCACGCGCGCCGACCCGGCCAGCAGCGTGGTGTGGCGTGATTGAGAAGGTTTGACCGAGCGGCGTCAGGCCGCAGCGCGCAGCAAGGGTTGACGCTCGCGCAGCAACCCAAACAGGTTCTTGGGGTCGGACAGCTGGGGGATGAGTTCGATGGGCTGGCCCATGCCCAGCTCGGCCGCCGTGTCGCGCAAGAAGCGCAGCGCAGAAAAGTCCTCCAGCGCAAAGCCCACGGAGTCGAACACCGTCACTGCGGCATCGCTCGCGCGCCCGCCGTGCTGGCCCGCCAGCACCTCCCACAGCTCTGTCACCGCAAAGTCAGGCGGCAGCTGCTGGATGTCGCCTTCGATGCGCGTCTGCGGCGCGTATTCCACAAACACCTGGGCCCGACGCAACACGTCGGCATGCAGCTCGGTCTTGCCGGGGCAGTCGCCGCCCACCGCGTTGATGTGCATGCCGGGGGCGAGCATGTCGGGCGTAAGGATGGTGGCGTTGGTTTTGTCAGCCGTCACCGTGGTCACGATGTCGGCGCCACGCACGGCCTCGGCCGTGCTGGTGCAGGCCACGGTGCGCAGGCCCGTCATGCCTTGCAGGTTGGCCTGCAGCTTGGCTGTCGCGGCCGGGTCCGTGTCAAAAAGCCGCAGGGTGGTTATGCCCAGCAGGTGGTGAAACGCCAGCGCCTGGAACTCGCTCTGTGCACCGTTGCCAATCAGCGCCATGGTGCGGGCACCGGGGCGGGCCAAGGCCCGTGCGGCCACGGCCGACATTGCAGCGGTGCGCAGCGCGGTGGTGAGGGTGAGTTCGCTCAGCAGCAGCGGCGCGCCCGTGGCCACATCGGCCAGCACGCCAAACGCCATCACCGTGGACAACCCCCAGCGCGTGTTCTTGGGGTGGCCGTTGACGTACTTGAACGCATAGGTCTGGTCGTCTGCAATCGGCATGAGTTCGATCACACCGTCGCGCGAGTGGCTCGCCACCCGTGCCGATTTGTCGAACATGCCCCACCGCAGGAAGTCAGCCTGGATGTAGTCGGCGATACCGCGCAGGCAGGGCTCGACGCCCTTGTGCTGCACCAAAGCGATCACATCGGGGGCGCTGAGGTACAGGGTGGAAAAGTGCGGGGGGGTAGCCATGGTGTTTGTCTCCAGATACGACTGAATGTGTCTCCAGGCAGTGTCCCGAAGCACCAAAACAATAGGAATCGCCCAAACTGCCGCTTATTGCAGTGCTGTTTGCCGGTATGACAGCCGAAATTGCCACTTTGCTCAAAAGCACCAAGGCAGCTCCCGGCGCCGTCCAAGCGCTATCCTCTGCGGCTTGATTCGCCCCGCACCATGACGCCCCCAGAAATCCTCATCAGCGAAGTCGGCCCACGGGACGGCCTGCAGTCCGTACAGGCCACCATGCCCACCGCCCACAAGCTGCGCTGGATCGACGCGCTGGTGGCTGCGGGCCTGCGCGAGATCGAAGTCGGCTCGTTCGTGCCCGCCCGCCTGCTGCCCCAGATGGCCGATGTGGCCGAGGTGGTGCGACACGCCCTCACCCACCCCGACGTCACCGTGATGGCGCTGGCGCCCAACCTGCGCGGCGCCGAGGCCGCGCTGGCGGCAGGGGTGCACAAGGTCACCCTGCCGGTATCGGCCAGCGCCGCCCATTCGCTGGCCAATGTGCGCAAGACACGCGAGGCCATGGTCGAAGAGGTGCGTGCCGTGGCGCAGCTGCGCGACGCGCAGGCGCCCGGCGTGCTGGTGGAGGTGGGGCTGTCCACCGCCTTTGGCTGCACGCTGCAGGGCGTGGTGCCCGAGGACGATGTGATCTGGCTCGCCGGCCTGTGTGCCGAGGCGGGTGCCGACGAGGTGGGCTTGTCGGACACCACCGGCATGGCCAACCCGGCCCAGGTGCGCCGCCTGTTCACGCGCCTGCGCGCCGAGCTGGGTGCCAATGCCGGAGCGGCCCACATGCACAACACCCGGGGCCTGGGCCTGGCCAACTGCCTGGCGGCCTACGACGTGGGAGTCCGCACCTTTGATGCGTCGCTGGGCGGTCTGGGTGGCTGCCCCTATGCGCCGGGCGCGTCCGGCAACGTGGTGACCGAAGACCTGGTGTTCATGTTCGAGGCCATGGACATCACCACAGGAGTGGACCTGGAGCGCCTGATGGCCGCACGCGCGCCGCTGCAGGCGGGGCTGCCGGGCGAGCCGGTCTACGGCATGACGCCGGAAGCAGGGCTGCCCAAGGGGTGGGTTCAGCGTTAGACCGCCGTTGCCTCCAAAGAAAAAGGCGACCTTGGTCGCCTTTTTCTTTGGAGAGACCCGCCGTATCAGCTCAGCGAGGTGATCAGGTCCACATACTGCTGCTTGGCTTCATCGGCGCCCGTGCCCTTGAGCTTTTCCCAGGCGTCCCACTTGGCGCGGCCCACCATGTCGGAGAAGCTGGGCTTCTTCTCGGTGTTGTCGCCGGCGGTGGCTTGCTTGTACAGCGCATAGATCTTGAGCAGCGTGGCGTTGTCGGGACGCTCGCTCAGGTTCTTGGAATTGGCCACAGCGGCTTCGAAGGTGGCGTTGAGGTCGGCCATGTCAGTGTGCTCCTGGGAATGTTTGGGGGGAGGGAAAAAACGGTGTCGGCAAGGGTTTGCTGCGTTGTATCTTACGGGCTGAGCATGGCCCGGGGCCGCTCAATCCATAGAGGCAAGCCCCCAAAAATCAAACAATAGGTGTACATCTGATGGTGACCCGCATTCCAGCCCCCAGCAAAGCCGCGCCCGGCAATGGCCAGAATCCCTTGCGCAAGGTGCACGACCAGGCCCCCGAGGTGGCACGCAAGGCCGCCCAGGCCTTGCCCCCCGCAGCCCGCAAAGCCGCCACCGTGGTCCAGAAGAACGTGCGCCGCGCGGCAACCGGCATGTTGGGCCTGTCGGGCGAACGCATGAGCAAGGTGGATACCGCCTGGCTGCGCATGGATTCGAGCAGCAACCTGATGATGATCAACGGCGTGTGGACCCTCTCGCCTGGCATCACCTGGGAGGCGCTGTGCGAACGCGTGCAGCAGCGTCTGCTGCAGTACCCACGCTTTCGCCAGCGGGTGGTGGAAGACGCGGCGGGCGCTACCTGGGTGGAGGACAAGGGCTTCGACATCGCCGCCCATGTGCTGCGCGAGAAGCTGCCCCACCGCAAAGGCCACAGCATGCAGCGCGCACTGCAGGACCGCGTGGGCGAACTCGCCATGCAGCCGCTCGATACCCGCCGCCCGCTGTGGCAGATGCACCTGATCGAAGACTTTGTGGGCGACGACGGCGCGAAAGGCAGCGCACTCATCGTGCGCATCCACCACTGCATTGCCGACGGCATCGCCCTCATCTCGGTGACCATGTCTCTGGTCGATGGCGGCTCGGAGCCCCCCAAGCGCAAGGCGCGGGCCGACAAGGAAGCTGCCACCGCCGAAGACTGGATTGCTGACACGCTGATCAAGCCCTTCACCGGCCTCACCGTGAAGGCCCTGGACCTGGCGGGCGACAGCGCGGCCAAGTCGTTGCAGATGCTGGGTGACCCGGAAAAGGCCATGCAGCATGGACTCTCGGGCACGGCCGACATGGCCCGCGTGGCCTACCAGCTTGTCAGCGATGCCGCTGCCTTGGCGCTTATGCCCGACGACTCACCCACCCGTCTCAAAGGCCAGCCCGGCAGCGCCAAGCGCGTGGCCTGGTGCCCGCCGATTCCGCTCGAAGAGGTCAAGGCCATCGGTAAGGCGCTGAACTGCTCCATCAACGACGTGCTGCTGTCGTGTGTGGCGGGCGCCATCGGCGGCTACCTGCGCAGCCAGGGCGACGACCCCACGGGCCAGGAAATCCGCGCCATGATCCCCGTGAACCTGCGCCCCATGGAAGAGGCCTGGAAGCTGGGCAACCGCTTTGGCCTGGTGCCCCTGGTGCTGCCGATTGGCGTGGCCAACCCCATCGAGCGCGTGTACGAAGTACGCAAGCGCATGAACGCGCTCAAGGGCAGCACCCAACCCATCCTGGCGTTTGCCATGCTGGCGGTGGCGGGGCTGATGATCAAGCCCGCGCAGGACGCGCTGCTCAACCTGTTTGGCCGCAAGACCACGGCCGTGATGACCAACGTGCCCGGACCTAAGGAGCAGCTCACACTGTGCGGATCGCGCGTCACGCAGTGCATGTTCTGGGTGCCGCAGTCGGGCGACATTGGCCTGGGGGTCTCCATCCTCAGCTACGGCGGTGGCGTGCAGTTTGGCGTGATCACCGACACCACCTTGTGCCCCGAGCCGCAGCAGATCATCGACGCGTTTGCACCCGAGTTTGACCAGTTGTCGCTGCTCACGCTGATGCTGCCGTGGGGCGAATGACAGGCTCGGCACCACTTCCGCTCCGCGCCTGGGCACACCGGGCGTGTGCAATCGCGTTGCTGCTGGGCACCTGCGGCGTGCACGCGGAGGTGCAGGAAGAAAACACCCAGCGGCCCTACGTGGTACGCGCCCAGCCCGGTGAGAGCCTGCGCGCGGCCTTGCACGCAGCCACCCCCATTGCGGTGGTTGGGCAGCGCTTTCATGGCTATACCCGCTGGAACGTGCGCTGGACCTTCCGCTGGTGGCGCGAAGCCTCGGGCCTCTGCGCGATCACCGAGGTCACCACCCGGTTGCACACCGAGGTGCAACTGCCCGAACTGCAAGCCGCGAGCCCCGAGCAACAAGCGGCTTTTGACCGGTACCTGCGGGCCCTGTCCGGCCACGAGCAGGGCCATGTGCAGATCGGCCGCGATGCCGCGCTGGCCATCGACCAGGGCATCCGGCAGATGTCTGCAGCGCCCGATTGCGCCACGTTGGAGCGCGAGGCCAATGCCCTGGGACACCGGCTGCTTCAGGACCATGTGGCACGCGAAAAGCAATACGACCTGCGCACCCGCCACGGAGCCACACAAGGCGCGCGGCTGGACTGATCACACAGGCTGAGGCCAGTAAAGGTCTTAGCGCTTGCGTTGTAGAGGCGCTGCCACCAGCCCATCCGTCAAGCGGGACACCGCGGCCACCACCTCCGCCACGGGCTCGCCCATCTGCACACGCACGATGGCGCCCTCCACCACCAGGGTGAGTGCCTGCGCATCCTGCGCACGGTGGGCAGACGCAGGCAGCAAGCCCGCCAGCAGCGCCGTCATGTCGCGCTTGTGGCGCTGTGCAATCTCCAACACCTCAGGCACGGTGTCTCCCAGTTCGCTCACGCTGTTGATGAAGGCGCAGCCCCGAAAGTGCTCGCTGCCCAACCACTCCGCCAGGGCAGGCGCCAAGGCCCGCGTGCGGTCGGTGCTTGCAGGCAGCGCGTGCGCATGGCGCTGCAGCGCATCGGCAAACCAGGCCATCCAGCCCGTGTGCCGGTACTCCAGGTACGCGCAGATCAGGTCGTTCTTGCTCGGGAAATGCCGGTAGAAGGTCACCTTCGTCACGCCGGACTCCGCGATCACGCGGTCGATGCCCGTGGCACGGATGCCATCCCGGTAGAACAGCGCATGGGCCGTGTGCAGCAGGCGGTCTCGGGCGGGTAGGTCTTGCCAGCCAGGGGGGAGTGGGTCAAAGGTCATTCGCTCATTGTAGACAAACCTGTCTACATAGCTTTATGATGACGCGTAGACAGACCTGTCTACATCAACCCTTCACCTTCGAGGTCCCCATGGAAACACGCCCGCCCTTGCCCCCCTTTACACAACACACCGCCGTCCAGAAGGTGCGCCTGGCCGAAGACGGCTGGAACTCGCGCGACCCTGCCCGCGTGGCCCAGGCCTACACCGAAGACACACGCTGGCGCAACCGCGCCGAGTTCCCCGTGGGCCGCGACGCCGCCCGGCAACTGCTGGAGCGCAAGTGGGCGCGCGAACTGGACTACCGCCTCATCAAGGAGCTGTGGGCGTTCAGCGGCCACCGCATCGCCGTGCGGTTTGCCTACGAATGGCATGACGATGCAGGCCAGTGGTACCGCAGCTACGGCAACGAGAACTGGGAGTTCAACGACGACGGTCTGATGGCCGTGCGCCACGCGAGCATCAACGACCGTCCCATCCAGGCCGCAGACCGGTTGTTCTTCTGGCCCCTGGGGCGCCGGCCGGACGACCATCCGGGGCTGAGCGACCTGGGCCTTTGAGGATCGGCGGCCCGCCAGGGGAACGGCAATCGCTCAGGGCGGCGACGCCACCTGCGCCAATGCCAGTTCCCACAACGACTCCGCCACCGGCGACATCTCGGCACGCTGGCGGTACAGGCGGATCTGCACCGGCACGTTCCAGTCGGCGCCCCCGGCGGCCACCAGCGCGCCGGTGCGCAGCTCGTCGGTAATGAGGCTTTCGGGCAGCCAGGCCACACCCCGCCCTTCCTGGGCCAGGGTCTTGAGCAACACCGCGTGGTGCGCGGTGAACACCACCGCCACCGGGCCGTCAGTGCCTTCGGCAAACACCCCGCGCATGCGGGCCCGCATGATGCGGCCCAAACCCGACGCCTCGCTGTAGGCCAGCACGGGCACCGGGGCCGACTGGCCCAGCGCGTGCAGCGGCTGGCCTGCAGCGCCCCCCGGCTGGGGCGCACTGACGGGCAGCAACCGGTCGTCCGCCAAGCGGCACATGGGGTACTGCGCTTCGTCCAGGCGTCCCGGCACCCCCTCATGGCCATGGCACAGCACAAACTGCACACGGCGCTGCAGCATCAGGTCTTCGCAGGCCTGCGAGCTGTCCGACATGGTCTGGATGGGCCCCAGGCGCAGTCGTGCCTCCATGCCCACCAGCCAGCGCGGAAAGAACGTGAGCGAAAGTACATGCGTGGCCGCAAAGCGCAGGCTGGCGGCGGCCAGATCGTGCGCGGCGCGAGCCTTGATGCGGGCAGCCTCCAGATTCGCCAGGATGGTTTCGAGCAGCGGCAAAAAGCGCTGACCTGCCGCCGTGAGCGCCGCAGGGTGGGCACTGCGGTCGAACAGCTCCACGCCCACCCAGTCTTCCAGGGCGCGGATATGGCGGCTGAAGGCGGGCTGGGCAATGGCACGGGCCTCCGCCGCGCGTGAGAAATTTCCCGTCTCAGCCAGGGCGAGGAAATCCTCCAGCCATTCCAGGTCCAGGGGTCGGTTGCCGGGTCCCATGTGTCTCCGCGATGGATCGATAGATAGTTGTATGCGATTCGAGTATTGGACCGCCAGCACCGGGTGGGAAATGATCCACCCCGTTGTTCACCAGCTTTTCCCAACGGAGACAAGAAAGCATGCCTGCCATCTCGAATTATCGCGGGATCATCCCCGCCATCTCGTGCCCCTTCACCCCCGACCACCGCATCGACGAGCCCGCGCTGCGCAAGCTCGCGTCCTGGCTGGCGGGCCACGAGGGTGTGGTGGCCATCATGACCAACGGCCACACCGGCGAGGTTTTCTCGCTGACGCCGGCCGAGCGCGCCGAGGTCACCCGCATCGTGGCCGACGAGCTCAAGGGCCGCTGCCCGGTGATCTCGTCCATCGTCTGCGAAGGCCTGAAGGACGCGGCCGACCATGCCCGCGCTGCCGTCGAAGCGGGCGCCGTGGCGCTCGACGTGATGCCCCCACACCACTGGCTGCGCTTTGGCTTCACGCCGGACCATGCGCTGCAGTACTTCGAGGCCATCCACCAGGCCGCGCCCAACGCCGACCTCGTCTGCCACGTCTACCCCGCCTGGACGCGCGCCTCGTACTCGTCGCAACTGCTGGCCGACCTGGCCCGGCTGCCCTACCTGCAGGCCTTCAAGGTAGGCCAGCGCGACATGAACAAGTACGCCCGCGACATCCAGGCGATCCGCGAGGCCGATGCCTCCAAGGCCATCCTGACCTGCCACGACGAATACCTGCTGGCCTCGATGGTGCAGGGCGTGGACGGCGCACTGGTGGGTTTCGCCACCTTCATCCCGCAGCTCATCATCGATTTGTGGAATGCGGTGAAGGCCGGCGACCTGAAAAAGGCCATGGCCGTGCAGGCCGTCATCACACCGCTGAAGGACGCTGTGTACGGCGGTGGCGAGCCCACGGGCGAGGCACACGCCCGCATGAAGGGTGGCATGTACCTGGCGGGCGTGATCGACGACGCCACGGTGCGCCCGCCGACCGAGGCGCCGAATGCCAAGGAAGTCGAAGCCCTGCGCGCTGCGGTGAAGCAGGCCGGCTTGCTCAAGCGCTGAGCAGCCCCTGCAAAGCGCGGGGGTTTTGAGTCCCCCGCGCCTGGATGGCACACAAGAACACCGACAGGAGACAAGACACCATGCAACGCACACATTTCCTTCGCGCCGCCCTCGGTGCGGTCACCCTCGCGATGGCGGCCAGCAGCTTTGCGCAGGCCTACCCCACCAAGCCCATCCGGATGGTCATCCCCTTTCCGCCGGGCGGCACGCTCGACACCGTGGGACGCCAGCTCGCGCAAAAGCTGGGCGAGCAGATGGGCCAGAACTTCATCGTCGAGAACAAGCCTGGCGGTAATGGTGTGATCGGCGGCGATGTGGTGGCCAAGGCCCAGGCCGACGGCTACACGCTGCTGTTCAACGCATCCACCTTCACCACCGCGCCCATGACCATGAAGTCCGTGCCCTATGGCGTGGTCAAGGACTTCACGCCCGTGGCGCTGGTGGCCAAGGCGCCTCTGTCGGTGGCCATCAACAAGAACCTGCCGGTCACCGACATCAAGTCGCTGATGGCCTACGCCAAGGCCCACCCCGGCAAGATGACCTTTGCCGTGGGCTCCATCGGCTCGGCTGGACACCTCTCGACCGAACTGCTCAAGCGCGCGGGCAACCTTGACTACCTGATCGTGCCGTACAAGGGCACGGCGCCCGCTTTCCAGGACCTGATCGGCGGGCAGATCGACGGCTTCATCGACCCCATCCTCGGGTCGCTGCAGTACCACAAGAGCGGCATGCTCCGCGTAGTGGCTGTCACCTCCGCCCAGCGCGCGGCCAGCCTGCCCGACGTGCCCACGGTGGGCGAGACGATTCCAGGCTATGAGTTCTACAGCTGGTATGGCCTGTGGGGCCCGGCCAAACTGCCTGCGGACATCACGCAGCGGCTGAACACCGAGGTGAACAAGGCCCTGGCCGAGATGACGCCCAAGCTCAAGGAACAAGGGCTGCTGACCACGCCGGGCAGCGTGGAGGACTTCGCCAAGTTCCAGCGCAGCGACATGGAACGGTCCCAGAAGATCGTGACCGAGGGGAACATCCGTGTCGAGTAGTGCCCGCCACGCGGTCGTCACGGGTGCCAGCAGCGGCATCGGCCGCAGCATTGCCGAATCGCTGCTCGCGGACGGCTGGAGCGTGAGCGGCCTGGACGTTGCCCAGCCATCCATCGTCCATCCATCGTTCATCCACGTGCCGGTCAATCTTGCCGACGGCGCCGACATCGCCCACGTGGCCGCAGCCCTGCCCAACGTGGATGCACTGGTCCACGCGGCGGGTGTGCTGCGCGTCGGTCCGCTGGGCCAGCTCGACCATGCGGGCGGCGAGCTGATGTGGCGGCTGCATGTCGACGCCGCCACCCGCTTGGCCGACGCCATCGTGCCCGGCATGGCCCGGCGTGGCCAGGGGCGCGTGGTGTTCATCGGCAGCCGCGTGGCCCAGGGCATGGCCGGGCGCGGGCAATACGCCGCAACCAAGGCCGCACTCATCGCGCTGGCGCGCAGTTGGGCGGCCGAGGTGGCTGCCCAGGGCGTGACGGTGAATGTGGTGTCCCCCGCAGCCACCGCCACCGGCATGCTGATCGACCCCGCGCGCCAGGGCAGCGCACCGCGCCTGCCGCCCATCGGCCGCCTGATCGAGCCGGCCGAGATCGCCGCGCTGGTGGGCTTTCTTCTGTCCGTCCCTGCCGCCGCCATCACGGGGCAGGACATCGCGATCTGCGGCGGCTCCTCGCTCGCCCGCTGATCCGTCCTCTTTATTCCGCCCTCTTTCCTCTTTGCCAACGAACGCGACCACCATGAAGATCGTCAACATCCTCGAATCGACTCGCCCCATCAAGTCGGACATCCGCAACGCCTACATCGACTTCTCGAAGATGACGCTGAGCCTCGTGGCCGTGGTCACCGACGTGATCCGCGACGGCAAGCCGGTGATCGGCTACGGCTTCAACTCCAACGGCCGTTACGGCCAGGGCGCGCTGATGCGTGACCGCTTCATCCCGCGCGTGCTGGAGGCCGAGCCCGGCAGCCTGCTCGACGAAACCGGCGAGAACCTGGACCCGCACAAGGTCTGGGCCCGCATGATGATCAACGAGAAGCCCGGCGGCCACGGCGAGCGCTCGGTGGCCGTGGGCACCATTGACATGGCCGTGTGGGATGCCACGGCCAAGATCGCGGGCAAGCCGCTGTACCAATTGTTGGCCGAACGCTACGGCAACGGCACGCCCAACCCGCGCGTGTTCGTCTACGCCGCTGGCGGCTACTACTACCCCGGCAAGGGCTTGGACGGCCTCAAGAAGGAAATGGAGAGCTACCTGGCGCGCGGCTACTCGGTGGTCAAGATGAAGATCGGCGGCGCCACGCTGGCCGAAGACTGCGAGCGCATCGAGTCCGTGCTCAAGATCCTGGGCCCCGGCCAGCAACTGGCGGTGGACGCCAATGGCCGCTTCGATCTGAAGACCGCCATCGAGTACGGCAAGGCCCTTTCGCAGTACCCGCTGTTCTGGTACGAAGAAGCCGGCGACCCGCTGGACTATGAGCTGCAGGCAAAGCTGGGCGAGGTCTACCAAGGCCCCATGGCCACGGGCGAGAACCTGTTCTCGATGCAGGACGCGCGCAACCTGATTCGCCACGGCGGCATGCACAAGGACCGCGACTATTTGCAGTTTGACTGCGCACTGAGCTACGGCCTGGTGGAGTACCTGCGCACGCTCGACATGCTCAAGGAGTACGGCTGGTCCCCCAGCCGCTGCATCCCGCACGGCGGCCACCAGATGTCGCTGGCGATTGCCGCCGGCCTGGGCCTGGGCGGCAACGAGAGCTACCCCGACCTGTTCCAGCCTTACGGCGGCTTCCCCGATGGCGTGAAGGTGGACAACGGCTATGTCACGCTGCCGCCGCTGCCGGGCATCGGCTTTGAAGGCAAGTCGGACCTGATCGCCGAGATGCGCGCGCTGGCATCCTGACGGACGACTGGACGCAAAAAAAGGCACGCCCCTGGGCGTGCCTTTTTCCATCCAACGCAGCGCTCAGGTCGCAGAGCAGCTGAAGCTCTCGGCCTTGGCCGGATCGCCCATGCCGTTGTAGCGCGGGAACTTGGGGTACTCGCACACCGGGCGCTGCGCCACCGGCGTGGTGGTGCCAGGCACGAACTTGGCGGCCACCAGCTTGTCAGGTGCCGTGCCCTTCTCCACCCAGGTATCCATGGCGGCGAGCAGGTCGATAGAGCGCGGCTCAGTGCCCACGCCGTCCAGGTCATGTCCGTTGGAGGGCGAGGTGACCATGCGTGCAAAGGTCTGCACCTTGCTGGCGCCCAGGCGCTGCTTCACCGTGTCGAAGTATTCCGCCGTGCGGTACAGCGACACGCAGGTGTCGCCCAGACCGTACCAGATCAGCAGCTTGCCGCCGTTGTCGGCAAAGGCGGAGAGGTCCGGGTCCGTGCCGTCGATCATCTCGGCCAGCCGGCTGTACTGGGCCTGGTACTGCGTGGGATCGTGGGTCAGGATGTTGGCGTTGGGGTTGCCCTCCACCAGGCGCGCGGCTTCCGTCACGGCCATGTGGTTGAACGAATCGGGCGTGTCAAAGCTGGTGCCGAACATGTACGACTGCCAGTCCGATGTGGACGCTCCGCCCCGGCCATAGCGCGGGTAGCCCACTGCGCCGCGCGACAGGGTCACGGGCGTCTTGTGGTCGCTGTAGATGAGGCGGATGGACTCGATCTGGCCGGCCGTGAGGCAGCTGTCGTTGTCCGCGCCCTGGCACAGCAGGTCGGTGGGCACGTAGTGGCAAGCCTCGATGTTGCCGATGATGCCGTCCTTGAGGCCGTCCAGGCCATCGCATGCCGCGGTTTCGGCTTTGGCGTAGAGCGCAATCTTGGCGGGGCTCATCCAGTTGTCGCGGCTTTTGAAGATGTGGCGCAGCACCGTGGGGCCCAGGTTGACCTGGTGCGCCTGCTGGGCGATGGCGGGTTCCATGGCCACCACACCGTCATAGTCCTTGGGGTACTTCTGCGTGGAGATGAGCCCCGAGCGCCCACCGTTGGAGTGACCCATGTGGTAGCGCCGCACGGGGCGTTTGCCGTAGAACTCGGTGGCGATGGCGGTGCCCACCTCCAGCACGAAGTGGTTGGCGTCAAACGCGTGGTTGCGCAGCGCCACGTCGCTTTGGCCCCAGGCAAAGCCGCGCACCTGGTGGCCGGAGTCGGAGCTGATCTTCACGTACGGGTTGGCCGAGGGGCCCACCAGCTGCTGGTACCAGGGATCGTCGGTGGGGATGAAGCCGTCGAAGCCGCCACCGCGAATGGTCAGCGTCTTGCCGTTCCACTGCGCCAGCGTGGGCAGCTCCACCGCCCAGTTGATGGTGGACTCGGGCGAGGAGACGATCTGCCCACGCACGATGCAGGCATCGGGCAGGGTGGCGTCGGCCTTGCGCAGCTCGGTGCGGGTGACCTTGGCGCCGTGGGGGAGCGCGGCAGAGGTGTACGCGGCGCAGGCTTCGGCCAGGGGTTTGCTGGCCAGTGGGGGGGTGGCGTCGCTGCCGCCGCCGCAGGCGGTCAGGGCCAACGTGGCCACGGCGCCCAGGGTGCAGGCGGCGGTCCATCGCCCTGCGCGTGCCAGGGCGTGGCGCCGAGGCGCCGCAGAGAGGGAGTGGGGATGTGGGAACATGCGAGGGTCTCCTGTTATGACGGTTCTTCAGGAGCCCAGGCCGGGCGACGGTGTGGCCCGCACCGGTGTCTGGACTCCGGTGCGGACGATAGGAAAAGGCGGCGAGGTTGCAGCCTCTGCAAATGCAGAGGGAGCGGGAAACTACCGAGCACCGCAGGGTCTACCTGCGGCACCCCGTAACCGCTCGCTACTGGTGGCGCAGCGCGGCCACCAGCTCCAGCTTGTTGCTCACGCCCAGCGCGGCATAGGCCGTGCGAAGGTACGTGCGCACCGTCGCGGGGGTGAGGCCCAGCGTGGCCGCAATGTCTTTGTGCGAGCGGCCCTGGGCGTAGAGCATGGCGGCACTCAGCTCGCGCGGCGCCAGCGCCTGCTTGTGCTGGCGCGACGCCAGGCTCACTGCCACCAGGGGCCCGCAGGGCTCCAGCCGCAGGCGGCAGGCCTTGCCCACTGACAGGGTGCAGGGCGCGCCCGCCAGCGCCTGTGCCACCGCCGGAGGCAGGTGGGTGCCGTTCCAGCCGGGGCTGGCCTCCCCCAGCGCCCGGCTGATGCGCAGCCCGGCAAACAGCAGCTCGCCCGACGGCCGGGCCAGGGCAAAGCGGTCCCATGGACGGCCGGGGGTGTCGCTCTGCAGACGCTGCAGCCGGTGGTGCCACTGCTGCAACAGGTGCAGAACGAATTCGCCGAACAGCACGGTCTCGCCGTCCGAAAACTCAGGCCGCGTCGGCGGGCGGTAGATGGAGACAAAAAACATCAGTCCGCTGTCAGGCAGTTCGGCCGTGAGGGCCATGCAGTGGTGCAGGCCGTGGCGCTGGCTGAAGGCCAGCACCTGCGGGTGCTCTGGAGCCTCGCCGATCACATCGCGCTCGCGGATCACCACCCCGAGCTGGCGCATGGACTGCAACCCAAACTCATCGACGGCCGCCAGCGCATTCCACTCCTCGGCAAAGCTGCGGCTCAGGCCCATGCTGCCGTGCAGCCAGTTGCGCGGCGCCACCTGCACGTCGCCCGCCGAGACCTCGCCCCACCAGGCGGAGTCAAAAGGCACCAGGCTTTGCAAGGTCTGCATGGCCTGGTGCAACAAGTCCTGTGGGGCCACCTGCTGGGCATGCTCGGACAGCTGGAGCAGGCTGCGGCTCAACGCGCGCAGCGGGTCGGTCGGCGGAACGAAGGGCTGCCATGCCGGCCCTGCCTGCCGGGCAGAAGGCGGGCTCATCGGCATGCGCGTCGCCCCGCATCGCGCACAGGGTCAGAGGCCATGGTGTCTCCTGGTTTTTGGGGCGATGGTAGCCGCCACACGGTGGCACCCCCACCCCCCGTAAACCCGGATCACCCGCGTCGACTCGGCGCGGAAGCTACTATATTGATAGCAACTCAGGCATATGGCACTAGCGCCTGGGGTCGCTGGGGCATAAAATCAGGCTGCCAACCCGTTCACTGCCTGGAACATCGACTGCCGTGCCTGGCTGATGATCTGGCCCTTCCACGTGTCCGTGTCGGTGTAGAAGGCTGCCAGCATTTGCGCCTTGATCTGCGCGGCTTTGTCAGCGGGGGTCTCAGGGTGCAGGTTAAGCCATTGCTCGGCACGGATGGCGTTCATCACGTCGAGCACGGGCACCGTGCCGTACTCCATGGCAATACCGGTGTACTCCGCATGGGGGCACTCGTCGTAGATCGATGTCCACATCAGGCCGGTGAGGAAAGCGGAGGTGGACGAGCCGTCGTAGATCGACGTGACCGGCGTGGCGCCGTCGCCGTCCCACCAGGCGCGCGCGCGGGCTACGGCCACAGCATCGTCGTTGCCTGCATAAATGCGTTCGCCATGGCCGCCGGGGCCCAGGCCCGTGTGCAGGTCAATCCAGGCGATCTTGGATGCAGCAGCACCGTGCTGGCGCAGCACCTGGCGCAGCGTGCGGTTGCTCCAGGTGGGCTCGGTGCCCCCAAAGAACACACCCTGCGGAAACTCGTGCTGGCCCTGCGAGATGGCGGCCTGCCATGCGGCCTCGCCCTTGGTGGCGATGTACTGCTGCACGGCGGCCAGGTTCTCGGGGCCAGGAGGCCATTGCTCAGGCAGAAGCAGGGGCTGCACCTCGCGGTAGGCAGTATTCACCGGCAGGGGCTTGCTGAAGTCCTGGAAGTTGCGGTTCAGGTCCACGTTCTCGTGCGTGAAGCGGCGCACGTGCGAGAAGCCATACGGGTTGAGCGCATGGATGTAGAGCGTGGCCACACCGGCATCGCGCGCCTTGGCGCGCCATTCGGCGTCGTGCAGCGCAAACACCTGCACGCCGCTGCCGCAGTAGCCCTCGACGCCGTGGCAGGCGCTGCTCACGATGAGCAGCTTCTTCGCATCGGCCGGACCGTCGCGCACCACGTCCATGGCCAGGTCTTCGCCGTCGCGGCCCTTGAGCGGGTGGGCGTGCGATTCGATGGGCAGGCCGGCGGCTGCGGCGGCCTCCAGAAACTTTGTGCGCGCCTGGGCATAGCTGGGCGAGAAGGCTTCAACGATTCCGGTCATGGGCAGGGCTTTCAGGAGTCAGTGGGGAGACAAAAAGAAAACCCGGGCACGCGCGCTGCGCGCGCCCGGGTGGTTGGGGTAGCGCCGCCTCAGGCCGCTTTGGCAGGCTGGGCCAGCCATTCCTCGGCCAGCTTGACCCAGTAGGTCGCGCCCAGCGGGATCAGGTCGTCGTTGAAGTCGTAGCTCGGGTTGTGCAGCATGCAGGGGCCGCCGCCGTGGCCCATCTCGCGGTGGGCGCCGTCGCCGTTGGCGATGAAGCAGTACGCACCGGGCTTGGCCTGCAGCATGTAGGCAAAGTCTTCGGCGCCCATGGTGGGCTCCTGGACCACCACCCGCTCTTCGCCCACGATGCCGGTCATGACCTTGCGGGCAAATTCGGCCTCGGCGGGGGAGTTGACGGTGGGCGGGTAGTTGCGCACGAACTCGAACTCACAGGTGGCGTCGTGCGCAGCGCAATGGTTCTCGGCGATCTGGCGCATGCGCTTTTCGATGAGGTCCGTAACTTCGGTGGTGAAGGTGCGCACCGTGCCCTGCAGCTCGACGCTGTCGGGCACCACGTTGGTGGCCTCGCCCGCGTGGATCATGGTGACCGAGATCACGCCCGCGTCCACCGGCTTCTTGTTGCGGCTGATGATGGTCTGGAAGGTCTGCACCATGCCGCAGGCAATCGGTACCGGGTCGATGCCGGTGTGCGGCAGCGCCGCATGGCCGCCCTTGCCCCGGATGGTGATCTTGAATTCGCTGGTCGATGCCATCACCGGGCCGGGGCTCACCGCAAAGGTGCCCACAGGCATGCCGGGCCAGTTGTGCATGCCGTACACGGCCTCCATGGGAAACTGCTCGAACAGGCCGTCCTCGATCATTACGCGGGCACCACCGCCGCCCTCTTCCGCGGGCTGGAAGATCAGGTACACGGTGCCGTCAAAGTTGCGGTGCTTGGCAAAGTGCTGCGCCGCTGCCAGCAGCATGGCCACGTGGCCGTCGTGGCCGCACGCGTGCATCTTGCCCTGGTGTTTGCTGGCGTGGGCGAAGGTGTTGAACTCCTGCATGGGCAGGGCATCCATGTCGGCGCGCAGGCCAATCGCACGGCCGTTGGCGCCGCCGTCACGCCCCTTGACGATGCCCACCACGCCCGTCTTGCCCAGGCCCCGGTGGATGGGAATGCCCCACTCGGTGAGCTTTTGCGCCACCACGTCGGCGGTGCGCACTTCTTCGAAGCACAGCTCGGGGTGGGCGTGAATGTCCCGGCGCACCGCTGCAATACTGGCCGCCTGGGTGACGATGGAGTCAATAACGTTCATGATATGTGTCCTTACGATCTCACAGTCTAGCCCGGGAGCAACACACGTGCCAACCCGGGTTATTCGCTAGCCACCCATGATTTCTGCCCACGCCCTCGAACTTGCGCAAACCCTGGTGCGCATGAACACCGTCAGCCACAACTCCAATCTGGAGCTGATCCATTTCATCCGCGACCACCTGGCCAAGCTGGGCGTAAAAAGCCGCCTGACCTTCAACGAGGACAAGACCAAGGCCAACCTGTTCGCCACGCTGGGCGAAGGCAAGCCCGCGGGCATCATCCTCTCGGGCCACACCGACACGGTGCCGTGGGACGGGCAGGACTGGACCATGGACCCGCTGAGCGCGCTGGTCAAGGACGGCAATCTGTACGGGCGCGGCAGTGCCGACATGAAGGCCTTCATCGGCGTGGCCGTGTCGCAGGCCGAGCAGTTTTTGAACAGCGATGCGCCGTTCGCCCTCCACTACGCGTTCAGCTACGAGGAAGAGGTTGGCTGCTTTGGCGTGAAGGAACTCATCGCTGACCTGCGCGATGCCAACATCAAGCCCCTGGCCTGCATCGTGGGCGAGCCCACCAGCATGATCCCCGCCATCGCGCACAAGGGTGTGTACCGCTACAAGTGCTGCGTGCGCGGCAAGGAGGCGCATTCATCCCTCACCCCCCATTCGGTCAACGCCATCGAGATGGCCGCCCGCGTGGTGGGCCGGGTGCGCGACATGGCGGAAGACTTTGAAAAGAATGAGCTCCGTTTCGAGGGCTTTGACGTGCCGTTCTCCACCAGCAGCGTGGGCCAGTTCCACGGCGGCATTGCCGACAACGTGGTGCCGCGCGACGCCGAGTTCCGCTACGAGTTCCGCGACCTGCCCACGGCCAACGCCGCGCAGATGCAGTCTGAAGTGGTGGCCTACGCCCAATCGCTGGAGCCGGGCATGAAGAAAGTGGCGCCCGCAGCGGGCTTCGAGTTCGAAACCATCTGCGAGATCCCGAGCTTTCTGGGCAGCAAGGACGACCCGGTGACGCGCCTGGCGCAGGAACTGTCGGGCGAAAAAGGCACCACCCTGGTGGCCTTTGGCACCGAGGCGGGCCTGTTCAAAAACGCGGGCATCTCCACCGTCGTGTGTGGCCCTGGCAGCATCCAGCAGGCCCACCAGCCCGACGAGTACGTGAGTCTGGAGCAGCTGGGACGCTGCGAGGCGTTCATGCAGGGGCTGGCTGCCACCAACGCATTCGGCTGAGCGGCGCCGGACTGCAGGCCCTTTTCGCACGGCGCTCATCCGCCAATACGGGAGGCGCCCCGCAAGGCGCCGCGATTCAACGCTGGCGACCGCGCTGGGCGCGCCACCCGAGGCCGCCCAACAACAGCGACATCAAAGCCCACATCCAGGGGCTCCACATCGGAATGGCAGTTGCGGAGGTGGGCGCGGCAGGCACAAGGCCCACGGGCAACGCCGCGGCCAGCACCTGGCCCACCGTCACTGTCTGTCCGCTGGTGCCTGTGGTTTCGGCATAGCCTGTGGGCGGCGTCACAAACAGCTGCACCGTGGTTACACCCGGAAGCTGAACACTGAAGTTCCCATTGATGTCGGTGACCGCTGCCCAGGTGCCCGCCTTGACCTGCATCGCACTGCGCAATTGCAGCGCGGAGGACGTGCCTTGCGTCACTTGTTGCAACGTGATCTGCACGTTCGCAAAAGGCGGCTCGCCCGCGTCCTTGACGCCGTTGCGGTTCAGATCCTGGAACACATGCCCCGTGAGCGTGCAATTACAGGCGGCAATCGTGGTTACGTCGCTGGCGGTGTTGTTGCCCGGTGTGGAGTCTCCCCCTCCCGACACGGTGGCCGTGTTCGTTAACGACGCGGCGGCATTGACGCTCACCGCAACCGTCACCGTGATAGCCGGCCAGGAGGCCCCGGCAGCAAGCGTGTCGCTGCGCGTGCAGCTCAAGGCGGGGAGCACACAGCTCCAACCACTCCCTCCGAGGGCCGTGGCGGTGAGGCCAGAAGGCAGCGTATCCACGACAGTCACGGTACCTGATGTGGGGCCTGCGCCGGTGTTGCGAACTGTCAGCGTGTAAACCGCGCCCACCTGGCCCTGGCTGAAATTGCCCGCATGGGTTTTAGCCAGCGTCAGGTCCGGCGCCAGGGCCGTGGAAGTGACGGTGGTGGCATCGGTGGCGGTGTTGTTGCTGGTGTTTGTCTCGCCACCGCCACTGACCGCAGCCTGATTGGTGATCAGCGGAGCGGCATTGGCGGCCACATTCACCGTGAGGGTGATCGCAGGGTATGACGCGCCAGCCGCCAGAGGATCGCTGCGCGTGCAGGCCAAGGTCGCCAACGTGCAAGAAGACCATCCGGCGCCGCCGATGTTCGTGGCCGTGAGGCCTGCCGGCAGAGTGTCCGTCACCGTGACGGTACCGCTCGAAGGTCCGGTGCCCCTGTTCGTCACAACCAGTTGGTACTGTGCCCCCACCTGCCCTTGGGCGAAGTTGCCGGAGTGCGACTTGGCGATGGAGAGGTCGGGCAAGGCAGTCGGGTTGACGAAGCCCATGTCGGTTTGCACGCTCTGCGCTGACGCAACATTGACCGATGCCGGGTTGTTGAAGCCTGATCCCAGCGTAAGCCCTGCGGGGATGCCGGTGGCGACTGCTCGCACCGACCAAGTACCCAGTGGTACCACGCGTGCGTAGCGCCCACCCGCGTCCGTGACTTCTTCATAGACCAGGGTGTTGCCGGCGTCAAAGAACTGCACGGACACGCCGGACAAGGGTAAGTCCTGCGCTGCGTCATAGCTGCCGCTGTTGTCGGTATCGTGGAACACCACGCCCGAGATCAGGCCTGCGTCTGCGCCCAGCACCACCACGTCTTCCGTGGTGGAGGCCAGAAAATCGTACGCCACCGTGCGGTTCTGCGGCGTGGCCCCGGCGTCATTCTGGTAGGTGGCGGTGCCCGCATTGGCCGACACCCGGGCCGCAAATCGCACGGCAATCACCTGACCAGGCTGCACGGTGAACGTTCCCCAGGCCAATTCCGTGCTCCCCGGTGCAGGCGCCGAGCCCGGCGTGACGGGTGCGCCGTTGTTGCTCACTTCCGTGGTCGATTCATACTGGAAGCCGGACGGCAGCACGTCCGTCACGGACACGTTGGCGATGGCCGTGCTGGCGGTGTTGCGCACCTCAATCACATAGTCCGCCAGCCCGCCCGCTGCCACGGTAGGTGTGTTGGTGCGTTTGGCAACCACCAGCCCGCCCACCGAGGTGGACGCACTCGCCTGCACCGCCGGCCCGCAGGTGCCGCACTGGACGCTGGCTTGATTGAGGTACGTGCCTGCTGCCGATGGCAAAGTCACCAGACGCACGGAGCCCCCTGCCTGGGGCTCCAGACTGCCCAGACTCCAGGTCACCGTGTTGCCTGTGACAGAGGCACTCGGCTCGGACGCAACCCACGCCATGCCAGCCGGCAAGGTGTCGGTCAACGTCACGCCAGCGGCCGTGGCGGTGCCGGTGTTCTGGTAAGTCAGCGTATAGGTGATGGCTGCCTGGACCAAGCTGCCCGTGGCCGCCGTCACGGGCGACGCCAGGGTGAGCGTAGTGGGCGACAGCGCGACCACGCGCGCCACCGAGCCCCCCACTGCCACGTACTGATCGAGCGCAATCTGGCTGCTGTCGTTCACCCGCAGCTGCGTGGTGTTGGAGGCTGACTGGGTGAGCGTGGCTGCAGGGTAGCCGACTTGGGCGGGCGCCTGCTTGCTCAACGTGAGCTGTGGCTGGGCCGATGCCGTTACGGTAGCGGATGCTGTGCGTGCAGGTGCGTTCTGAGCTGAGGCGCTGGCCGTGTTCACGATGGGCGTGCTGCCCGCAGCCAGCGCCTGCACCGTGGTCTGGAAGCTAAGCGCCGCCGTGGCGCCCGAGGCCAAGGTGCCCACCTGGAACACCATGCGGTTGTTGAGGGCATCAAAGCTGCCCGTGCCCACGCTGGCGCTGTAGCTGTAGCTGCCGGCGTAACGCACGCCCGATGGAATGGGGTCGCTCACGACCACTGCGGTGGCAGGCGACGAGCCCGTGTTGCCCACGGTCAGTGTGTAGGTCACGGTGTCGCCCGGTTGGGCCGTGAGCGGGGTGGCGGCCTTGGACAGCGTCAGGTTCGGATTGCCGCTCAGGGCCACGGTCACCGTGTTGCTGGTGCAACTGGCCGGGGGCGAGCCCCCCGTGCAGAAGCTGGAATCTGCCACGGTCGCCGTGTTGTCCAGCAGGGTCACGCCCACAGGCACGCTCGACGCCGAGGCATTCATCGTCACAGTGGCGGTGGCGGAGGCGCCGCTGGCGAGCGTGCCAATGGTCCAAGTCAGCGTGCCTGAGGCCTGCGCGCAAGAGCCTGCGGATGCGCCGCACGCGCCATAGCTGAAATATCCCTGCACCGGCAGAACGTCGCGCACCACCACACTGGAGGCACTGGCCTGGCCAGTGTTGACCACCGTGAGCGTGTACACCACGGCGCCGCCAGCCGACAGCGTATTGCGGTCGGCCGACTTGCTGATGGTGAGCGCCGGCGCCCCCCCTCCCGCGAGACTGCCCACCGTGGTGGCCACGGAGGCGGTAGTCACGGGCGTACCCGCCACAGCCAGCGAGGCGTTGTTGGTCAGCGTGCCACTGGCCGAGGCATTCGCCGTGGTCTGGATGACCAAGGTGCCGGATTCACCGGCTCGCACCACGCCCGCTCCACCACCGGTCGAGTTCACGGCGAATGTGTAGGGGTTGGCATAGGGCGTCGCCCCCAGGTTCACCGCATTGCCGTTCAGTGTGGCGCTCGTCATGGTCACATTGGCGGGCAACGTGTCCTGCAGCGTCACGCTGGCGGCATCGGCACCGCCCGTGTTGCTGAACGTCAGGGTGTACTGCAAATTGGCCGGCACGCTGTTCACCTGGGCCTGGTTCACTGTCTTGGTCAGCGTGAGGTTGGCGGGGGCGGCTGGATCGCAGAAGGACGAACGCGAGTTGTAGGTCGTGCTGTTGTACCAAAAGGTCGGCGACTGTCCCGATCCGCCCAGCGTGAACCGCCACTCCAGCTGGTCGCCCGCGTTGATAGTGACCCCCGCCCCCACTGTAGTGGTGAAGTTCTGCAGTATTGCTGCGCCCTGGCTGTTGCTGACCCCTTGGGCGCTACTGCTGGCAATGGTCTGGTTGCGCGTCACGTTGAACAGCGTGACTTGGAAGGTCGCGTTGCCGTTACTGGACGCCATATAGAAGCTGATGGTGAGCGTCTTCCCGGCGGCATTGATGCCGCCGGCGGGGGCCACGCCCGGAAACACCAAGGTGGTGGTTCCCGGCTGTTCGTTGATGGCGACATCGCCTGCGGCGGGTGAAATCAAGGTAGCCGTGCGGCTGGTCGTGGGCCCATGGAAGTAGTACACCGCGCTGCAAGAGGCCCCGGTCACCCCCACATCCGCCGTGGCCGTCACGCCGGTGGCGTTGCCCGTCCAAGTCAGCCGGGCGGTGTTAGACAAGGGGTTGGGGAAGGTGAACGGGGTCGCCGAAGCCACTCCTGTGGTCAGCGTGACCGAGGCCGTGGCACCTGCAGCCACCGTGCCAAGATTCCACGTCACAGCGCCGCCAGATTGGGCGCAGCCACCGGTACAGGACGTGAAGGTGGCGCCCGCCGGAAGCGTGTCGCTGATCACCACGCCCGTGGCTTGGCCGGTCCCGTAGTTGCGATAGCTCAGCGTCCAGACGATGGAGCCGCCCGGCGCAACGCGCACATTGTTGGCCGTCTTGCTAAGGGTGAACGCAGGCGTCGGCACGTTGACCGCCACCGTGGTCGAACCGCTGGCCGAAACTGTGGAGCCATCTGGTGCTGTGGCTGCCACCGTGGCGTTGTTGAGCAGCGCGCTGCTGGCGTAGCTGGTGTTGACCGTCACCGCAACGGTTGCCGTGCCGGAAGCCCCGCCTGCCAACGCCCCCAGCGTCCAGCCCACCGTGCCGCCCACGTTGCTGCAAGCCGTGCCTCCGCTGCAACCCACATAGGTCACCCCGGCAGGCAGTGGGTCGCTCAACGTGGCACCTGTCACCGCGACGGCCGAATCGTTGGAATAGCGCAGCGTGTAGGTCAGCTGGGTGCTGCCGTCGGGGTTGATGCTGTACTGGCTGGGCGTCTTGGTAATGGACAGGCGGGCGGCATCCACTTGCAAGGCCACCGGGTTGCTGGTCAGGCTACCGTAGCTGGTGGCGGCGCTGGCCGTGTTGTTGTAGTTGCCCGCCACCGCCCCGGCCTGGGCCACGAAGCTCAAGACCACGGCCGTGTTGGGCGCCACCGTGAGCGGGGCCGCCGGAACCCAAGACACCGTGCCCGTGGCATTGACCGCCGGCGCGGCATAGCCCGTCACCGTCGTCCCACCGTTGGTGAACGTGGCCGTGGACTGGTACAGAAAGCCACTGGGCAAGGGGTCGTCGATGCGGCTCAGGGTGATGGGCGAACCAGTGCTGTTGGTCACCGTGACCGTGAAGGTGGTCGCGCCTCCGGTGGCGATGTTGGATTGGCTCACAGCCTTGCTGATTGTGGGAGCCACGCCGCAATCGTTCAGCGCCAGGCCCACAAGCGCCACCTGGCTGCCCGTGACCGAGGGGTTGCCCCACCAGTTCTCAGAGGGCACGGAGCCAATGGCGGGGTCATGGGCAGGCACGGTGGCGTAGCTGGTGCCGCCCACCTGGATGCGGTTCTGCGCATCGCCTGCAACGTACGAGAAGGTGCGGTTGTTCACGCCCGAAGGCGTAACGCCCAAATCGACCTTGGTGTTGTCGTCCAGCGCCTGCACACCAATCAAGTAGCTGCCCTTGGGCAGGCCTGCGCCGCTCCATTGGCCGGTCCAAGTGTTGAAGGTGCCGGCGCGCAGGCTGCCATCTGCAGCAAAGGTCCAGCTGCCGCCATCGTCGGCCAGGCCGTTTCCGTTCGCGTCGTGGTAGTAATAAAACCGCACCGCCTGCACAGAAGGGACGACCGCGCCATTCACCACGGCCAGCGTGTCCTGCACCGTCGCAGTCAGCGTGTAGCTGCCCGGGCAAGTGTTGGGCGGCGTGGCCACCACCTTTGAAACAATCGGCTGCGCGTAGGGTTCGGATTGATTGAAGGACACATAGTCGCCAAACGGCGCCGGTGTGGCGGCCTCGCCCGTCCAGCGCGCATTGATGGCGCAGTCTTTCTGGAAGGGGTTGTTCAGGCTGTTCGCCGTGCAGAACACCATCGAGATGGGCGTGCTGCGCGTGATCTTCGGCCCCCCTTGCGCGCTTGCGTCCAGCATCTGCACGGGGATCTGGTAGTCGATGAAGAACTCGTTGCAGGGGCTGGACGAAACGCGTTTGGCGCGGGTGGGGCCGTAGTCCCACGTGGTCTCGGCGCTGCCGTTGGGCCACGTGGGCTGCGGCACGCCCGCGATGCGGTTGCCGAAATTGAGCAACCGGCTCGTGCCGGGGTCCACGAACGCGGTGGGGTTATGCGCCAGCAACCGCACATTCGTAGGATCGCCCACATAGTCCAGCGACTGGGTGGGCCGGCGGCTCCAGATGCCGGCAATGCGGTCAATGGAGGCAGAGGGCGAGCCCGAGGACCCGTCCAGGTGCGCGGCCAGGTCCAGGTAGCCGTCGCCATCCACATCGAACATCACGCTCCAGAGCGCGGAACTCCAGGGATCAGAAGCTCCATACGCCCCAGCACTCGGTCCCGTCGCGTAGGTGTTGGCAATCTGCTCCACCCGCCAGCGGAACATGATGACGTCCTGGGTGCCGTCGGTCGCTGCCCCCTGGCGCAGCGAGTAATACACGCTGGGGTAGGACTTGTCGACGCAGGACGAGGAGATGTTGACGTAGTTCTGTGGCGCGGTGCCCCCGTTGGAGGGGTCCTGCACGCGGGGGTCGGCAACGCCGCTCTGAAAGCGTGTGTAGGGGAGCCACTCGCCACACTGCTGGCCGCACTGCAAGGGATTCGCGGGCTCCGCGGGCCAAGCTACGGGAGGGAAATGCGCCGCTCCGTTGGACAGCGTGGGGGGAAACGGCTCGCCGGTAACTGAAGAACCAGCAATGACGAGAGCAACCGATGCCATCCCTTTGAGGATGGGCTTGAGAAAGTGAGCCATAGCGTAAACGTCCGTGCACTGCAGGCCCGCCCCCTGCCCTGTCTCGGACCGTAGCTAACCCCCTCCGGACGATGAACAACCCGCCCCGGAAGAGCAAATTATTCCCGGAGTCGTTGCTGCTACACCAGAACTGTTACTTGCTTTTGGCACAAATTGGAAAATTTGCAACACTTTGTCACATGCAATTCTCCAAGCCGCAGAGAAACAGCCACCTCCGTGAACACAGCCTCCCGGCCTGTGGAGGGAACTCGGGGGCAGCTCAGGTCCTCACGCGGCCGTCGCCGGTCAGCATCGACATCTCGACAAACTTCGATGCCGCATGGCTGGTGGGGCTGAACGACACCGGAAAGCCCGAGATCACCTGGTTGCCGATGGACTCCGTGCCGGCGATGAAGCTCTCGCGCGTGATCTTGCCGCTGGCCTGGGCCTGGCGCAGGCCCTCGGTGAAGACGCGGGCGGCCAGGTAGCCCTCCATGCTGGAGTAGTTGGGTTGGACCTTGTCGCCGCCCTTCTTGATGGCCTCCAGAAACTCGCGCGTGATCTGGCGCGAGGGTTGGTAGGGCGAGGGCACCACTTGCGACACCACCACGCCTGCGCCGTCCTTGCCCAGCTCGTCGGCCAGCGCCTGGGTGCCCACAAAAGACACGTTGTAGAAGGTGCCGCCAAAGCCGGCCTTGCGCGCCGCGCGCACAAAAGCGGCGCTGCCGGAGTAGGCAGCAATCTGCACCACCGCATCGGGCTTGGCCGGCACCAGCTTGTCCACGGCCGCTTTCACGTCGCTGGAATTGCGCTCGACCGTGGCAGTGGCCACAGGGGTCAGCTTCAGCTCGGCCAGTGCACGCGTCACGCCGTCAAGGCCGGCCTTGCCGTAGGCGTCGTTCTGGTAGAACACCGCGATTTTCTTGAGCCCCAGATTGGTGAGTTGGCGCACGATGAGTGCAGTTTCGTCGTAGTAGGACGCACGCACATGGAAGATCAGCCGGTTGAACGGCTGGCGCAGCGCCTCTGCGCCGGTGAAGGGGCCAAAGAACGGCACCTTCTCCTTGGTGAACAGCGGCAGCGCGGCCAGGCTGGTGGGGGTGCCGATGTAGCCAAACAGGGCAAACACCTCGTCGGCAATCAGCTTGCGGGTGTTCTCGGCGCAGCGGTCGGGCTCGTAGCCGTCGTCCATGGTGTGGATCTCCACCATGCGTTTGCCCACGCCGCCCTGGGCATTGAGCTGGTCAAAAAAGAGCTTGGCGCCTTGGTTGAACTGCACACCCAGCTGGGCCGCCGGGCCGGTGAAGGCGGCCGACTGCCCCAGCACGATCCGGCCATCGCCCTGCGCACGCGCCAGACCAAACCCGCCCAGCGCCACGGCCCCCACACCCACTGAAAACTGCCGGCGGCCCAATACTGTCTGGTTCATGGTGAAATCTCTGCTCTTGTAAGAAGAAAGAAGGGGCATCCCCCTCCGCGCTGCCGGTAGGCAGCCCCGTGGAAACAGGGGTCATATATGCACGCCCGTTCCAACCCTGACAGCCAGTTTAACGATCCAGCCCCCGAATGCCCACGCCTTCTGACGCTAAATCCCCTCCATCGGCCCTGATTCAGGTGCGCGGCGCCTGCCCCCACGACTGCCCCGACACCTGCGCCCTGCTGACCACCGTGGACGAGCACGGCGTCGCCACCCGTGTGCAGGGCAACCCCGACCACCGCCATACCGACGGCGTGCTGTGCGCCAAGGTAAGCAAGTACACCGAACGCAGCTACCACCCCGAGCGCGTGCTCACACCGCTCAAGCGCACAGGGCCCAAAGGCCCGGGCAGCAGCGGCCAATTCGCGCCCGTGACCTGGGACGAAGCCCTGACCGACATCGCCCAGCGCCTGCAGTCCATCGCCGCGCGCGCGCCCGAGGCCGTTCTGCCCTACAGCTACGCGGGCACCATGGGCATGGTGCAGGGCGAGAGCATGGACCGCCGCTTCTTCCACAAGCTGGGCGCCTCGCAGCTCGACCGCACCATCTGCGCATCCGCCGGTGCCGAGGCGTTGGTCCAGACCCTCGGCGGCAAGGTGGGGATGAAGGTGGAGTTTTTTGCCGAGTCGCAGCTCATCCTCATCTGGGGCAGCAACTCCATCGGCAGCAACCTGCACTTCTGGCGCTATGCCCAGCAGGCCAAGCGCAATGGCGCCAAGCTGGTGTGCATCGACCCCCGCAAGAGCGAGACGGCTGACAAGTGCCACGAGCACATAGCCCTGCGCCCCGGCACTGACGCCGCGCTGGCACTGGCGCTGATGCACGAGCTGATCGTGAATGACTGGCTGGACCACGACTACATCGCCCGCCACACGCTGGGCTGGGACCCGTTGCGCGAGCGCGCACTGCAGTGGCCGCCCGAGCGCGCGGCCGAGGCGTGCGGCATTCCGGTGGAGCAGATCCGCCAGCTGGCCAAGGACTACGGCACCACCAAGCCCGCCGCCATCCGCCTGAACTACGGAATGCAGCGCGTGCGCGGCGGCGGCAATGCCGTGCGCGCCGTGGCCTGCCTGCCAGCACTCACGGGCGCCTGGCGCCACCGCGCGGGCGGCGTGCTGCTGTCCAGTTCGGGCCAGTTCCCGGCGCAACGCGGCGTGCTGCAGCGGCCCGACCTGATGCCCGCCAAGACGCCGCGCACCATCAACATGTCCACCATTGGCGACGACCTGCTGCGCGACACGTCCGCCCAGTTCGGCCCCAAGGTCGAGGCCATCGTGGTCTACAACAGCAACCCCGTGGCGGTGGCCCCCGACTCCGGCAAAGTGGTGCAGGGCTTTGCGCGCGAGGACTTGTTCACCGTGGTGCTGGAACACTTCCGCACCGACACGGCCGACTACGCCGACTACATTCTGCCCGCGACCACGCAGCTGGAGCACTGGGATGTGCACTTGAGCTACGGCCACACCGACGTGCTGCTCAACCGCCCTGCCATTGCGCCGCAGGGCCAGGCGCGCAGCAATGCGCAGATTTTTCGCGACCTGGCAGCGCGCATGGGCTTCACCGAACCGTGTTTTGCCGACAGCGACGAGACCCTGTGCCGCCAAGCCTTTGGCGACGCGGTGGACTACGCACTGCTCGAAAGCCAGGGGTTTGCCACGCTGGCGCTGCCCGATGCGCCGTTTGCCGAAGGCAATTTCCCATCGCCCTCCGGCAAGTGCGAGTTCTACAGCGCCCGCCTGGCCGCGCAGGGCCTGGACGGCTTGCCCGACCACCTGCCCAACTACGAGCTGCAGGGCACCAACGCGCGCTACCCGCTGGCGATGATCTCGCCGCCCGCGCGCAACTTTTTGAACTCCACCTTCGTGAACGTGCAGAGCCTGCGCACCCTTGAAGGCCGCCCGCTGCTGGAGATCCACCCCGATGACGCCGAGGCGCGTGGCATCGCCAACGACGCCGTGGTGCGTGTGTTCAACGACCGGGGCAGCTACTTGTGCCACGCCACCGTCTCGCGCCGCGCGCGGCCCGGTGTGGTCAACGGCCTGGGCATCTGGTGGCGCAAGCTGGGGCTGAACGGTACCAACGTGAACGAGGTGACCAGCCAGGCGCTGACCGACCTGGGCCGTGCGCCAACGTTTTATGACTGCCTGGTGGAGGTAGAGGCCAGCGCGGAGGAAACGCAAACACTGGCATCTGCCTGATCGCGTTCATCTGTGCAACCGGTTTGATATCAATTTAATAGCATTCAGCGCATACTCCACTAGCACTACAGGCTGGTTTTACTAAAAATCCCCCCTCAGTGTGCGTGCAAAGCGTTCGTTGACGGGGCTGCGCCCTCTGCACCCACGCCCCCTGGCGTCAGCGCCAGAAAGTGGTGCACCACTGGCCGCTCCGGCCCGACATGGAAGCGCAGCGCCTCCGCTTGCAGGTCGGCATCGGCCTTGGACACGCGGTGGTGCTGGCGCAGGTGCTCCGCCCAGGACTCGACCAGGAACCATTCGATGACCCGGCCCGGCTCTCCCGTGTGTTCGGCCACGCCCCAGGCGTAGGCGCCGTCGCGGCGGCGTTCTTGGGACAGGTGTTGCATCGCCAGCAGGAAGGCGGGCAGGTCGGGCTTGGCGATGCGGTATTCGATCTGCACCATCACCGGACCCCGGTCGTGCGCGACGGGCTCGGCCAGCAGGGGCTCGGGCCAGTGGTTCGATGGCTGCAGGTCGGCTTCGCCGGTGGGCAGCTTCACGCGGTGAAAGATGAGCGACGCCACGACCAGCCCGGCCGCGCCGGCCAGCAGCGTGACCGGCGGCCCGGCCTGCCCCGCGATGAGGCCCCAGCCCAGGCTGCCGGCGGCCATCGCGCCGTTGAAGACCATGAGGTAGATGGCCAGGCCCCGCCCGCGCACCCAGTTGGGCAGCACGGCCTGGGCCACGCCGTTGAGCGTGGTCAGCGCGATGATCCAGCCCAGGCCCAGCACCAGCATCAGCGCCACGGCGGCCCACTGGGGCGGGGCCACGGTCAGCACGCCCATCACGGCTGCGGTGAGCAGCGAGGCCAGCAGCACCAGGCCGTCGGTGTCCAGCCGCTGGCGCAAGCGGGGCAGCAGCACGGCGCCCAGGATGGCGCCCGCGCCCACGGCGCCCAGCATCACGCCGTAGAAGCCGGCCGTGCCGCCCAGCATGCGGCGCGCCACCAGTGGCAGCAGCGCCCAGACGGAGCTGGCGAACAGGAAGAACACGGCCGCGCGCAGCAGCACCACATGCAGCTCGCGGCTGGCGCGGGCATAGCGCACGCCGGCGCGGAAGGCGCCGAAGAACTGCTCATTCAGGCCCGACGCCTCGGCCTTCGGGCGCTTCCACCACAGCAGCGCGGCGATCACGAACACATAGCTCAGCACGTCCAGGCCGTAGGCCATGGCCGCGCCGAAGCTGGCCAGCAGCAGGCCGCCGGCCGCAGGGCCGATGGCGCGCGCAATGTTGATGCCCAGCGAGTTGAGCGCCACGGCGCTCTTGAGCTCGCTGCGCGGCACCAGCTCGGGCACGATGGATTGCCAGGTGGGCCCCATGAGCGCGGCGCCGATGCCGCCCACGAAGGTCAGCGCCACGAGCCACTCCACGGTCAGCGTGTGGGTCTGCGCCAGCACCAGCAGCGTGCCGCTGACGGCCGCCAGGAGCACCTGCACGCCGATGAGGAAGCCGCGGCGGTCCAGGATGTCCGACAGCACACCTGCGGGAATGGCGAGCAGGAAGACCGGCAGCGTGGCCGCCGTCTGGATCAGCGCAACAGCCGTGGGGCTGGATGAAAGCTCGGTCACCATCCAGGCGCTGGCCACGTCGCGCATGAAGCTGCCGATGTTGCCCAGCACCGTGGCGGCCCAGAGCACCGCAAAGACAGGGATGGCCAGGGGTGCGAAGCTGCCGGACGCCGCAGCCGCAGGTGCTGCCGGCGCGGGTTCGGAGTGGTTGTGGTGATCGTGGTGATCGTGGTGATCATGCGGCATGGTGGCCTCCGAGGTCGTGCCAGGCGACGAGCAGCATGCCGCCCACCAGGCCCCAATGTTCAAAGAATGCGTTGGCGCTGCGCTGCCGCTCGGGTGGCGGCGCAGCCCAGAAGCGGTCCGCCAGCAAGGCGGCGAGCACGGTGAAGCCCGCCAGGGCCAGCGCCCCGAGCCAGCGGTACCAGCCCGACAGGATGAGCGCCGAGGCCGAGAGCTGCAGCACCAGCGTGGCGGCGGCGATGGGCGCGGCGGGTGCCAAGCCGAGCGAGCGCACCTCGGCCACGGCCCCGGCAAAGTCACGGGCCTTGCCGATGCCGCCCTGCAGGTAGGCAGCGCACAGGCACAGCAGCGCCAGCGTCTGCACCCAGGGCGCGGTGGCGGCCGATTGCAATGCGTGCTGCACGGTCACACCGCCCAGCAGGCACAGCCCAGGGCGCCCCAGAAGCCCTTGAGGTCGGACACCGGCAGCTTGCTGCTCCAGGCCGTGGCGTGGGCATGGCCGTGCAGGTTGCAGTTGCTGGCGCAACCGCAGTTCGCGGCAGCATTGCGCAGGACCGATTGCAGCGGCGCGCCTTCCTGCGCGCCCCAGGCGCCATAGCCGCCGAAGGTGCGCACAGGCGACCAATCGGGCATGGCGAGCGGTGGGGCCGATTCGTCGAAGTCCGAAAATTCACCCGCGCCGTAGACGACCTTGCCGCCCACCACGGTCAGCAACGACGAGGTGTCGGCGATGTCGGATTCGGGGCAGGCAAAGAAGTCGCGGTCGGGCACGACGAGGTCGGCCAGCTGGCCCGCTTCGATGCAGCCCTTCTTGCCCTGCTCGTTGCTGAACCAGGTGACGTTCTCGGTCCACATGCGCAGGGCCTGGTCGCGGGTGAGGCAGTTGCGCTGCGGCGTGAGCTGCAGGCCGCCCACCGTCTTGCCGGTCACGAGCCAGGACAGCGACACCCAGGGGTTGTAGCTGGCCACGCGGGTGGCGTCGGTGCCGGCGGACACGTTGACGCCCTTCTCCAGCATGCGCTTGACCGGGGGCGTGGCCTCGGCCGCCGCGGCGCCGTAGCGCTCGACAAAGTACTCGCCCTGGTAGGCCATGCGGTGCTGCACGGCCACGCCGCCGCCCAGGGCGGCGATGCGGTCAATGGATTTTTCCGAAATGGTCTCGGCGTGGTCAAAGAACCAGTTCAGGCCGGCCAGCGGTGTGTCCTGGTTGACCTTCTCGAACACGTTGAGCGCGCGCTCGATGGTCTCGTCGTAGGTGGCGTGCATGCGCCAGGGCCAGCGGTTCTGGGCCAGGATACGCACCACCTCTTCCAGCTCGCCCTCCATGCCAGGCGCCAGCTCGGGCTGGGGTTGGCGGAAGTCCTCGAAGTCAGCGGCAGAGAACACCAGCATCTCGCCCGCGCCGTTGTGTCGGAAGTAGTCCGTGCCCTGCTTGTACTGCGAGGTGGCCGTCCAGTTCAGGAAGTCTTCCTTCTCCTGCTTCGGCTTTTGCGTGAACAGGTTGTAGGCCAGGCGAATGGTGAGCTGGTCGGCATCGGCCAGCTCCTGGATGACGTCGTAGTCGTCCGGGTAGTTCTGCATGCCGCCGCCCGCGTCGATGGCGCCCGTCACGCCCAGGCGGTTGAGTTCGCGCATGAAGTGGCGCGTGGAGTTGACCTGGTAGTCGTGCGGCAGCCTGGGGCCCTTGGCCAGCGTGGCATACAGGATGGCCGCGTTGGGCTTGGCCAGCAGCAGGCCCGTGGGGTTGCCCGCGCTGTCGCGCACGATCTCGCCGCCGGGCGGCGCGGGCGTGTCCTTGCCGTAGCCCACGGCGCGCAGCGCGGCGCCGTTGAGCAGCGCGCGGTCGTACAGGTGCAGGATGAACACGGGGGTGTCGGGCGCCACGGCATTCAGCTCGGCCAGCGTGGGCAGACGCTTTTCCACGAACTGGTGCTCGGTGAAACCGCCCACCACGCGCACCCACTGCGGCGCGGGCGTCGCGGCCACCTGGCGCTTGAGCATGGCCATGGCGTCGGCCAGGCTCTTCACGCCGTCCCAGCGCAGCTCCATGTTGAAGTTGAGCCCGCCGCGAATGATGTGCAGGTGGTTGTCGATGAGCCCCGGCAGCACGCTGCGCCCGCCCAGGTCGATGACCCGCGTGCCCGCACCGGCCAGCGCCATCACTTCGCGGTCGTCGCCAACGTGCGTGAAGCGCCCTTGTGCAATGGCGACCGCACTGGCCACGGGGTTGGCGCGGTCCAGCGTGGTGAAGCGCCCATTGCGCAGGATGAGGTCAGGGGTGATGGCGGGTTGGGTCATGGTGTCCAGGCCTTCAAGAATTTCAGCGATGGCAGAGTGCAAAAAAGGGTGCAGTGGCCGTAGCGAGCGGCCCGAGCCTGCATCGAGGACCGCAGCCGTACAAGCGTACGGCGAGAGCCGCAGGTGCGGGATCGGGTCGCGCAGTAGGCCAATGCACCCTTTTTTAGCCTTCGTGGGCGTTGAACATGGTCTTGGCGTAGGTGATGCCCAGGCCATAGCCGCCGCCGAACTTCCTGGCGATGCCCGTCGTCATGTCGTACGTCTCGCCGCGTGCCCAGTCGCGCTGCAGCTCCAGCAGGTACTGCAAGGCCGTGATGGGGCGCGCGCCGGCCTGCACCATGCGCTCCATGGCGCGGTTGTGGGCTTCGGCCGAGATGTCGCCGCAGGCATCGGCGATCACATACACCTCAAAGCCCTGGTCCAGCGCCGACAGCGCGGGGCCCACGATGCACACGCTGGTCCATAGGCCTGCCAGCACGATGCGCGGCTTGCCGATGGCGTTGATGCGGGCGATCACCGCCTCGTCCTCCCAGGTGTTCATGGAGGTGCGGTCCAGCAGCGCATGGCCGGGGAACGGCGCGGTCACTTCCTCGAACATGGGGCCGCTGAAGCTCTTCTCGGCCACGGTGGTGAGGATGGTGGAGACACCGAAACCGGCGGCTGCGCTGGCCACCAGGCCGGCGTTGGAGCGCAGCGTGATCGCATCGATGGAGTGCGTGGCGAAGGCCATCTGCGACTGGAAGTCGATCATGACCAGGGCGTGGTCGTCGGCGTTCAGCAGCGTGGCACCGGGCTTGGCGTAGGCAACGAGGCGGGCGGTGGCGCTGGCAGTCGTGGTGTTGGCGTGGGTCATGGTGAGCTCCCTGGAAATTGAAGATGAAGTACGTCGAGAAGAAGAACAAAAACGAGACAAGGCAATGCGGCGGGCCGGCGCGGGAGGAATGGGCGACATCGCCCACCCACCCGCGCTCCAGGGCGCCCATTCGCTCAGTGCGGCATCGTGGGCAGCTCGTTCGGCCGCAGGTCGAACACCAGCACCTCGGCACCTTCGCCGTTGGCAAAGCGCAGGGCCCCGGCGTCGCGGATGCGGGCGCCGTCACCCTCGGCCAGCCGCTCGCCGTTCACCTCCAGGCTGCCGCGGGCCACGTGCACATACACGTTGCGGCCCGGGCCCACGTCCAGATCGGCCGATTCTTCGCTGCCGTCGAACAAGCCGGCGTAGACGCGGGCGTCCTGGTGCACGGCCAGCGATCCGTCGGCCCCTTCGGGCGAGATGATCTGGCGCAGGCGGCCGCGCTTGTCGGCCTCGCTGAAATGCACCTGCTGGTAGCGGGGCTCGGCGCCGCGGTGGCCGGGCACGATCCAGATCTGCAGGAAGTGCACGGGCTCAACACCCGAATGGTTGAACTCGCTGTGGCGCACGCCGGTGCCGGCGCTCATCATCTGCACGTCGCCGGGGCGGATGACCGAGCCCGTGCCCATGGAGTCCTTGTGCTCCAACGCGCCTTCCAGCACATACGAGAAGATTTCCATGTCGCGGTGCGGGTGGGTGCCAAAACCCTTGCCCGGGGCCACGTGGTCGTCGTTGATGACCAGCAGGTCGGAAAAGCCTTGCTGGTTGGCGTCGTGGTAGTGACCAAACGAGAAGGTGTGGCGCGAATGGAGCCAGCCGTGGTTGGCGTTGCCGCGGTGTTGGGCCTTGCGGATGTCGAGCATGGTGTCTTTCTTTCAATATCTGTCGATGAATTTCACACTGGGTGGTCGCTTTGAAATTTGCTCGATTTCATTGGTATTTAGTGCTGCGATGGATGAAGTATCCGGCGCATCAGCAGGCATCAGATTGAAAGGTTTAGCCATTCATCATCGATAATTTCGATGATTCAGATCAAGGAATTAGGGCCATGTTGAAGCTCACGCTGGAAGCCATAGAAACCATCGACGCCATTGCCCGCCACGGCTCGTTTGCAGGCGCCTCCGAGCGGCTGCACAAGGTGCCGTCCACCATCTCATACGCCGTGAGCAAGCTGGAAGACCAGCTGGGCTTGGCCCTGTTCATCCGCAACGGTCCGCGCGTCACGCTCACGCCGGCCGGGCAAGAGATGCTCAAGGAGGGGCGCTGGCTGCTGGCGGCCGCGCAGCAGCTTGAATCGCGGATGCGGCAGATCGCCACGGGCTTTGAGTCCGAACTGCGGCTGATGCACGACTCGCTCATCCCCACACACGCGTTCAACCAGGACATCTGCGCGTTTGAAGACCTGCACTGCGGCACGCGCCTGCGCATCAGCAGCGAAGCCTTGACAGGCACCTGGGAGGCGTTGCGCGAAGGGCGCGCAGACATCGTCGTGGCCGCAGGCGAAGGCCCTGCGGGCGGCGGCTACAAGGCAGTGGCCGTGGGCAGCCTGGCCTTTGCGTTCTGCGTGACGGCCACACACCCGCTGGCCAAGCTGCAGCGGCCGCTCACGCGCAGCGACTTGCTGGAACACACGGCCGTGGTGGTGGGCGACGGGGCGCGCTCGCTGAACGACCGCACGGTGGGGTTGCTGTCGGGCCAGCGCCGCATCACCGTGCCATCGATGCAGGCCAAGATCGCTTGCCAGGCCGCCGGTCTTGGCCACGGTTTTGTGCCGCGCGCCTGTGTGCGCGTGGAGCTGGAGACCGGCATTCTGGTGGAGCTGCAGGTGGAGGAGCCCCGCCCGGACGAAACCTTCTGGCTGGCCTGGCGGCCCGAGCACATGGGCGAGGCGCTCAAGTGGTGGCGCCACCGGCTGGACCGCCCGCTGTTGCCGGGCATCCTGCCGTATTGAAGCGGGAACGCTGTGCGGGCCAACGGCAGGCAGCACCGCACAATCACTTCCAATTTGATAGCTGCTTGCGCTTATGCATCAAGCACTAGCGGTCATTTCCTTTTCAAATCTGCGCCACGGACACCCCGTGCGTACGCACAGCGCAAAAAAAGGGGCCGAAGCCCCTTTTTTCTTATTAACCCAGTTGCTGGAGCAAAGCGTGTGCACCCTGCTCTGACGACGCCGGGTTTTGCCCCGTAATCAGCGTGCCATCGGTCAGCACATAAGGCGCCCAGTCAGGGCCTTTGGAATACACGCCCCCGTTGGCCTTGAGCATGTCTTCCACCAGGAACGGCACGATCTTTGTCAACTGCACCGCGTCTTCTTCGGTATTGGTAAACCCCGTCACCTTCTTGCCCTTGACCAGGGGCGACCCATCGGGCGCCTTGGTGTGGCGCAGCACGCCCGGTGCGTGGCACACCAGCGCGAGCGGCTTGCCTGCGGCAAAGGTGTTTTCAATAAGGGCGATGGACTGCGCGTCTTCGGCCAGGTCCCACAGCGGGCCGTGGCCGCCGGGGTAGAACACGGCATCAAAGTCCCCGGCCTTCACGCTCGATAGAGGCACGGTGCTGGCCAGCTGCTGTTGCGCGGCGGCATCGGCCTTGAAGCGGCGCGTGGCAGCAGTCTGGGCACTTTCGTCGTCGCTCTTGGGGTCTAGCGGCGGCTGGCCGCCGTGGGGCGATGCGAGCGTGATCTGCGCGCCTGCGTCCTTAAACACGTAGTACGGAGCGGCAAACTCTTCCAGCCAGAAGCCCGTCTTTTTGCCGGTATCGCCCAGTTGGTCGTGGGACGTCAGAACCATGAGGATGTGTGCCATGGGTGTCGCTTTCGTTGTGGCGTTGATCGGGAGAACAGAAAACGACACCCTACCAGCCATGGGGCCCTTTGTCCCACGGTGCGCGCAGGTTGGCGGCATTGGCTTACAGCATGGCATTGCCGTGCGTGCCGTCGCCGCAGACCTTCAACGCAGCTGCCTCGCCAGAAACTCCACCACCTCGTTCTCCAGTGTGGCGTGGTAGGCCACGCGGTCGAAGCCCTCGGGGTTGGCGGCGGCGTCTCCCGCCTCGGAGGCCAGCGGCCAGACGGACTGGGCCATGAAGGCAAAGTGGCCTGCTCCCGGCACCGTGCTGGCCTGTGCGGAGGGCAGTTGGGCCGCCACGTAGCCGCCGTGGTACTTGCCGGTGAGCACGGCATCACGCTCGGCCACCATCAGCCGCACGGGCACGCTGATGGCCTTCAGGCTGCCCTGCGTGAACACCACCGCCATGGGCGCCATGGCCACCACGGCGCGGATGCGGGGGTCTGCCACCGAGACCAGCGGGCCGTCCTGCACGACGGCGGAGCCCTGCGCGGGCGCCGCAGCGGCAGCAGCCGGCGCGGCCTGACCAGACTGGGCACGGCTCGGGAGCTTGCCCAGGCTGCAAAAGCCAGGGTCGTCCGACACGCTGCCGCAATGCTGCGCCGCACGGGCCGGTTCTGCCTGTGCGCCAGCGAGGGCCAGCACGGTGTAGCCACCCGCCGAGTGCCCCACGGCGCCAATGTGCCCGGCCGGAATGCGGGGGCCCCATTCGGGGCTGGCCAGCAGCGCGTCCAGCACGCGGCTCACCTGGCGGGGGCGCTCGCTGAAGTAGTGGCCCGAGGTGATCATCGACCGGTCTTCCCAGTTGTCGCCCGGGTGGCGCAGTGCAGCCACCAGATAGCCGTCGGCCGCCAGGCGCGTGGCCAGGTTGTGGTGGCCCAGTTCATGGCCGCCGGTGCCGTGCGAGATGAGGATCAAGCCCTTGAGGGGCGCGGCTGCCACCGGCGCGCCCGGCGTGACCACGGGCCGCCACGGGCCCATGGGCTGGGTGCGCGCCACCACCGGGGTGGGGTAGAACAGTGCCACGGTCACGGGCTGGGCGCCAGGGACCACCAGGGTGCGCAGGCCGGCGTACTGGGCCGAGGCCGGCGTGGCCCAGGCCAGCAGCGCCACAAAAGCCGCCAGCAGCGGGGCACGGGCCTTTCGCCATGCAGAGCGGAGGGCCAGAAAGAAGATGAGGGTCACGGTGCGCCTTTCGTCAAATGCCACCCAGAGGGGCGGCTTGACGGCACTGTAGGCGGCACAACCGGCGGGCTCCAGCGCCCTGCGACGAAACGCCGCTGCGCGGCGCGAAATGCGGAGCGAAAGGGGCGAGCGCATGCCCGCCCTAACCGCCCGCAACCGCTTGCAGCGCGGCTTCGAGGATTCGGTGGCTCACGGCGGGCCCGATCTCGCGCTGCTCGCCCAGGGTCACCATGCCATGCACTCGACGGCGGCGGTGGATGGAGGGCGCGGGGGTGCGGGCGTGAATATTCGCTCCCCATTTCGTAGCACCCAGTGCTTAATCAACAAGCGCCCTATCCGTTTTCAACCAAAATCCAAAGCACCCTCGGCTGGCGGGCGGCGTCCGGTCAGGCCGCACTCGAAGGGGCTCTGGACAAAGTCTGTGCGGTCATCGACGCAGGTGCCAAAGACGTATTCTGGGTACAGGTAGTCGTCCCCAAAGCGCATCAGATCGAGCGGCATGGTGCGCAGTACCGGCTGGCGCCCCTGCACCGCCACGGCCATGTACTCGGTCCACACCGGCAGCGCCAGCGTGCCGCCGGTCTGTCGGCCCAGGCTGCGCGGCTGGTCGTAGCCCATCCAGACCACCGAGACCACGCCCGACGAATAGCCCGCAAACCACACGTCGCGCGCGTCGTTGGAAGTGCCGGTCTTGCCCGCCACGTCGGGGCGGCCGAGCGCCTTGGCCCGCCTGCCGGTGCCGTGCTCGACCACGTCGCGCAACAGGCTGTCCAGCACGAAGGCGTTGCGCTCGGACACCACAGTGGCGCGGGGTGAGGGCCCGTCCGCCGCGTACAGCACCGCGCCGCCGCGCTTGCTCACGCTGCGAATCAGCCGGGGCTGGACCAGTGTGCCGCCGTTGGCGAACACGGCGTAGGCCTGCGTGAGCTGCAGCGGGGTGACAGCGCCCGCGCCGAGCGCCAACGGCAACCGCGGCGGGTTGAGCGCGGGGTCGAATCCGAAGCGGGCGGCGAACTGCTGCACGTACTGCACCCCGGCCGCTTCCATCAGGTTGACGGCTACCATGTTCTTGGAGCGCACCAGGCCGCGCCGCGCGGAAATGAAGCCTTCGTAGTTGCCGCCGTAGTTGCGCGGGCTCCAGGCGGCGCGCCCCCGGGCGGCAGGGGTCACCACGCGCTGCGCGTCGTCCACCAGCGTGCCGGGCGCGTAGCCTTTTTCCAGCGCGGCGGAAAAGATGAACGGCTTGAAGGTGGAGCCGGGCTGGCGCAGGGCCTGCACCGCATGGTCGAACTGGTTCAGCGCGTGGTCAAAGCCCCCGGCCAGCGCCAGGATCTCCCCAGTGTCTGCGTCCAGCGAGACCAGGGCCCCCTCCATGCCCGGCAACTGGGCCAGGCGCCATTGCTGTCGCGCATCGGCCACCACGCGGATCACCGCACCGGGCGCAATGCGCCGCCCCGGGGACGCTGTGGGCGACAGCGCCGCCCGCGCGCCCGCGCTCAACCGGCTGCGCGGAATCTGCACGCCCGTACCGTCGCGCAGCACGGCGGTGATGCCCTGCGCCGGCGACGCCTCGCGCACCAGGGCCGTCCGCAGTTCACCGCTGTCCGGAAAGGGCGCGAGGGCCGCGCGCACTTCGCGGCGATGGCCGGCGGGCACGCGGGCGGCCACCCAGGCTTCTGGCCCCGCATAGCCCTGGGCCTCCTGGGCGCGCAGCAGCCCGGCGCGCAGGGCCTGCGTGGCGGCCCGCTGGTCGGCCACGCTGAGGGTGGTGACCACATCCAGGCCCAGCGCGTACGCATCGTCGCCAAAGTGGGCCACCACCGTCTTGCGTGCCTGCCCCACGGCAAAGGCCGCTGCCGGATCGATGGATCGCGTCTGCGTGCGCAGCGTGAGCACCTCGGCACTGGCCGCGTCGTAGGCGGCGGTGTCCAGGTAGCTCAGCGCGTGCATGCGTTGCAGGATGTACTGCTGGCGCACGGTAGCGCGCTCGCGGTTGACGACGGGGTTGTAGGCTGAAGGTGCCTTGGGCAGGCCGGCGAGCATCGCCGCCTCGGCAACCGTCAGCTCGTCCAGGGTTTTGTCGAAGTACACCGACGCTGCCGCTGCGAAGCCGTAGGCGCGCTCGCCCAGGTAGATCTGGTTCATGTACAGCTCCAGGATCTTGTCCTTGCTGTACGTGGCCTCCAGCTTGTAGGCCAGCAGGATCTCCATGAGCTTGCGGCTGTAGGTTTTCACGCGGCTCAGAAAGAACACCCGCGCCACCTGCATCGTGATGGTGCTGGCGCCCTGGGCGTGTTCGCCGGACACCACGTTGCGCAGCGCCGCGCGCGCCAGGCCGGTGAAGTCCACCGCGCCGTGCTCGTAAAAGCGCGCGTCTTCAATGGCCAGCAGCGCCTGGCGCACATGCAGCGGGATGTCGCCGATGGGCACGACCTCGCGGCGCTCCTCGCCAAACTCCGCCAGCAGACTGCCGTCGCGCGCAAAGATGCGCAAGGGCCGCATGGGGTCGTAGTCGGCCAGGTGGTCCACGGTGGGCAGTTGCTGCCACAGCAGATGGAGCACCCAGGCCCCGCCGGAGCCCCCGGCCAGGACCAGGCCCACCAGGAACCCGCAGAGAAATTTGAGCGCCGAGCGCTTGGGGTGAAGCGCACCGCTGGGCGCGGCGACAGACGGAGATGATGACGGCATGGGAGGGAACTCGGGCTGGTGCAGTGCCCGTTCCAAGACGGGCCTGCGGCGCCTCTCCCCCTGTCCCTGTTACCTGAGAGTTTCAGCTGCGGTGGCAGCCAGCCCCTTCGGTGGACCCCACCCGCGTTGCGCGATGGTGGCGGCCTCTCTCCAGTCGGCGATGGTCTCTTGCGGTCCGGTTGCCTGAGCGATGATGGGAGTTTGCGCCTTCGGCGGGGGCGCCGTACGCCCCGCTCTCCCGCAAGAGAAGGGTTGACTCTAACCCACGCGCACAAACCGAACCGGGCCTCAAGGTCATTGGCCCGGGGTCTTGGGCCTTTTCGCTGGCGCGCCCCGTGCGCAGCGTTACAGCGCGGCTTCGAGGATGCGGCGGCTCACGGCGGGTGTGATCTCGCGCTGCTCGCCCAGCGTCACCATGCCGTGCGCTTCGAGCTGCGCCACCACGGTGTCCACCACCTCGCTGCCCAGGCCGTAGCCCGACAGGCGCGTGGCGATGCCCATGGCCTCAAAGAAATCGCGCGTGCGCTCGATGGCCGCCGTGATGCGTTCGTCGTCGGTGCCGGTGGTGATGCCCCATACGCGCTCGCCATACTGCAGCAGCTTGGCGCGCTTGGCCACCCGGCGCTCGTTCAGCAGCGCGGGCAGCACGATGGCCAAGGTGCGCGCGTGGTCGATGCCGTGTAGCGCCGTGAGTTCGTGGCCGATCATGTGCGTGGCCCAGTCCTGCGGCACGCCCGCGCCGATCAGGCCGTTGAGCGCCATGGTGGCGGCCCACATCAGGTTGGCGCGGTCGTCGTACACGGGCTCGGTGGCCGCGAGCAGGCGCGGGCCCACCTCGATCAGCGTCTGCAGGATGCCTTCCGCAAAACGGTCCTGCACCGGCGCATTGACCGGGTACGTGAGGTACTGCTCCACCGTATGCACAAACGCATCGACCACGCCGTTGGCCAGCTGCTGGGGCGGCAGGGTGTAGGTCTTGGTGGGGTCGAGCACCGAGAACACAGGGTAGGTATGCACGCTGCCAAACGACAGCTTGGCACCCTTGCCGCGGTGGGTGATGACGCCGCCGTTGTTCATCTCCGAGCCCGTGGCGGGCAGCGTGAGCACTGAGCCGAACGGCATGGCGCCCTTGATGTTCCGGCCGTGCTTTTCAAGGATGGCCCAGGGGTCATCGCCTTCGAAACGGACAGCGGCCGCGATGAACTTGGTGGCGTCGATCACCGAGCCACCGCCCACGGCCAGCAGAAAGTCAAAGCCCCCTTCGCGGATCTGTGCCACGGCCTTCATGGAGGTTTCATAGCTCGGGTTGGGCTCGATGCCACTGAAAGTGGCGTGCTGGCGATCGCCCAGCGCGGCGCGCACCTCGGCCAGCGTGCCGGTCTTTTCGGCGCTGGCGCCGCCCACCAGGATCAGCACCTTGGCGGCAGCGGGCACCAGCTTGGCCAGTTCGGCAATGCGGCCCTGGCCGAAGGCGATGTGGGTAGGGTTGTGAAAGTCGAAGTTCAGCATGGGAATCTTTCTGAGGAAGGCGGGCGCGGGCGCCGCTGGGGCACGCATTGTGCGGCGCACCCGCACACGGGCCGCGTCGCGCGCGCGATAACCCTGTGGCCACCACCGCCAAGCCGGGCGCCCACGGCGGGGACGGGCCATCGGGGGTAAGGCGCCGTTCAGCGCCTCCGAGTGCGCGCGCCCTTGGGGCGCGGGGCGCCGCGGCGGCAAAGCGAAAGCGGGAGCGCCCCGAGCGACTCGACCGGAGGTGGAGTCAGGTGCTGCGTGTCACCACGCTTCCCCTGAAATGCTTGCCAAAATACATGTACATAAATACAGTATTCGTGCAATCAACCACCCTTCATCAGCCCAGGAGCCATTTCACATGCTGGACCACATGACTTTCCGCGTCACCGACATTGCCCGCACTAAGGCGTTCTACACCGTCGCCCTCACGCCTTTGGGCTACAGCCTGTGTTTTGAAGGCAACTACGGCTCAAACATGCTGGGCTTTGCCTACCCGGCCCCGACCGAGCCCGACGGCAAAAAAGCCGACGTGTGGTTCATCGACGGCCCCTCGCCCTACGGCGGCCCGCCCGCCACCACAGGCTGCCACCTGGCGTGGCGGGCCGCCACACGGGCCCAGGTCGATGCCTTCTACCGCGCCGCCATGGAAGCCGGGGGCCAAGACAACGGAGCCCCGGGTCTGCGGCCCGACTACCACCCGCACTACTACGGCGCGTTTGTCATCGACCCGGAAGGCAACAACATCGAGGCGGTGTGCCATCTGCCTGAATAGGTGGGCTTGAACAGGCAGGCGGCCTGCGAGGCCACAGAGGTGGCAAGGCTCGGCAAAACCAAGCCACCCAGTGCACTGCCCTGTGCACCGAAGTGCTGCGCGATCAGTCCAGCTTTACGCCAGCCGCTTTGATGATCTCGCCCCAGCGCTTGGACTCGGCCCGCGCCATGGCGCGGAACTGTTCAGGCGTGCCGGGCAAGGCTTCCATGCCGAAGTCGTTCATGCGCTTGACCACGGCGGGGTTCAGCAGGGCCTTGTTCAGGTCGACATTCAAACGCGCGGTGATGGCAGCGGGGAGGCCAGCGGGCGCCAGGATGCCCTGGAACGCGAACACCTCGGTGTTGGGCACCCCCGCCTCGGCCAGCGTGGGCACGTCGGGCAACGCAGCGATGCGCTTGGCCGAGCCGATGGCCAGGGCGCGCACCTTGCCCGAGGTGATCACGGGCAGGCCGGCGGCCAGGTCCAGGAACATGCAGGGGACCTGGCCACCCATCACGTCCTGCAGCGCGGGCGCGGCGCCGCGGTAGGGGATGTGCGTGAGGAAGGTCTTGGTGCGGTTCTTGAACATCTCCATCGCCAAGTGGTGCGGCGAGCCGTTGCCGGGCGATGCGTAGTTGAGCTTGCCGGGATTGGCGCGCGCGTAGGCCAGAAATTCCTTCACCGTCTTGGCTTCAAACGCCGGGTTCACCACCAGCGCGAGCGGGAAGCGGCTGATGCCGCCCACGTAGGTGAAGTCCTTTTCGGGGTTGAACGGCAGCTTGGTGAACAGGTGCTCGTTGTAGGCCAGCACGGCGTTGTCGGCCGACATGAAGGTGTTGCCGTCCGGCTTGGCCGTGGCCACCATCTGCGCGCCGATGTTGGTCGAGGCACCGGGGCGGTTGTCGACCACGATCTGCTGGCCCAGCGTCTGGCGCATGGCCTCGGCCACGGTACGGGCGAGCACGTCGGTGCCGCCACCGGCGGGGTACGGCACCACCCAGCGCAGGGGCTGGTCGGGCCAGGCAGACTGGGCGGCGGCCCAGGGCGCGGCGGTGGTGGCGCCTGCGGCGGCCAGGGCGGACAAGAGGGTACGGCGTTGCATGGGGTTGTCTCCTTGATACTATGAATTTGATAGCTGCCAGCGCATATTCAACTTGCGCATGCAGCCGGTTTTATTCAAAATTTTGCGCTGCAGGGCCTCAGGCGGCCGGTGCGGCAATCGTCTGGTCGATGGCACCAAAGATGCTGGCGCCGTCTTTGCCCTTGACTTCGATGCGGATGGTGTCGCCAAACTTCATGAACTCGGTGCTGGGCTTGCCGTCCTGGATGGTTTCGATGCAGCGCTTTTCGGCGATGCAGCTGTAGCCCTTGGGCCATTCCATGCGGCCGTTCTGCTCCACGCCCTTGTTGCTGACGGTGCCGCTGCCCACGATGGAGCCGGCGCGCACGTTGCGTGTCTTGGCGATGTGAGCAATCAGCTGACCGAAGTGGAAGGTCATCTCGGGGCCCGCGTCGCACATGCCGACCTTGCGGCCGTTCCAGGTGGACTGCACGGTCAGGTTCACGCGGCCGTGGTCCCAGGCGTCGCCCAGTTCGTCCAGCGTCACGGCCACGGGGCCGAAGGCGGTGGCGGGCTTGCTCTGGAAGAAGCCAAAGCCCTTGGCCAGCTCGGCCGGGATCAGGTTGCGCAGGCTCACGTCGTTGGCAATCATCACCAGGCGGATGCCGTCCAGCGCCTGGTCGGCATTGGTGCCCATCTTCACGTCGCCGGTGATGACCGCGATCTCGGCCTCGAAGTCGATGCCCATCGCCTCGCTGGGCACCACCACGTCGTCGCAGGGGCCGATGAAGTCGTCGCTGCCGCCCTGGTACATCAGGGGGGCGGTGTAGAAACTCTCAGGCACTTCGGAGTTGCGCGCTTTTCGCACCAGTTCGACGTGGTTGATGTAGGCCGAGCCGTCGGCCCACTGGTAGGCGCGGGGCAGCGGGGCCATGCACTGGGCCGGGTCGAAGGGGAAGGCGTGGCGCGCGCGGCCGCTGTTGAGCTGGTCGTACAGGTCCTGCAGCTGGGGCGACAGGAAGCCCCAGTCGTCCAGCGCCTGCTGCATCTTGCTGGCAATGCCGGTCGCATAATGGGCCGTGCCCAGGTCGCGGGAGACGACAACCAGTTGGCCGTCGCGCGAGCCGTCTTTGTAGGTAGCGAGTTTCATGGTGGCAGGACCTTTGTCTCAAGGGGTTGAAGGCTTCACCCAGCACGAATTACGCTTGGGTAAATTGATTTAACTAAACAAAACTCGCAAATTTTAGTGCACATGGACAAAGAACGTGCAGGAATTCAATCGGTCGAGGTGGGTTTTGCCCTGCTGGAGGGGCTGACACGCTCGCGCGGGCCGCTGATGCTCAAGGACGTGGCCGCCTCGGCGGGCATGAGCGCGGCCAAGGCGCACCGGTATCTGGTGAGCTTTCAGCGCCTGGGTCTGGTCACGCAAGATCCGCGCACCGCGCGCTACGACCTGGGCCCGGCCGCGCTCAAGCTGGGGCTGGCCTCGCTGACGCGGCTCGATGGCGTGCGCCTGGCCCGCGAGCGCATGCCGGCACTGATGGAAACCATCGGCCACACGCTGGCGCTGGCCGTGTGGGGCAACCACGGCCCCACCATCGTGCACTGGGAGGAATCGCCCCAGGCTGTCACCGCCAACCTGCGCCTGGGCGACGTGATGCCACTGCTGTCGTCGGCCACGGGCCGGTGTTTTGCGGCCTTCATGTCACCGGAGGTGGTGGCGCCGCTGCTGAAAGAGGAGCTGGCCCGCGCCGTCAAGATGCGCCGTACCGATCTGCCCGCCACCATGGCCGAGGTGAACACCCTGCTGGCCGAGGTGCGCGAGCGCGGCGCCGCCCGCGTGGTGGACACACTGCTGCCCGGCATCGTCGCCTTCTGCGCCCCGGTGTTCGACGCCGACGGCCACCTGGAGCTGGGCATCACCACCCTGGGCTCCATCGCCACCTTCGACCCCGAATGGGGCGGCGCCATTGATGCACCACTGCGCACGGCGGCGGCCCAGCTGTCCAGCGACCTGGGCGCAGGCAGCGCCTGACGGCCCCGCCCCCCACACAAGCGGCGAGCAGATGCCACGGCGCGCGCTGGTTTTCATCACGGCCCTGGTGCTGGCCCTGCACTGGTTGGTGCTCAGCGGCGTGCCTCTGGCCTGGGACAGCCCCGCGCAGCCGTCCAGCCAGGTGTTCAGCACGCGCAGCATTGCGCCCGCACCGCCACCACCAACCGTTGCGCCTGCCGGCGTGACTGCCGTGCCGGTTGCCGCACCGCAAACTCCGCCCCGTAAAAAGGCGCCCTCCCCCAAGCGCCCCCCAGCCCCTGCGGCCCAGGACCGTCCCGAACTTGCACCGGTAGCCGCCCCTGTCGTAGAAGCTGGCACGCCTGCGGACACCGGTGCCGCAACCACTGTGGCCAGCGCAACCCCTGAGACACCTACCAACGACGCCGCCCCTGCACCCGCGCCTGCGGCATCGGTACCAGCCACGCCCCCAGAGCCCCCCGCCGAAGACGCCCAGACCGGCACAGGCGTGGACATCCGCCCGCCCGGAGGCACCGGCCGCAGTGCCAGCGCCTCACCTCCGCCCGTGCGCATGCCCGCCCCCACGCGTCTTGCGTTTGACGTGAGCGGCCAGGCCAAAAAGTTCGCCTACAGCGCCAAGGCCGAGCTGCTGTGGCAGCACGACGGCAACCGCTACGAGGCGCGCCAGGAGATCAGCGCCTTTCTGGTGGGCACCCGCACGCAGCGCAGCGTCGGCACGGTCACAGAGCAAGGACTGCTGCCCGAGAAGTTCTCCGACAAATCCCGCAGCGAGCAGGCCGCCCATTTCGACTACGCCAAGGGCCGTGTCACCTTCAGCGCCAACACGCCCGATGCCGTGGCGGGCCCCGGGGTGCAGGACCGCCTGAGCCTGTTCATCCAGCTGGGCGCGATGCTGGCGGCAGACCCGGGCCGGTTTGTGCCCGGCACCCAGATCACGCTGACCACTGTGAGCGCTCGCAGCGCCGACCGCTGGACCTTCACCGTCGAAGGCCCCGAAACCCTGGACCTGCCCGCCGGGCCCACACCCGCCCTCAAGCTGCTGCGCCTGCCCCGCAAGGACTATGACCAGAAGGCCGAGCTCTGGGTGGCCCCAGGGCTGGGCTACCTGCCCGTGCGCATCAAGCTCACCCAGGCCAACGGCGATTTCGCCGACCTGCTGCTGCGCGCCAGCGGCCCGCCCTGAGCGCGGCCTGCGCTTGCTTGCGCCGAACCGAGTGTTGCGCCCAAACGCCATCCGGGCAAAAAAGCCCCGTGAACCCGGAGTGCTCCGTTTTTCATGAAATACTGCAACGCAACAGAGGGCAAAAGCCACGGGCTTTACCGGGGCCCCTTGAACTCTGTGCACCCGCTGTCATCTGACATCTATATCGACAAGGGGAACACGATGCACATGCTCTACGACTCAGAATCCTTCGTGGTGGTCCACATGCTGCCCGACGCCGTGGAGAAAAAGAGCGCCCAGGTGCTCAACGACACCGCCCCTGCTGTTCCCCAACTCGCACGCCACGGCTTTGAAATCGTGGACAAGCGCTCGGGCAAAGAGGTGTATCTGGACGGCTCCTGGGCCGAGATGTTCCAGGAGCAGATCCTGGCCTGGCAGCGCGACACCCCGACCCAGGAAGAAGTGGAAGACGCACTGGACCGCTACGCGGGCTTGGCGCAGAACCCGGTCGTGGTGCATTGACGCCGCGACAAGGCACGGTGCGCTAGCTCAGCCCACCGTGCCTACGTGCTCGCTGGGCGGATAAATCCGCCGGTACAGCGGGTCCACCAGCATCAGCACCGCAATCAGCCGGCACACCTGAAACGCAGTCACCACCGGCACCCCCAACTGCAGTACTTTGGCCGTGATGGCCATTTCGGTGATGCCGCCCGGCGAGGTACCCAGCAGCAAGGTGACCCAGGGCAGCCCCGTGGCCCAGGCCAGGGCGCCAGCAAACAGCGCGCACACGCCCATCAGGCCCACCGTGCCCAGCGCCACCGAGGCCAGCCAACGCGGCGCGGTGTGCAAAAACTCCGCGCGAAACCGCACACCCAAGCTCACTCCGATCACCAGCTGGGCCGCATTGACCATGCCCTGGGGCACGGCCGACAGGCTCTGGCCCGCCATGGTCAGGCCCATGGACACCAGCATGGCCCCCATGAACCACGGGTTGGCTCGGCCCAGGCGCTCCATGAGCAGCGCGCCCGCACCAGTGAGCACCGCCAACAGCGCAAGCCCGGGCCAGCTCACCACCCGCAGCGTGGGCGGCAAGATGTCCAGGCCGTGCAGGCCGCTGAACTGCAGCGCGAACGGAATGGTCACCGTGACGATCAGCAGCCGCAGGCTGTGGCTGGCGGCCACCAGGTCGGTGCGCGCGTTTTCGCGTTCGGACAACAAGGTCATCTCGGACGCCGCGCCAATCGCCCCGGCAAAGTAGCTGGTGGCACGCAGCATGGAGGCGGGCACGCCATGCATGCGCGGTGCGTGCACGCGGTAGAGCCACGCGCCAAACAGCCAGCCCAGGAACAGCGCCCACACGATGCCCAGCACGATGGCCCACCACAGCCCCCCGATCAGCGCGACCACCTGGGGCGTGAAATACAGGCCCAGGGCGGCGCCAATGGTCCATTGCCCAGCGTTGCGCAGCGGGCCCCAGCTCTCGGTGGGACCGCCGGCCATCGACACGATGGAGGTGGCGAGCAGCGGGCCGATCATCCAGGGCAGCGGGGTGTGCAGCGCCACACAGGCAGCGGCGGCGGCCCACGCCAGGGCAAGGGTGGCCAGGGTACGAACAACGAAGTGGGGGGGCATACGAAACGGGGGACTAGCAGGCGCAGCAGGCGGCGTGCGCAACCCCGCAGTATCGCGCGGCACCTACCCGCTGCGGCTGCAACGGTACTGCCCAGACGGAACGGCTGGCATCGCCACCGGGCAACGGCCACCACCGTGCGCTGCGCGTCCCAGGGACTCTTCAGGCCCTTGAAAAGCCGTCCAGGCAAGAAATCCAGCCCAAATGGCTTCTTGCGCTAGTCGAATATGCTTCGAAAGCTATATTTTTAATAGCAATCAGGTAGCACCACGCCGCGCAGCCATCTCACGCCCCATCGCGGCGAGCGCATCTGGCGCCAGCAACGTGGCAGCTGCGGGGTAGGCCACCCCTTCTTCGGCGGCAATGTGGGCGTCATACCGGGCAGCAAAGCGGTCCAACGCGGCCTCATCCTGCGGGGTAAAGCCCGAGGAGCCCCCGTCCACCATCGCCTGCAGGCCAGCCCGGGCTGCCGCCCAGTCGGACGTCATGGCCACATGGTCCCGCTGCAGTTGCGAGACCAGGTCCTTCACTTCGGGCGTGGCTTGGGCAAGCAGCAGCGGGAACACATGCAGCTCTTCGTCCTGGTGGTGCAGCGGCGCCGCGATGTCGAAATAGCGCAGCACATCGCGCGCGGCCTGGCGGGCATCGTTGTCCACCCCTTGCGCCTGCACATGGGCACGCAAGCGGCCCAGCAAACCCAGCGTACGCTGCACGCGTTCGTGGCAAGCCTCCAGCATGGCAAAGGGCTGCTCGAAGCCCACGGCGGGCGCACTGAAGCCTGGCACGTGGCGCGGTATGGCGCCCCCGAGGATGGCAGCCGATGTCGGTGCAGGTGCGGAGGCAGAAGCCATGGCTCGCCTCAGCCAAACCGCACAGGGTGACCCTGGCGGTCGAACGGAATGAACGCCCCATGCGCGCCGCCCTTGATCGCATCCACCATGCGCTGCAACGGAGCCTCGGCATCGGCACTGGTGGGCGCCTTGTTCAGCGTGCCCGAGAGGGCCGCCGCAAACACGATGGCCCAGTCGTGGCCCGGGGCGGTGAACTGGCGGGCCTCGTCCACCAACGCGTCGAACGATGCCAGTTCCTGTGGCGTCTTGTCCACGCACATCAGCGGCGCCAGGGAGCCGCCCTGCCCGGCCTCGAAACGCGCGCGCTGCGCGGGGGTGGCGTCATCAGGCAACTCGACCGCCGCAAAGACAAACAGCAGGCGCTGGGGTTCAGGCTGCATGCGTGCTGCCTGCAGCAGGTCGTCAAAACTGGAAATATCCATGAAAAAGTCTCGCAATCAAAGAAAGGGGGCGGGGCTTTAAAAACCGGGTACCACGCCCCGTTCGGCATCCAGCGTACTCACGTAGGCCCTCGCCGCGGGACGAGCCCGCGCCGCTTTGCGCGACTGTACGGTACCGATGCTGATGAAACACAGGGCCTGCTCAGACGGTGCCAGCTGAAACAGTGCGCGCAGGCTGGCCGCCTTCAAGGCCTTGCCGCTAGTCAGTGCCGATCCGAACCCCTGCGCGGTGGCCATCAGCAGCATATTCTGCACGGCGCAACCAGCAGAGACGGTGCGCTCGGCCAGGTCGATCTCGGCATCGCCGCGCTCAGCGTCCACCACCGCCAGCAGCAGCACGGGAGACCGGTATGCCTTCTCCCGCGCCTGCTCGGCCTGCTCGGGGGTGGCAGCCGGGTCGCGCTCCAACAAGGCCTGGGCAAACACACCGGCCAGCATGGGGCGCGAGGCATCAGGCACCAGCACAAACCGCCAGGGCACCAGTTGGCCATGGTCTGGCGCATGGGCTGCGGCCTGGAGGATCTGCGCCAATTCGGCGGCATTCGGCCCGGGGGTGCCCAGTCGCTTGGGCAGGATGGTCTGGCGCGACTGGATCAGCGCCGCAGCCATGCCCGCCACATCCTCCGCCACCGGCGCGCGTGCGGAGGCAGCGGGAGGCTTGGATACGTGGCTCAAAGGCCAGGGAATGACAGCCATTGCAAATCCTTGAAGGAGCGGGTTCAGCCCGGTCGGCCATCGGCCCGCAGACAGCCATACCAGCGGCCCAGGCGCACACCCCACGCCGCCATGGTGCCAGCCCACAGCACGGCGGCCACCGGTAGCAGCCAGAGCAGCACCACACCGGGGACACCCGGCACCGCAGCCACAATGCGCAGCACCGTGGCGGCCTGCAGCAGCCAGAACAGCGACCACGCCATGCGGTCAGCCACCAACGCCCGCCCGCTGTGCCCACAAGACACCCGCGTGACCATGGCCAGCATCAACGACGCCAGGCATCCCATGGTGAGCGCATGCAGGGCGCCCAGGCCCAGGCCGCCAACGCCCAGCCCCCAGGCCAGCCACGCGGACACGCCCCCGAGCAAGAAGGACACACCCAGCCACAAGAAGCCAATGTGCAGCATGGCCAGCAGCTTGTTCTTGAGGCTCTGCACCAGCCCCCACACGCAGGCCAGCCAGATCAGCACGCCCCCCACCGCCAGCTGCAGCGCGCCATGCACCAGTCCCCAGGCGGGGCCCGCGGCGCTGGCAGAGATGCCGGCCCATTCAAGCCACACGGCCAGCACCTGCAGGAACGCCGCCGCCAGCATGAGCCAAAGCACCCAGAAAGGCCGCCAGGCTTGCACCATGGGCATGGCACTGGAGGTAAAAAAGGGAATCATGCGGTGCGCCACCGTGACATACACCACGACCACAAACCCCCAGAGGCCCGTGATCACCCACGCCCTGGCCACTGCGGGGGCCCCCAGCACCAGGCTGAGCCACAGCCCCGCCACGCTGACGCTGCCGAGCAGGCAAGCGCCCGCAATCACGCGCGCATGAAGCTGGTCCTGCGCCTGGCTCAACCGCACCCGGCCCCAGAACTGCACCGTCATCCACACCAGCCCGCCGCAGGCCAGCGCAAGCCCGACCAGCGCGACCACAGCATGCCAATGCGCGCCAGCCAGCCACAGCAACCAGCCTGCAGCCTGGGCGAGCAGGGGAAACCGCAGCGCGCTGACAGGCAGCGGCTCCACCCCCAGCCACTTGGGGCCCGCCGTGAAGAGAAAGCCCGAGAAGAACAGCGGGATGAATCCAAAAGCCATCACTGCGGAATGCACCAGCGTGGGCGGCAGCGCGGCAGGCAATGCCCACCACTGGGTGGACCGGTCCACCTGCACCAATGCCCACCACATCCCCGAAGCCACCAGCACCGCCATGGCGAGCAAAAAACCCAGCCGATGGGGCGCCAGCATCACATAGCGCCAGCGCCAGTGCCTGTCCATCTGCGCGAGTGCCTCGGCAGACGGCTTGCCCGACGCTGCCCGCACGGGAATGGTGGGCCGAGGAGTGGTCATCCGCAGCTTCCCAGGTGCCCACACTGCGTGCAGTAGTCGCAACCATCCTTGCGGATCACGGCGTGCGCCCCGCATTCGCTGCACTTCTTGCCCGCCATGGCCTGGGGCACGGCCACGGGCGGGGGAGCGGGCTCATCCAGCGGCAGCTGCTGCTGCACCGGGTCGGCCACCCGGCGCGCCAGGATGTTCTGGATGGCGTAGGCCATGGCCGCCACTTCGGAGTCATGCCACATCGGCACCATGGTGCCATCGTCTTTGCGATGAGTGCCCAGGCGCACCGGGCCACGGTCCCAGGCGACCTTGCGCATGTCCGACAGCGCCCGCTCCAGGAAGCCCCCACGCGCTGCGAGCGACAACAGCCGCATGCTGGAAGTGATCCACTGCTGCGACTCGCCGCTTTGGCCCACGGGCATGAAGAACTCGATGGCACGGTCCACCGTACCGTTGCCCACGCCCGTGGGCACGGGCAGGAACGACACGATGAGGTACAGGGTCTTGTGGCCCTCCTGTGTCCAGTATTCGAGCTTTTCGGCCACCGCCGACAGCCCGCCTTGCGGTCGGCTCTCGATCACGGTGCGCATGGGGTCCACCACCGGTGCAGGTGCCGCCACAGGTGCCGCAGCGGGCGCAGGCGCAGGAGTTGCATGGGTTTCCAGCACCGATCCGAGGATGGCGTTGGGCCGGTAGGTGGCCAGGCCCTTGAGCTTCGCACGCCAGGCCTGCAGATACAGGTCCTTGAACCCTTCGTAGGGGTAGTCAGCGGGGATGTTGACGGTCTTGGAAATCGCGGTGTCCACAAAGGGCTGCACGGCTTCCATCATGGCGATGTGGCCTTCGGCAGGCATGGCCAGGGCCGATACGAAGTAGTCGGGCAGCGCATCCGCGTCGCCGCCCAGCTCGCGGTAGAGGCGCCAGGCATGGTCTTCCACCGCGTATTCGGTGGTGCTGCCGTCCGACTCGCGCTTCTTGCGCTTGTACATCCACGAAAACGGCGGCTCGATGCCGTTGGACGCATTGTCGGCAAAGGCCAGGCTCACAGTGCCCGTGGGGGCGATGGACAGCAGGTGGCTGTTGCGGATGCCGTGCTGGTGAATGGCCGCCTTGAGCGATTCCGGCAGGCGGCTGGCGAACGTGCCTTCGGCCAGATAGCCGTTGGCGTCGAACTTCGGGAACACCCCTTTCTCGCGCGCCAGGTCCACCGATGCGGCGTACGCAGCGTCGCGCATGCACTCGGCAATGCGCGCGGCCATGGTGCGGCCCTCGGGCAGGTCGTAACGCAGGCACAGCATGGCCAGCGTGTTGCCCATGCCGGTAAAGCCGACGCCAATGCGGCGTTTGGCCATGGCCTCGTCGCGCTGCTGCGGCAGTGGCCAGTAGGTCACATCGAGCACGTTGTCGAGGGCACGCACCTGCAGCGCCACCGCCTTGGTGAAGGCGTCGAAGTCAAACGCCGCCACACCACCAAAGCCAAAGGGGTGGCGCACAAAACGGGTCAGGATGACGGGACCCAGGTCGCAGCACCCGTACGAAGGCAGCGGCTGCTCGCCACAGGGGTTGGTCGCCGCGATGTCTTCGCAATAGTGCAGGTTGTTGTCTTCGTTGATGCGGCCAAGGAACAGGATGCCCGGCTCGGCAAAGTCGTAGGCCGATTTCATGATCGTGTCCCACAGCTCGCGCGCCGGCACGGTGGCGTACACCCACAGGCCATCGGCACGCTGGTAGGCGCCCTGGGCCAGCACGGCAGCGCCAGGGCGGGCCTTGTGCACCAGCTCCCACGGCGCGTTGTTCTGCACGGCATGGATGAACTCGTCCGACACCCCCACCGACACGTTGAAATTGTTCCAGCGGCCCGGCGTGCGCTTGGCGGTGATGAACTCGTGCACATCGGGATGGTCTATGCGCAGCACGCCCATCTGGGCGCCCCGGCGTGCGCCGGCGCTCTCCACGGTGGAGCAAGACTGGTCGAACACGTTCATGTAGCTGCACGGCCCCGACGCCATGGAAGCCGTGGCCTTGACCTGCGCGCCCTTGGGACGGATGCGCGAGAAGTCGTAGCCCACGCCACCGCCACGGCGCATGGTCTCGGCGGCCTCGCGCAGGGCTTCATAGATGCCCGGAAAGCCCTCGTCGTCCACGCCCTGGATGCAGTCGCCCACGGGCTGCACAAAGCAGTTGATGAGCGTGGCCTGGATATCGGTGCCTGCGGCGCTCATGATGCGGCCAGCACCGATGGCGCCCGCCTTCAGATTGGCCAAAAACAGGGTTTCGTACTTTTCGCGCAGCTCAGGCTTTTCGACCGAGGCCAGGGACCGCGCCACGCGTTGGTAAAGCTCGTCAGCGGTGGTCTCGCCGGGTTTGAGGTATTTCTCGCGCAGCACATCCAGGCTGATGGGCTGCAGGGAAGCGGTGGGGTGGAGAGGGGGCTGGGGTTCGCGTTTCATGGGGGCCGATGATTTGGGTTTCACGCTGAAACGGGGTTGCGTTCCGTCAAGGAGCGCTCATTCCACTCCGAATGCTGGCTCCTGGCAAGCGGGGGACAGGTCACTCGTCCACCAGCACTTGCCCGTCATGCTCCACATACGGCTGATAGGGGCCGGTACCGCTGTGGTCGGACTGCGAGGCAGGCACAAACCCACCGGTCTGTACATCGAACACATGGACCTCACCGTCCTCGATCACATAGTGCCAGCCATGCAGACTGATCTGGCCCGACTGCACACGACTGCGCACCATGGGGTACTCCATGAGGCGTTCGAGTTGCAGCACCACGGCACGCTGCTCGGTGCGGCGCAGCACCTCGGGGCCTGGCTGCATGGGCAACAAGGCCTCGCGCCCCAGGTCCAGCCAGTGGTTCAGGTTGGGCGCCTCAGGCGACACCTCACCATACATCGCCTTGATAGCCCCACAGTGACTGTGGCCGCACACCACGATGCGGCGCACCTTCAGGTTGAGCACCGCAAATTCGATGGCCGCCGTGGTGCCATGGTGGCCATGCGATCCGTCATACGGCGGAATGAAGGCCCCCACATTGCGCACCAGAAACAGCTCACCCGGCCCTGCGCCTGTGAGCAGGTAGGGCACCAGGCGAGAGTCGGAACAGCCAATGAACAAGGTGGTGGGATGCTGCCCCTCATCCACCAGCGCCTGGAACTGCTGGCGATACTGGGGAAAGGCGTCGTCATGGAAGCGGCGCAAACGGTCCAGCAACTCGTCGGGCATGGGGCGGGCAATCGGTAGCGGAGAGGGGCGATGCAATTACTGCACGAGCGGGGTATCCGCCGCGTCCAGTGCCACACCATCCACCACGGCCGCACCGGCCAGCAGCTGTAGGTACTGGCGCAGCGCATTCACCCAGGCCTGCTGACGCAGGGTGAGCGAGATGGCCTGGCGCACTTCCTCGAACGAGGGCTGCTGCCCAGGGTCGCGGGCCACCACTTCCACCACGTGCAGGCCAAAGCGGCTGTGCACCAGGCGCGCCAGCACGCCGATCTCGGCGCTGCCAAACACCTCGCGGGCGAACTCTGGCGCGCAGTCGGCACGGGTCAACCAGCCCAGGTCGCCGCCCTGCTGGCCGCTGGGGCAGTTGGACCACTGGGCGGCTGCCTCGGCGAACTTGGCACCACCATCGTCTGCGCAGCGCAAGTCGATCAGCATGGCCTCTGCCCGCAGGCGCAGCTGCTTCACGTCCACGCCCGGCGTCACGGCAAAGAGCACGTGGCGCAGTTGTGCGCGCTCGCCCTGGGCGTGTGCCGCTGGGTGGGCCTCGTGGTAGCGTCGGCAAGCTTCCTCTGACGGATCAGGGACGGGCAGCTCGCGGTCCAGCAGCTGCTCGATCGCGTCCGAGGCCTCGGTGCTGATCGCGCCCTCGGAGCCCGGAACATCGTCTGCCGACAGCAACCCTGCCTGCTGGGCAGCCTGCCGCAGCAGTTCCGTGCAGGCCCGTTGGCGCAGGGCCTCCTCATCCAGCAACTCGTGCGCCGCATTCAGGGCGACACCGTTGATGCGCGCGATGTCAGCCACCAGACCGCGCGGGTGACCGGCATCGGGCGACGGCGCAGCCAGTGGCGGTGCCTGATCCATCGTTGCGGCCAAGGCTTCATAGGCTGCCGACTGCGTGGGCGTCAGCGTGCTGGCAGTGGCTGCCGCCGCGCTACTGTCTGTGGAGCCGCATCCGCAGCTCCCGGTTCCACATCCGCTCATGGTGTACTCCTTGGGAATCAGTGGGTTTCAGGCGCGGCGGTCTTGCGACTGCATGTGGCCTGGAGGCAGGTTCAGACGGCGCGCACGCACCACCTGGTAGGGACGCAGCACGTAGGCCAGCGTGCCAAAGCCGCTCCAGACGTGCACCAGGCGGGTGAACGGGAAAATCAGGAAGATGCTCATGCCCAGGAACATGTGGGCCTTGAAGATCCAGCCGGCCTCGGCCAGCAGCTCCACCCCGCCGCTGCGGAACGTCACCACCCGTTGGCCCCACTCGGCCAGCTTCATCATCATGGAGCCGTCCAGATGCTGTGCCGACAGCGGGATGGTGGCCAGGCCCAGCGCCAGTTGCAGCCAGAGCAGGATCAGCAGAACAATGTCGCTGGTCTTGGACGTGGCGCGGATGCGCGCGTCCGACAGGCGACGGTGCAACAAAATGGAGATGCCCACAAAGGCCAGCAAGCCCGCAATGCCCCCGGAGACCATGGCCATGAGCTGCTTGTTGCCTGCACTGATGAAATGCTCATACACAAAGTGCGGCGTCAGCATGCCAAAGGTGTGCCCGAAGAACAGGAACAGCACGCCGATGTGGAACAGGTTGCTGCCCCAGCGCAGGCTGCCGGTGCGCAGCAGCTGCGACGAATCGCTCTTCCACGTGTACTGGTCGCGGTCGAAACGCGCCCAGCTGCCAATGAAGAAAACGGCCAGGCAAATATAGGGATAGATGCCAAACAACAGGGTATCAAGCCAGGCGGTCATACGGAGACTCCTTCTGGTGCCCGCTCGGCGCGGGGGGTACGGACAAAATGCACAGGTTGCGGCTGGTCAGGCTTGGACTGGCCCTGGGTGCTGCAACCGCCAAACGCTTCGGGCTCTGCCCAGACTTCGTCCATAGGCGGCTCGGGCGTCAGCGCGACCGACTGCACGCGCTGACCCGAAACTTCGAGCACGGCGGCAATGACGCTGGCGTAGGGGCTGTTGCGCGCCACGAGCGCGCTGAACAGCGCATTGAGGATGTGGGCCATCTCGCCCAGGAATTCCTTGGCCACTTCGGGCGGCTGGGTGGAGGCGAACTCCAGCACCACGGGCAGGTGGTCTGGCAACTCGTCGGCCTCGAACTGCAGGCCGGCCTTTTCGTAGGTCTGCATCAGGTCGATGAGCGCCGGGCCCCGATCGCGCGAGTCGCCGTGCACATGCTCGAACAAGTGCAGCGAGGTCTGGCGGCCTCGGTCGAAGTTATCCACGTAGCGGGCTTCGGCTTCCAGCGGGTCCAGCGCCGCGAGGTGCTGGCACACAGCCTTCAGCTCCTCCATGCGCTCGGCGGTCAGGGCCTGCTCTGCCTGCAGCGCATCGATCAGCTGCGGCATCACGCTGCGCAGCTGCGCATCGGGGTAGCTGAGCAGGTAGCCCAGGGCCCGCAGAGTCAGTCGCACGGAGGTCGGGTTCTTCTTGAACATGGTGATTCCTTCCGTCGCACTCAGACAGTCGCTTTGATCGGGATCGTGCGGGGCTTCTTGCCGCCGAACATGCTGGTTTCAGTGGCACCATCCGAGCAGCCGTTGCCGAACGAGAAGCCACAGCCGCCGCGGATGTCGAACGCGTTCTCGGCGTACTCGCGGTGGGCCGATGGGATGACAAAGCGGTCCTCGTAGTTGGCAATGGCCATCACGTGGTACATCTCCTCGACCTCGGCCATCGACAGGCCCGCCTGCTTGAGCACCGTCAGGTTCTGGCGCTGCTCCACGTGCTTGTCGCGCTGGTAGGTGCGCATGGCCAGCATGCGCTCCAGCGCCCGCACCACGGGGCCGGTGTCGCCGGCAGTGAGCAGGTTGGCCAGGTACTGCACAGGGATGCGCAGTTGCGAAACGTCCGGGATCTCGCCATTCACACCCACATGGCCTGCGTTGGCAGCCGCTGTGATGGGCGAGAGCGGTGGTACGTACCAGACCATGGGCAGCGTGCGGTACTCTGGATGCAGCGGCAGGGCGACCTTCCAGTCCACGGCCATCTTGTAGACGGGGCTGTTGCGCGCGGCGTCCATCCAGCTGTCGGGGATGCCGTCGATGCGCGCCTGCTTGATGACGTCAGGATCGTTCGGGTTCAGGAAGATGTCGAGCTGCGCCTGGTACAGGTCGCGGTCGCGCTCCACGCTGGCGGCTTCCTGGATGCGGTCTGCGTCATACAGCAGCACGCCCAGATAGCGGATACGGCCCACGCAGGTTTCCGAGCACACGGTCGGCTGGCCGGCTTCGATGCGGGGGTAGCAGAAGATGCACTTCTCGGCCTTGCCCGATTGCCAGTTGTAGTAAATTTTCTTGTAGGGGCAGCCGCTGACGCACATGCGCCAGCCGCGGCACTTGTCCTGGTCGATCAGCACAATGCCGTCTTCCTCGCGCTTGTAGATCGAGCCGCTCGGGCACGACGCCACGCACGCCGGGTTCAGGCAGTGCTCGCACAGGCGCGGCAGGTACATCATGAAGGTGTTCTCGAACTGGCCGTAAATGTCCTTCTGGACATCGTCGAAGTTCTTGTCCTTGCTGCGTTTGGCGAACTCACCGCCCAGGATTTCTTCCCAGTTCGGGCCCCATTCGATCTTCTCCATGCGCTTGCCGGTGATCAGGCTGCGGGGGCGGGCTGTGGGAGCCGCCTTGCTTTCCGGCGCCGACTGCAGGTGGTCGTAGTCGAACGTGAAGGGCTCGTAGTAGTCGTCGATCTGCGGCAGGTTGGGGTTGGCGAAGATGCGCATGAGCAGCTTCCACTTGCCGCCCTGGCGGGGCGCGATGGAGCCGTCAGGGCTGCGTACCCAGCCGCCGTTCCACTTGTCCTGGTTTTCCCATTCCTTGGGGTAACCGATGCCGGGCTTGGTCTCGACGTTGTTGAACCAGGCGTATTCCACCCCGGGGCGGCTGGTCCAGACGTTCTTGCAGGTGACGGAACAGGTGTGGCAACCGATGCACTTGTCCAGGTTCAGCACCATGCCGATTTGTGCGCGAATTTTCATCGTGTTTCTCCTTGTCTTCGGCTTCAGGCGTGCGCGCCGGTGTCGGACACTTCGTCGTCCAGCCAGTCCACGCGGTCCATCTTGCGCACCAGCACGAACTCGTCGCGGTTGGTGCCGATGGTTCCGTAGTAGTTGAAGCCGTAGCTGTACTGGGCGTAGCCACCAATCATGTGGGTGGGCTTGAGCACAATGCGCGTGACCGAGTTGTGGATACCGCCACGGGTGCCCGTGATCTCGGAGCCGGGGGTGTTGATGATCTTCTCTTGCGAGTGGTACATCATCACCATGCCGGGGTTCACACGCTGGCTCACCACCGCGCGGGCCGCAATGGCGCCGTTGGAGTTGAAGAGTTCGACCCAGTCGTTGTCCACGATGCCGGCGACCTTCGCGTCGTCTTCACTCAGCCACACCACCGAGCCGCCCCGGTTCAGCGTGAGCATCATCAGGTTGTCGCTGTACGTGCTGTGGATACCCCACTTCTGGTGCGGTGTGATGAAGTTCAGCTGGATCTCACGGTTGCCGTTGGGCTTCTTGCCCTCGACTTCGTGCAGCGTCTTCAGATGCACTGGTGGGCGGTAGCTCACAAAGCCTTCGCCGAAGTCGCGCATCCAGGGGTGGTCCTGATAGAACTGCTGGCGGCCCGTGAGGGTGCGCCATGGGATCAGCTCATGCACGTTGGTGTAACCGGCGTTGTAGCTGACCTTTTCGCTTTCCAGGCCCGACCAGGTGGGCGAAGAAATGATCTTGCGCGGCTGCGCCTGGATGTCGCGGAAGCGGATCTTCTCGTCCTCGCGGTGCAGCGCCAGGTGCACGTGGTCGCGGCCGGTCTGCTTGCCCAGGGCTTCCCAGGCCTTGCAGGCCACGTGGCCGTTGGTTTCGGGGGCCAGCATCATCACCACCTCGGTGGCGTCGATGTCGCTCACGATGCGGGGCATGCCTTGCGTCACGCCCTCTTCCTTCACGCGGCCGTTCAAATCGCCGAGCTGGCCGACTTCGGTCTGCGTGTTCCAGCCGATGCCCTTGCCACCATTACCGGCCTTGTCCATCAAGGGACCCAGGGCCGTGAAGCGCTTGTAGAGGTTGGGGTAATCGCGCTCGACCACCGTGACCTGCGGCGCGGTCTTGCCGGGGATGAGTTCGCACTCGCCCTTCTTCCAGTCACGCACGCCAAAGGGCTGGGCCATTTCGCCCGCCGTGTCGTGCATGATGGGCGTGAGCACCACGTCCTTTTCCACGCCCAGGTGGCCCACGCTGACCTCGCTCACAGCCTTGGCAAAGCCTTTGTAGATTTCCCAGTCGCTCTTGGCCTGCCAGGCAGGGTCCACCGCGGTGGACAGCGGGTGGATGAAGGGGTGCATGTCGCTGGTGTTGAGGTCGTTCTTCTCATACCAGGTGGCCGTAGGCAGCACGATGTCGGAGTACAGGCAGGTGGTGCTCATGCGGAAATCGAGCGTGACCAGCAGGTCCAGCTTGCCTTCGGGGGCCTTGGAGTGCCACTGCACTTCCTCGGGCTTGGCTTCGTCCTGTCCCAGGTCCTTGCCCTGCACACCGTGGGTCGTGCCCAGCAGGTGCTTGAGGAAATACTCATGCCCCTTGCCCGACGAACCCAGGATGTTGGAGCGCCACACGAACATGTTGCGCGGCCAGTTGTCGGGGTGGTCCGGGTCTTCGCAGCTCATCTGCAAGCTGCCATCCTTCAGGGACTTGACCACGTAATCCTTGGCTTCCATGCCCTTGGCAGCGGCGTCTTTGGCCACCTGCAGCGGGCTGGTCTTGAGCTGGGGCGCCGAAGGCAACCAACCCATGCGCTCGGCGCGCACGTTGTAGTCGATCTGCGCGCCGTGGTAGGCCTTCTTGTCGGCCAGGGGCGAGAGGATTTCCTCCATGCCCAGCTTCTCGTAGCGCCACTGGTCAGTGTGGGCGTAGAAGAAGCTGGTGCTGTTCATCTGGCGGGGTGGGCGGATCCAGTCAAGGGCAAAGGCCAGCGCCGTCCAGCCGGTTTGAGGCCGCAGCTTTTCCTGGCCCACATAGTGCGCCCAGCCGCCACCGCTCTGACCGATACAACCGCACATCATCAGCATATTGATGATGCCGCGGTAATTCATGTCGCTGTGGTACCAGTGATTCATGGCCGCGCCGATGATGACCATGGACTTGCCATGCGTCTTGTCGGCGTTGTCGGCAAACTGGCGTGCCACGGTGATGATCTGGTCGCGCGGCACACCCGTGATCTTTTCCTGCCAGGCAGGGGTGTAGGGGCGGTCTGCGTCGTAGCTGCCGCCGGGTTCTTCACCAGGCAGACCCCGGTCGATGCCGTAGCTCGCGGCCAGCAGGTCGAACACGGTGGCCACCATCACGCGGCCCTGGGCCTCATGGCCGGCGAGCTCCAGGTGCGTCACGGGCACGGGGCGCACCATCACATCGCTGCCCTGTTCGTTGGCCGTGAAATTGGGCGTCTGCACGCCACCAAAGTACGGGAAGGCTACCTTCGCCACGTCATGCGCCTGCGCGCCGTCTTCGATCACCGACAGCTTGAGCTTGACGGTGTTGCCGGTGCGGGCTTCCTTGTTCTCCAGGTTCCACAGGCCCTGATCGGCGCGGCCGTCAGCACCCCAGCGGAAGCCGATGGAGCCGTTGGGCAGCGTGACCTGGCCCAGCTCGTCGTAACCCACGGTCTTCCAGTCGGGGTTGTTGGACTGGTCGAGCTGGCCCGGGAAGTCGCTGGCGCGCACATAGCGGTCGGGCACCATGACCTTGCTGCCATCGGGCAGCGTCTTTTCCTTGAGCACCACCAGCAGCGGCAGATCGGTGTAGCGGCGCGCGTAGTCGTCGAAGTAGGTGCTGCGGCCCTTGCCGCCGTCCTTGAAGTAGAACTCCTTCAGGATCACGTGGCCCATGGCCATGGCCACGGCGGCGTCGGTGCCTTGCTTGGGGTGCATCCACAGGTCACCCAGCTTGGCCACTTCGGAGTAGTCGGGTGTGATGGACACGACCTTGGTGCCTTTGTAGCGCACCTCGGTCAAGAAGTGCGCATCGGGCGTGCGCGTCTGGGGCACGTTGGAGCCCCAGGCAATGATGTAGGAGCTGTTGTACCAGTCGGCCGACTCGGGCACGTCGGTCTGCTCGCCCCACACCTGCGGGCTGGAGGGTGGCAGGTCGCAGTACCAGTCGTAGAAGCTCATGCACACGCCACCGATCAGGCTCAGGTAGCGCGAACCGGCAGCGTACGAAATCATCGACATCGCGGGGATGGGCGAGAAGCCGATGATGCGGTCAGGGCCGTGCTTCTTGATGGTGTAGACGTTGGCCGCGGCGATCATCTGGTTGACTTCGTCCCAGGTGCTGCGCACGAAGCCGCCCAGACCCCGCTGCTTTTGCCATTCGCTGCGCGAGGCGTCGTTCTCGACGATGGCAGCCCAGGCATCCACGGGGCTCTTGGCCAGGGCAATGGCGGCACGCCAGTGCTTGAGCAAACGGCCGCGCACCATGGGGTACTTCACGCGGTTGGCGCTGTACAGGTACCAGCTGTAGCTAGCGCCGCGGGCGCAGCCACGGGGCTCGTGGTTGGGCAGGTCGGGGCGGGTGCGGGGGTAGTCGGTCTGCTGGGTTTCCCAGGTCACGATGCCGCCCTTGACGTAGATCTTCCACGAGCAGGAGCCCGTGCAGTTCACGCCGTGGGTGCTGCGCACGATCTTGTCGTGTGCCCAGCGGTCGCGGTAGGCGTCTTCCCAGGTGCGGTCTTCGCCGTTGGTCTCGCCGTGGCCTTGGGCAAAGGTCTCGCGCGGTTGCGAGAAGTACGAGAGGCGATCGAGAAAATGACTCATCGGGGGCTCCTTGTTCTGTTCTGTTCAGGGGGTCTTCAGCAAGGCATGGCGGCGTTCTTGCGCGCGTAGTGCCACCAGGTGATCACGATGCAAACGATGTAGAAAGCAAAGAACGTCCACAGCGCGGCATGGGGGCTGCCCGTCAATGCAATCGAGCTGCCATAGCTCTTGGGGATGAAGAACCCGCCATAGGCAGCCATGGCGGCGGTAAAGCCCAGCGTGGCGGCGCCCAGGGTGTTGCCCTCCTTATTGGCCTGGGCCACGGCGGCGGCGTTGCGGGGGTCCACACCACGCATAGCTTCGGTCAGGAAGATCACGGGGATCATTCGGAAGGTGGAGCCGTTGCCGATGCCGGTGGTGAGGAACAGCACCAGGAAGCACACAAAGAAGCCGGCGAACTGGCCCTCGTTGCCGCCCGATGGCAGAAATACCGTCACGCCGACCACGGCGATGGCCATCACGATGAAGTTCCACAGCGTGACGCGAGCACCGCCGAGCTTGTCGGCCAGCCAGCCGCCAAAGGGGCGGATCACAGCGCCCACCAGCGGGCCCAGCCAGGCATAGGCCAGGGGATTGATGTTGGGGAACTGGCTCTTGATGAGCAGCGGGAACCCTGCGGCGTAGCCGATGAACGAGCCGAAGGTGCCGAGGTACAGCACGCACATCAGCCAGTTGTGCTTGCGCTTGAAGATGGCGGCCTGTGCAGCGAACGAGGCGCGGGCGTCGGCAATGTCGTTCATGCCAAACCAGGCTGCCAGTGCCGTCAGGGCGATCCATGGCACCCAGATGAAGGCGGCGTTCTGCGTCCACACCTGGACGGTGCTGCCGTTCTTCACGATGCTCTGGCCTTCGCCACCAAAGATGCCGAAAATGCCGGCCGTGACGACCAGCGGGCTCAGGAACTGCACCACCGACACGCCCAGATTACCCAGGCCCGCGTTCACGCCCAGTGCCGAGCCCTTGCGCTCCTTCGGAAAGAAGAAGCTGATGTTGGCCATGCTGGAGCTGAAGTTGCCACCACCCAGGCCGCACAGCAGCGCCAGGATGAGCATGGTGGGGTAGGCCGTGGTGTTGTCCTGCACCGCAAAGCCGATGCCGATCGCGGGGATCAGCAGCGAAGCGGTGGAGATGGCCGTCCAGCGGCGGCCACCGACCAGCGGCACCATGAACGAATAGAAGATGCGCAGCGTGGCACCCGAGAGCGCGGGCGCCGCGGCCAGCCAGAAGAGCTGGTTGGTCGAATACTTGAAGCCCAGGCCCGGCAGGCTCACGGCGACCACGCTCCAGACCTGCCAGATGGCAAAGGCCAGGAACAGCGCGGGCACCGAGATCCAGAGGTTGAGCTTGGCGACGGCTTCGCCCTCGCGTTCCCAGAAGGTCTTGTCCTCCGGGGTCCAGAGGGTGAGCAGGCGCCCCTGGCGCCCGCTGGTGGTGGTGGCAGACATGGTGAGAGTCCTTTAAAAAATCAGCGGGTGGTCGCCGACGCAGCAGCGTCCTGCGAACCCATGACGGGGGTGCGGCGCACTTCGGTGAAGTACATCCAGATGAGCGAGACCCACACCACGCCGTACATCAGCATGAAGGCGCTGGAGCGAACGCCCGTGAGGTCCATGAGTGCGCCAAACAGGATGGGCAGGATGAAGCCACCCATGCCACCGGCCAGGCCCACGATGCCGCTGATGGCACCGATGTTCTTGGGGTAGTCATCACTGATGTATTTGAAGACGCTGGCCTTGCCGAAGGCCCAGCAGATGCCCAGCAGGAACATGAGGCCGGTGAAGGCATACACGTTCAGGCCCAGATGGAAGGTCTTGGCGCCGTTGACGGTGAGGATGGTGAAGTCGGTCTGTGGGTAGCTCAGCAGGAACAGGCAGATCCAGCTCACCCACATCACCCACCAGGTCACGCTGTGGGCACCGTACTTGTCAGACAGCATGCCGCCGATGGCGCGCAGCACGCCGCCGGGCAGCGAAAAGCAGGCGGCCAGCAGTGCCGCCACGCGGATGTCGAGACCGAACTCACCCACGTAGTACTGCACCATCCACAGTGACAGCGCCACATAGCCACCGAACACGATGCTGTAGTACTGGCAGTACTTGAGCACCTTGGGGTCCTTCAGCGCCTTGAGCTGGTCGGTGAACTTGACATTGCTGGGCACCAAGTGGGCCGGGTCGCTGTGGCTGAACAGCAGGAACAGCACCAGCGTTCCCAGCATGATGGCGGCATACACCTGGGGCACCATGGCCCAGCCAAAGGCCACCAGAATGACGGGAGCCACGAACTTGTTGACGGCTGCCCCCGAGTTGCCCGCGCCATACACGCCCATGGCCGTGCCCTGGCGGTGCTTGGGGAACCAGCGCGCCACATAGGGCGTACCCACCGAGAACGAGCCCCCCGCCAGACCCACAAACAGGCCGATGGTGAGGAAGTGCCAGTATTCCGTGGCGTAGCTCATGAGCCAGATGGCGGGCACGGTGGTGGCCATGACGGCAGCCATCACGATGCGGCCGCCGAACTTATCGGTCCAGATGCCCAACGGCACCCGCACCAGCGAGCCCGTGAGCACGGGCATGGACATGAGCAACCCGAACTGCGTGGAGTTCAGGTTGAGCATTTTCTTGATGGGGATCCCGATGACGCCGAACATCATCCAGACCATGAAGCAGACGGTGAAGGCGAAGGTGCTCACGATGAGCACTGACCATGCCTGACGCGTGCGTTGCGGACTGTCGCCCGGGGGCAGAGTTGCGTTTGCCATTGCACGATTCCTCTCTTTTTGCATGACAGGAATAGTCCCTCTTTTCGGAGACCTTGCCCATCCTTCGCTAGGACATGCGCAACGCGGCAGAAGGAGTAGTCACTGGGAGATAGCCATCGTTCGAAAGAACTATGGCCTTGCAAAAAGCAGCCGCAGAGCACACCGGGGACCAGAGCCGGTTTTATATCGAATAGAAATGACAACTTCAATGCATTTCTTACCGAAGGCCGGTCTCTGGATTTCGTTCAAGGCACTGCAGACGGACCGACCTGCGCGCGCCCGAGCCATGGGAACAAGAGATCCCGCCGCAGGCACCGTGCGGGCTGCTAGCTGCGCTACTCCACGCGCTGGCGGTCCGATGCGTACACCGCCGCCTGCACGCGCGAACTCAGACCCAGCTTGCGCAGGATGTGCTGCACGTGAATCTTCACTGTGGTCTCGGCGATGTCGAGCGTGCGCGCGATCTCCTTGTTGCTCGCGCCGCGTGCAATCTCGCGCAGCACGTCTTCTTCGCGCGGCGACAGGGGGGTGAATCCGTTGGCGGCCACCCCTGGGGCGTCGGCTGGCGGGGGCGATGGAGGCGTCACCTCGGGGGCGCCCTGTGACTGGAATGCCGCCACCAGCTTGCCCATCAGCTCAGGGCTGACCACGGGCTCGCCGCGGGCAGCGCGGCGTATGGCCTGAGCCAAAAGGTCGCCATCAATGGTCTTGAGCAGGTAGCCCTGCGCGCCGTTGCGCAGGGCGGTTGCCAGGTCTTGCGCGTCCTCGCTCACCGTCAGCATGAGCACACGTGATGCGGGCGACACTTCGCGCAGACCCTGGATGGCATCCACACCCATCACGCCGGGCAGGTGGTTGTCGAGCAGGATCACCTGGGGCTGCAGTTGGGGTGCCAGCCGCAGGGCCTGCGCCGCGTCACCTGCCTCGCCCACGACAGAAAGGCCCTCGTACTGCTCGAGCAGCGCGGTCAGCCCGCGCCGGAACAGCGTGTGGTCATCCACCACCAGCAACGTGACCGGCGTGGCGGCCGGCGCCGACGTGGAGGTAAGAGGCGGTGCGTGGGTCGTCATGGTGTGGGGGCAGTTTGTGGAGAGGCTGCGGCCCCCGGCGCTGTGGTCTTGGCAAAAGCGACTGCCTGGGCAGGCGCCACGGAGGGCAGCTCAATGCACACGCGGGTACCCTGCCCCGGTGTGGACTCCACCTGCACGACGGCGCCAATGCGTTGGGCCCGCTCGCGCATGATGCCCAGGCCCACATGCAGCGAATCGGGCGGCACGGAGGTGACGTCAAAGCCGGTGCCGTTGTCCTGCACCTCGAAGCGCCAGCGCGGGTGGCGGTGCACCAGCAAATCGACCCGCGTGGAGCCCGAATGCTTGCGCACGTTCGACAGCGCCTCCTGCACCATGTGCAACACCTGGATCTGCACGTCCTGCGCCAGCGGCAAGCCGTGGCCCACCATGCCCAGCGTGGTCGCCATGCCGGTCTGGTGCTCGAACTTGGACAGCGTGGCGCGCAGCGCGGACTCGATGTCCTCGTCGCTGGTACGCGTGCGAAAGTGCACCAGCAGCTCGCGCACATCGGAGTAGCACTCGCGAACGCCCATGTCGAGCTCTCCGATGCTGCGGTCGCGCTTGGCAACATCACCACGGGCCACGGCGTCGCGCAGCAGCTGGGTCTGGATCTTCAGGAAGGCCAGCGACTGGGCAATCGAGTCGTGCAGCTCCCGCGCGAGCAGACTTCGCTCTTCGGCCACCGCGGCCTCTCGCTCCAGCGCGGTGGCGCGCAGGCCCTCCATGGCGCTGGCCAGATGGCGCGTCATGGCTTCGAGCAGGTCGCGCAGTTCGTCGGTCATCTCGACCGGTGAGCGGAAGAACAGATTGACCTCGCCCAGCATGCGCAACTGCATCTTGACGGGGATGGTGACCATGGTTTCAAACCCGGCATCCCGGCAGTGCGGCAGGGCCACGTCCGTGGACGGTGTGATGGGGATCACCCGGGTGCGCGCCTGGGCTTGCGGCTGACCACACAGGCAGCTGCCCGTGTGCAGGCAATGCTCGCCCTCGGCCATGGTCGCCGGCAGGCCGTCACCCGCCAGCAGCACATAGCGCTCGTTGGCTTCATTGGACCAGCGCACGGCCACAGCGTCAGCGCCCGCCACCCGGCGGATCTGCTGGACAAAGCCTTGCGCCAGCAGCTCCAGGCTGCTGGCGGTCGAGGCCAGCGCGCTCACCTCGTACAGCGCGGCCAAGCGCTGGTTCTGCACGGCGATGCTGGCGGTCTTCTCCCGCACCTTGTGTTCCAGCTCATCGTGCGACGCCTGCATCGCGTGCGCCATGAGATTGAAGCCCGCCGAGAGCTGGCCGAACTCGTCATCGGTATCGACGGGCAGGCGCGTACCCAGCTCGCCCTGGCGCAGGCGGACCTGGGCCTGCTGCAGGCGCGCCACGGGGTTGATGACCAGCAGATAACTCATCACCATGAAGGTCACGGCGGCCACAATGGCCAGTGCCATCATGAACAGCTGGAACAGGTGCAGCGCGGCAGTCCAGCCTGCGATCTGGACCTCGATGGCGTCCACAAAGCCATCAACCTGCTGCACAAAGGCATCGGCCTCCACCAGGATCTGTGCGCGGTCCGGGGGCAAGGCGCTGACCCAACCCGCGCGAGCCTCGGTCCACCGGGCACGGATGCCGTCGAACCGCATGCGCGTCTCGTCGCTCCACGGCACGGCCAGTGGGCGCGACGGATCGCCCGTGCGCAGCAGCTCCAGGCTGGCGTCGAACTGGCGCGCCCGGTCACGCACCGCCTCAGGTGGCTCGGTCTGCAACACCAGCACCATGCGCAGCATGTTCATGCGCAGGCGGCCCGCCTCGTTCACCGCAGCAGCGCCCCCTTCGAGTTTCCAGGTCACCCACAGCGTCAAGCCGATGGACGCCAGGGCCACCAGCAGGAAGCCAGCGCCCATGGCGAGGAGCTTGGCGGAAAGCGAGGGCTTGGAGCGCATGGCGCAGTGTAGGCAAGGGGGATGGGGCAATTCTTGACTTAAGTCAAGTTTGCACCCGCTAGCATGGCCGGATGCACACGCAGAACCCCCTTCTCTCATTCGCCACCCTTGCAACGGCCTGGCGCCCCTGGGCCGCAGCCTGGGCACTGGCCAGCCTGGGGGCCCTGTCAGGCTGCGCGGGCCATTCCGCCAAGGCATCCCCGCCTCCACCCCTGACCGACCCGGCCAATCCCGGGTCGCCCGCAGCGTCCTGGACCGAACGCCTGCAGCACCTCCTGCCCGCCGATGTGCTGTTGCTGGGCGAGCAGCACGATGCGCCCGACCACCAGCGCCTGCAGCGCGAGGCGGTGGCCTGGCTGGCTGGGCGCGGTCAGCTTGCAGCCCTCGTGATGGAAATGGCCGAGCGGGGCCACAGCACCCGGGGCCTGCCGCGCGATGCCAGCGAGGCGCAGGCCCAAGCCGCCCTGCAGTGGAACGACGCGGCCTGGCCCTGGAAGGCCTACGGCCCGGTGGTGATGGCCGCCGTGGGCGCCGGGGTGCCCGTGCTGGGTGGCAACCTGCCCCGCGCCCGCATGCGCGCCGCCATGGCCAATACCGCCTGGGACCAGCACCTGCCCGCCCCAGAGCTGGCGCAGCAGCAACAGGCCGTGCGGGACGGCCATTGCGGCCTGTTGCCCGAATCGCAAATAGCGCCCATGACACGCATCCAGATCGCCCGCGACGCCAGCATGGCCCAGACGGCCCAGGAGGCGTTGCGCTCCGGCCAGACGGTGCTGCTGGTGGCTGGCGGCGGCCACGTGCTGCGCCACCTGGGTGTGCCAACGCATTGGCCGGCAACTTTGGTGTCAAAAGTGGTGATAGCGCAGGTAGAACATGCTTCAGCCGCTATCAAATCAGGTGCAGAAGCAGATGCCGTGGTCCTGACCCCGCCGCTGCCCCCGCGCGATGCATGCACAGAGCTGCGCGAGCAATGGCGCCCTGCGCCGCCCGGTCAAAAGGTCTGAGCGCGCCTTTTCAACCCTGAGCCGCAGCGGCAGGCACCGCCTGTGCGCGCAGCAGCGCCCCAAAATCATCGGCAGGCACGGGGCGGCTGCACAGGTAACCTTGGTAGGCGTCGCAGCCCCGGGCGCGCAGAAAGGCCAGCTGGCCCTCGGTCTCCACGCCCTCGGCCAGCACCGACAGGCCCATGCTGTGTCCCATGGCGATGATGGCGGCGCTGATGGCCATGTCGTCCTCGCTTTGCGGAATGTCGCGAATGAAACCCTGGTCGATCTTGAGCACGTCGATGGGAAACCGCTTGAGCTGTGCCAGCGACGAGTAGCCCGTGCCAAAGTCATCCACCGCGATGCGCACCCCCAGCTCCCGCAGGCGCACCAACACCTGGCGGGCCTCTTCGGTGCGCTCGGCCAGCGCGCTTTCGGTGATCTCCAGCTCCAGCAGCGCGGCCGGGAAGCCGCTGGCCTGCAGCGCGGCCGCCGTGCAGCCGGCCAGATCGGTCAGGTGGAACTGGCGCGGCGACACGTTCAGCGCCAGCGTCAACTCGGGCAGCCCCGCATCGCGCCATTGCTGGCCCTGGCGGCAGACCTCGCGCACCACCCATTCACCCAGCGGACCGATCACGCCCGAGGTCTCGGCCACCGGGATGAAGCGTGCGGGCGAGATCAGCCCCTCCTGCGGGTCGTTCCAGCGCACCAGGGCTTCGGCGCCCTGGATGCGGCCCGTGGCAATGTCGATCTGGGGCTGGTAGTACATCTGCAGATGGCCCTGGGCCAGCGCCAGGCGCAGGCGCGACTCCAGCTCCAGCCGCTCGCGAGCCGCCTGGGTCATGGCCTCATGGAAGAAGCACCAGGCGCCCCGCCCCCGCGCCTTGGCCCCGTAGACCGCCGCGTGGGCGCCCTGCAACAGCAGCTCGGTGGTGCCTGCGTGCTCGGGGAACATGCAGATGCCCACGCTGACGCCGGCCACCACCTCCAGCCCGTCGGGTGAGCGCCAGGGCTCGGCCACGGCGCGGATCAGGTGCCGCGCCACGGCGGCGGCGCCATCGGCATGGCGCAGGTGGCGCGCCACCACGGCCAGCTCGTCGCCCGCCATGCGCCCCAGCACATCCCCGGGCCGCAGGGCCGACTGCACCTGCCGCGCGATGTGCTTGAGCACTTCGTCCCCCGTGGCATGGCCGTAGCTGTCGTTCACGTCCTTGAACCGGTCCAGGTTGAGCAGCAGCACCGCAATGTGCTCACCGCTCACCTGCGCCTCCTGCACTGCCAGCTCCAGCTGGTGCCCAAACCAGGTGCGGTTGGACAGGCCGGTGAGTGGGTCGTTGTGCGCCAGATATTCCAGTTGCCGCTGCTGGGCCTTTTCTTCGGAGATGTCGGTGAACATGCACACGTAGTGCGTGATCTCGCCCGCCGGGTCGCGCACCGCCGACAGCGACATGTGCTCCGGGAAGATCTCGCCGTTCTTGCGGCGGTTCCAGATCTCGCCCTGCCAGTACCCGGTCTCGGTCAGCGCCGCCCACATGGCTTCATAAAAGGCCTTGTCGTGGCGGCCCGACTTGAACACGCGGGGCGTCTTGCCCAGCAGCTCCTCCTCGGTGTAGCCCAGCAGACGGGTGAACGCGGCGTTGACCGACAGGATGCGGCTGTCCGCGTCGGTCACGACCACGCCTTCCATGGTGTTGTCCACCACCGTGGCCGCCAGGCGCTGGCGGGCCTCGCTGCGCTGCAGCGCAGCGCGCGCAGCCTTGATCTCGTCGAGGTCCTGCACCACACACACCAGGTGCGCAGGCTCGTCCCCCACGGCAGGCGCCAGCGTCACGGTGCACAGCACGGGGACCCGGCGGTTGTTGTCCAGGCGCAGGCAATGGCGTTCGCCCACGTAGTGGTCGATCTCGCCGGCCAGCAGGCGCTCCAACTGGGACGCGGCCCAGTCGCGGTCCTGGGCAATCATCACATCGCGGAAATTGAGGCCCAGCGTCTGCGCCGGAGTGGCGCCCAGCAGGTCGCACAGGCGGGTGTTGGCCCACAAAAAGCGGCCGTCCAGCGCCACCCGCACAAACCCGGCCGGCGCATGGCGCACGATCTGCGTCAGCTCCTGCGCCATGGCCATGCGTACCTTTTCGGCCCGGCGCATGCGCCGCAGCAGCCACCAGGCCAGGCCGCTGGTCAGCGCCACATAGCCCCAGCCCTTCCAGGTCTGAAAACGGGTCAGCAGGACTGGGTCGGTCACCCAGTGGGCCAGCAACGCATCACCCGCAAACACCCAGGCCACCCCCAGCACCAGGTACAGCAGCATGCCCCGCCAGGGGACCAGTGATGAGGCATAGCCCTCGTTGCCCATTGCGCTCCTTGTTGGATTCACGGTTCCACGGTTTCGCGGTCCATGGCCCTTGCTGCGACAATTGCACAGCTATGACCAACGCCTACATCCTTACCCTGTCCTGCCCCGACCGCCTGGGGCTGGTGCACGCCGTCTCGGGCTTTTTGCTGGAGCACGGCGGCAACATCGAAGAAGCAGCACAGTACAACGACCACGATACCGGCCTCTTCTTCATGCGTGTGCAGTTTGCCTGCGATCAGCATGACCATGCAACGCTCAAGACCCGCCTGGCCGCGTTTGCCGAGCCCAACAAGATGCATTGGCGCCTGCACGCCACAGCAGCGCCGATGAAAACCGTGCTCCTGGTCAGCAAGGAAGGCCATTGCCTGAACGACCTGCTGTTCCGCTGCAAGAGTGGCCTGCTGCCCATCGACATCCGCGCCATCATCAGCAACCACCGCGACTTTTACCAGCTCGCGGCCAGCTACAACGTGCCGTTCCACCACATCCCGGTGACTGCCGCCACCAAACCCCAGGCCGAAGCCAGGCAGCTGGAGATTATCGAGGCCGAAGGGGCCGAACTGGTGGTGCTGGCCCGTTACATGCAGGTCCTTTCTCTTGATCTGTGTCAAAAATTGGCCGGTCGGGCGATCAACATTCACCACAGCTTCCTGCCCAGCTTCAAGGGCGCCAAGCCTTACTACCAGGCCCATGACCGGGGCGTGAAGCTGATCGGCGCCACCGCCCACTACGTGACGGCCGACCTGGACGAAGGTCCGATCATTGAGCAGGACGTGGCCCGTGCCGACCACACCGACACGGTGGAAGACCTCACCGCCCGGGGCCGCGACACCGAAAGCCAGGTGCTGGCCCGCGCCGTGAAGTGGCACAGCGAGCACCGCGTGATCCTGAACGGCCACAAGACCGTGATCTTCAGATAAAGCCTGCCCATGGCCACGGCAGCCCCGTCGTCCTTCCTCAGCAGCGCGGCGCGGCGCATCCCGCCCATCCAGTGCCTGCTGACCTTCGAGGCCTTGGCGCGCCTGCGCAGCGTGACGCAGACCGCCGACGAGCTGTGCGTGACGCCCAGCGCCGTGAGCCACCGGGTCAAGCAGCTCGAACAGATCCTGGGCGTACAGCTGTTCGGTCGGGCTGATTTTTCGCTGACCACCGAGGGCAGCGCCTATCTCGCCCATGTGCGCGAAGGCTTGGGCGCGCTGCAACGGTTTCCGGGCGCCGTGGCAGCCCCCGGGCGGCGCAGGCTCAAGCTGGCCGTCACGCCTACGTTTGCGCGCGCCATCCTGATCCCGCGCCTGCGCCAGTTCACCGAGGCCTACCCCGAAATCGACCTGGCGCTGCAGGTGTCCATTCCGCTGCTGGACGTGGTGGCCGAGGACGCCGACCTGATGGTGCGCTTTGGAGCCGGCCACTATGCCGATGTCGAGCACGCGGAGATTGCGCGCGACGTGGTCACGCCCCTGGCCTCACCCGCCTTCGTGCGCGAGCACGGCCCGTTCGACCACCCCGAAGACCTTGAAGGTGTGCCCCTGCTGCGCAGCCCGCTGGAGCCCTGGCGCACCTGGTTTGCCGCCACCGGCCTCGACTGGGCCGAGCCCAGCGAGGGCTCGCAGTTCAACGACATCGGCCTGATGTGCGACGGCGCCGCCGCCGGCATGGGCGTGGCGCTGGTGCGCCTCAAGCTCGGGGCCCCCTGGCTGGAGAACGGCACGCTGGTGCGCCTGTTTGCCACCGACACCGCCAGCCCCCACGCGCACTACCTGTGCTGGCGCACGGGCACCATGGACCGGTGGGAGTGCGCAGCGTTTGCCGAATGGCTGCGCAAAACCATGGCGTAGTAGAGGCATCCCCCTGAGTCGCCTTTGGCGCCCTCCCCCTTCTCTCGGCTGCGCCGGGAAGGGTGACGCAGCCCTCGCCCGAGGCGCGCCCTCCTCCACCAAGTTCGGGCAAAAATTTGCCTCTAGTGCTTGTCCAACAAACGCCGGCAGCTATCAATTGGTGAGCAATCCGGTGTTTTTCACAATCCCCTGCAGAAAAGCTCAAGCCCGGGCACCCAGCCATCCCCTACAGTGACAGCCATGAACACTGCCGCCGACCCCACCGCAGCCCTGTCCGAACGCGCCGCACGCCAGGCCGAAGTGGTCCAGGCCTTGAGCCGCGTGGTGCCCGCGCACGCCTTGCTCTGGCACAGCGAAGACACCACGCCGTATGAATGCGACGGCCTCACCGCCTACCGCCAGCGCCCCCTGGTGGTGTGCCTGCCCGAAACCTACGACGAGGTGCAGGCCGTGCTGCAGGTGTGCCACCGGCTGCAGGTGCCGGTGGTGGCGCGCGGTGCGGGCACGGGGCTATCGGGCGGGGCCATGCCCCATGCGCTGGGCGTGACGATGTCACTGGCCAAGTTCAACCGCATCCTCGACATCAACCTCGAAAGCCGCACGGCCGTGGTGCAGTGCGGCGTGCGCAACCTGGCCATCAGCGAGGCCGCGGCGCCCTACGGCCTGTATTACGCGCCCGACCCCAGCAGCCAGATCGCCTGCACCATCGGCGGCAACGTGGCCGAGAACTCGGGTGGCGTGCACTGCCTGAAATACGGCCTCACGGTGCACAACGTGCTCAAGGTGAAGGGATTCACGGTGGAGGGCGATCCCGTCGAATTTGGCAGCGAGGCGCTGGACGCCCCCGGCTACGACCTGCTGGCCGCCGTCATTGGCAGCGAGGGCATGCTGGCCGTGACCACCGAGGTCACCGTCAAGCTCATCCCCAAGCCCCTGCTGGCGCGCTGCATCATGGCCAGCTTTGACGACGTACGCAAGGCAGGCGATGCGGTGGCCGCCGTGATCGCCGCCGGCATCATCCCCGCCGGGCTGGAGATGATGGACAAGCCCATGACCGCCGCCGTCGAAGACTTTGTGCATGCAGGCTACGACCTGAGCGCCGAGGCCATCCTGCTGTGCGAGAGCGACGGCACCCCCGAAGAAGTGGAAGAAGAAATCGGCCGCATGAGCGAGGTGCTGCGCACTGCGGGCGCCACCGCCATCAGCGTGAGCCGCGACGAGGCCGAACGCCTGCGCTTCTGGAGTGGCCGCAAAAACGCCTTCCCCGCCAGCGGCCGCATCAGCCCCGACTACATGTGCATGGACTCGACCATCCCGCGCAAGCGCCTGGCCGACATCCTGCTCGCCATCCAGGAGATGGAAAAGAAATACCAGCTGCGCTGCGCCAACGTGTTCCACGCGGGCGACGGCAACCTGCACCCGCTGATCCTGTTCGATGCGAACGATGCCGACCAGCTGCACCGCTGCGAGCTGTTTGGCGCCGACATCCTGGAAACCAGCGTGGCCATGGGCGGCACGGTGACGGGTGAGCATGGCGTGGGCGTGGAGAAGCTCAACAGCATGTGCGTGCAGTTTTCTGCGGCAGAGAACGCGCAGATGTTCGGGCTCAAGCACGCGTTTGATCCCGCGGGGTTACTGAACCCCGGCAAGGTGATCCCCACACTGAACCGGTGTGCAGAGTACGGGAAGATGCTGGTGCGCGGGGGGCAGATCAAGCACCCCGATCTGCCGCGCTTCTGACCGCCATGAAGGCGCTGCAAGGACTGGCCTTTCTTCTGCTCATGCAGTCGGGGGGCGAGGCACTGTCTCACTTTTTGAAGCTCCCGGTGCCTGGGCCGGTGGTTGGCATGGTGCTGCTCTTGCTCGCGCTGCGCTGGCAGCCGGTGCAGGATGCCGTCGCCCCAGCGGCGGGCTTCTTGCTCCAGCACCTGTCGCTGCTGTTTGTGCCGGTGGGCGTGGGGGTGATGACCCACCTCGCGTTGCTGAGCACCTATGGCCTGCAGCTGGTGGCGGTGATCGTGCTGTCCACCTGGATTGGCATGGCGGTGACGGCGCAAGTGTTGCGTCTTCTGCAGCCCAAGGAGGACCATGGCGAACTTCGTTGAGCTGTGGGTGTACTTGGCCTCGGCCCCGCTGTTCGGGCTGACGGCCACGCTGGCGGTCTATGTGCTGGCACAGGCACTGTCGGTGCGCTCCGGCCACGCCCCCTGGGCCAATCCGGTGATGGTGTCGGTGGCCATTCTGGCCAGCGTCATGCTGGCCACGGGCACGGCCTACCCCACGTACTTTGCGGGTGCGCAGTTCATCCACTTCCTGCTGGGCCCTGCGGTGGTGGCACTGGGCTGGCCCCTGTGGCAGCGCCGTGCGGCGCTGCGCTCACGCTGGGGCCGGCTGGTGCTGGCCTCGCTGGCGGGCGGCAGCGCGGCGGCCGCCAGTGCTGTGGGCCTGGGCTGGGTACTGGGCCTGCCCGGTGATGTGCTGATGTCGCTGGCCCCAAAATCTGTCACCGCCCCGGTCGCGATGGGCATCGCCGCACAGGTTGGCGGCGTGCCCGCCCTGGCCGCCGTGTTCGCGGCGCTGACGGGCATGGTGGGGGCGCTGTCTGCACGCTGGCTGTTCGGCTTGATGCGCTTGCCCACCGACGCGCAAGGTATGGCACTGCGAGGCTTTGCGCTGGGCACTGCGTCGCACGGCATCGGGGCGGCGCATGCGCTGCAGGTGCATGCCGAGGCCGGGGCGTATGCAGGACTGGCGCTGGGGCTGCAGGTGGTGTTGGCGGCGGTGCTGATGCCGCTGGTGTTCCGGCTGTTATGATGGGTGTGGCGGGGGCATCGCCTCCCGTCCTGCGCTACGCAGCGCAGCGCTCAGCGGCTCTCACCCGCCCCACAAAGCCCGCCCCATGGCCCCCACGTGCGACACGCCGAACAGCAGCAGCCCGATGAGTCCACCCACCACGGTGCCATTGATGCGGATGTACTGCAGGTCCTTGCCGATGTTCAGCTCGATCAGCTGCGTCATCTCCTCCGCATCCCACCGCCGCACCGTATCCTCAATGTGCTGCGCAATGAACGCCGACACATCCGGCGCCAGCCCCTCCACCCAACGCTCCAGCCGGTCATTGAACGACTGCCTGAGCACCGCATCCCCCGCTAAAGACTCCCCCAGCCACAGCCCCAGCTTGCTCACCTGCCGAGCCAGCACGGAGTCAGCGTCGGCCAGATCGCGCTGCAACGCACCACGCAGGTCCAGCCACAAGGTCTGCACATAGCCGCCCACGGTGGCATCGGTCTGCAGCCAGGTGCGGATCTCCTCGCCCTTGCGCGCCCATTCCGGGTCACTGCGCAGGCGCTCGATAAAGCGCTGTACGGCGGTATCAAACTGCGCGCGCAACGCATGCTGCGGGTTGGCGGCCACATCGGCCATCAGGCTCTCCAGAGCGCGGGCCAGCAGGGCCGAGCCCTTGTCGCCCAGCCAATCGCTGGGCAGCAACTTCTCGGTGCGCGGGTGGTCCTTCTTGAGCCAGGCCACGATGGACTGTGCGACCCAGGTGCGGGTCTGCTCGTTCTGCAACAGTTCGATGAGCTTGGCCAGCACATCGTCCAGCAGCGCCTGGTGGCGGCCGTTGTGCGTGAGGGTGTCGAGCACCGCCGCCAGGGCGCGCGACATGTCCACCTGCCCGATCAAGGCACGCGCGGCCTTCTGGATGAAACGCTCCACCTGCGCATCCTGCACCGTCTCCAGCGCAGCCGATGCCAGGCGCGTGGCCTGGTGCCCCAGCAGCGCGGCGTTGCCGGGCGCGGTAAGCCACTGCGCCAGCCGCTCGGCCGGGTCGTGCCTGCGGATCAGCGACACGAGCGAGGGCACGTCCAGGAACTTTTCGCGCACAAAGGTAGCCAGGTTGCGGCCGATACGCGCCTGGTTGCGCGCGATGACCGCCGTGTGCGGAATGGGCAGGCCGAGCGGTCGGCGGAACAACGCCACCACCGCAAACCAGTCGGCCAGCGCGCCCACCATGGCGGCCTCGGCCATGGCTTTCACGGCGTTGAGCCACAGGCCGCGCTCCACCACGCTGGTGGCAATGAACACGGCCGTGACCAGCAACAGCAGGCCCAGCGCCTGCCGCTTGGCACGCCGCAAGGCAAGGGTTGCGCTGTCAGTCTCCGGCTTCATCCGGCCCAGCCCACTGCCCTGGTCGGCAACCCGTCAGGCAGCTGCCGCAATCTGGTCCAGCGCCTTCGACAGATGGCCCACCGTGCGGTCCACGTTGTGCCACTTCTCCAGGCCGAACAGGCCGATGCGGAAGGTCTTGAAGTCCGGACCTTCGTCGCACTGCAGCGGCACACCTGCGGCGGTCTGGAGGCCCACTTCCATGAACTTCTTGCCGTTCTGGATGCCGGGGTCGGTGGTGTAGCTCACCACCACACCGGGCGCCTTGAAGCCATCGGCCGCCACGCTGGGGAAGCCACGCGATTCGAGCAACGCACGCACCTTGGCGCCCAGTTCGATCTGCTCCTCGCGCACCTTGGCAAAGCCATAGGCGCGGGTCTCTGCCATCACGTCGCGCAGGCGCACCAATGCATCCGTGGGCATGGTGGTGTGGTACGCGTGCTGGCCCTTTTCGTAGCCCTCGGCGATCTGCATCCACTTCTTGAGGTCGCACGAGAAGCTGCTGCTCGTCGTGCCCTCGATGGCCTGGCGTGCGCGTTCGCTCAGCATCACCATGGCGCAGCAGGGCGACCCGCTCCAGCCCTTTTGCGGTGCGCTGATGAGCACGTCCACCCCCGTGGCCTGCATGTCCACCCACATGGCGCCCGACGCCACACAGTCCAGCACAAACAGCGCGCCCACCTCATGCGCAGCCGCCGTCAGGGTGCGGAGGTAGTCGTCAGACAGGATGATGCCGCTGGCCGTTTCCACATGCGGGGCGAACACGACCTTGGGCTTTTCGGCGCGAATGGTGGCTGCGACTTCGTCCGCCGGGCACGGCGCCCAGGGGGCATGCGGGCCGCTGCCCTGCTGGCGCGCCTTGCAGACGACCGAGCCGCCGCCCAGGCCCTTGTCGGCATCAAAGATCTGCGTCCAGCGGTAGCTGAACCAGCCGTTGCGCACGATGAGCACCTTTTCCTTGTTGGCAAACTGGCGCGCTACAGCCTCCATGCCGAAGGTGCCACTGCCGGGCACCAGCACGGCGGTGTGGGCGTGGTAGACCTCTTTGAGCGTGCCCAGAATGTCCTGCATCACGCCGGTAAAGCGCTTGGACATGTGGTTGAGCGCGCGGTCGGTGTAGACCACCGAAAATTCGAGCAGGCCATCAGGGTCGATATCGGGCAGCAGTCCGGGCATGGTGCAAAGTCTCCATCAAACAGGGGCGCCACCCCGGCGCGGGGTGGGCTAGGCGGGCCAGCTTAGCATGCACCGCGCGGCCTGCGCATGCACCTAGAGCGGCTCACAAAACTCAGCGAAACGGTTCTGGCTAGGCGCTGCGTCACAGGCAGTACGAACGGTACGACAAGACGCGGCAACGAAGCCAGAAGAGTTTTGTGAGCCGCTCTTACCAGGTGTCGATGAAGCGGTGCCCCAGCGGCGCCACCTGCGCCGACGCCAGCCCCCGCGCCAGCCAGGCCCGCGTGTCGGCCGGGTCGATCACCGCGTCGATCTCCAGCGTAGCCGCCATGTGCATGGCCTCACCGTTGGCGTACGACTTGGCGAGCAGCTTGGCAAACAGCGCGTCGCGCTCGGTGCCCTCGGGCAGCGCTTCCAGTTCCTTGCGAAAGCCCAGGCGCACGGCGCCTTCGAGCCCCATGGCGCCGAACTCACCTGTGGGCCAGGCGACGGTGAAAACGGGTGCGTGAAAGCCCCCGGCCGTCATGCCCATGGCGCCCAGGCCATAGCCCTTGCGCAGCACCACGCTGAAGGTCGGCACGCGCAGGCTGGCGGCGGTGACGAACAGGCGGCTCACATGGCGCACCTGGGCCGTGGCCTCGACCTCGGGACCGACCATGAAGCCGGGCGTGTCCACCAGGCTCACGATGGGCAGGCCATGCGCGTTGCACAGCTGCATGAAGCGCGCGCCCTTGTCGGCCGCGTCGGCATCGATGGCGCCACCCAGGTGTTGCGGGTTGTTGGCCAGCAGGCCCACGGGGCGGCCTTCGATGCGCGCGAGTGCGGTGTGAATGCCTGCACCGAAGCCGGTGCGCAGCAGCAGCAAGCTGCCCTCGTCCACCAAGCCAGCCATCGCCATGCGGGTGTCGTACACGCGCAGGCGGTTCTCGGGCACCACGGCGCGCAGCAGGCGCTGGCCGGGCGCGGACCACTGCGATGTGCGGCCCTGGAAGAACGACAGGTAGTGGCGCGCGGCCTGCACCGCCCCGGCTTCGTCATCGACCAGCACGTCGATCACGCCATTGGCGTGCTGCACGCTGCTCGGGCCGATCTGCTCGGGCTTAAACACGCCCAGGCCACCGCCTTCGATCATGGCCGGGCCGCCCATGCCGATGTTGCTGGCGCGCGTGGCGATGATCACGTCGCTGCAGCCCAGCAGGGCGGCGTTGCCCGCAAAGCAGCGCCCCGCGGCGATGCCGATGACCGGCACCTGGCCCGACAGCGCGGCGTAGCTGGCGAAGGTGTGCACATGCAGCCCCGCCACGATGGGCATGTCGGTATCGCCCGGGCGGCCGCCGCCGCCTTCGGCAAACAGCACCACGGGCAGCTTCTGCGCCAGCGCGATGCCGAGCATGCGGTCGGTCTTGGCGTGGTTGCGGGCGCCCTGGGTGCCCGCGAGCACGGTGGCGTCGTAGGACATGACCACAGCGCGGGACTTCTCGTCGCCAAACAGTGCGCCGTTGATGCCGCCAATGCCCGTGACCATGCCGTCGGCGGGCGTGTTGGCAATCAGGTCTTCCTTGCTGCGGCGGCGGGCCTGCGCGGCGATGGCCAGGGCGCCGTATTCGATGAAGCTGCCGTCGTCGCACAGGTCGGCAATGTTCTCGCGCGCGGTGCGGCCGCCTTGAGCGTGGCGCTTGGCGATGGCCTCGGGCCGTGCGGCATCGAGCGTGAAGGCGTGGCGGTCGATGACACGTTGCAGGTCGGCGCGGATGTGGTCGGGGTCGTGTGCCGTGTGGTCCTGCAATCCCAGATCGGCCGCGTCTTCCACGGCCTCCAGCACCAGCAGTGGCTGGCCCTGAACCACGTAGCCGCCAGCCACAGCCAGCAGTGCGCCCACGCGGCCCGAGTGTGGAGCCAGCAGCACATGCTCCATCTTCATGGCTTCGAGCACGGCCAGCTCGGCGCCTGCGGCGACCACATCGCCCTCGGCCACGCTCAGCTGCACCAGGCGGGCGGGCATGGGGGCCAGCACGGCGCCTTCGGGTGCGTCAGAGGCGATCTGCGGGTCTTTTTGCCCTGTAGCGCTATTCGGATATGCCTTAGCGGCTATATCTTTAGTAGCAACCAGAAGCTCTGGCAGCACAGACTCCAGCCAGCGCGTGTGCACCTGCTGGCTCTCCATTTCTTGCCGCGCAGCCAGCGCCTGCAGCAGCACCAGGTTGGTGGCAACGCCGTCGATGCGGCACTCGGCCAGTACGCGCTGCGAGCTGCGCAGTGCGTCGGCAAAACGCGGGCTGCGCGTGTGCACGACGAGCTTGGCCAGCAGCGTGTCGTAGTGCGGCGATGGCGTGGCGCCTGCTGCGCCGTGCGTGTCCACGCGCACGCCAGGGCCTGCGGGCAGATCGAAACGGCGCAGCGTGCCACTGCCAGGGGCGGCGTTGCCCTGCGCGTCCAGCGTTTCGGCGTTGATGCGCCACTGAATCGCAAAGCCCAACACGGTGGGCGGTGCGGCAGGGTCGAGACCGATGTCCTGCAGCCTGCGGCCCGCCGCCAGCGCGATCTGCGCCTGCACCAGGTCCACGCCAGTGACCTCTTCGGTGATGGTGTGCTCCACCTGCAGGCGCGGGTTGCATTCGATGAACACAAAAGGCAGGTCGGCGCTGGCCAGGTCCACCAGAAACTCGAAGGTGCCCAGGCCCTGGTAGTCCACGGCACGCGCCATGGACAGCGCGGCCGTGGTGATGCGCTCACGCAATGCGCCCGGCAGCGAGGGGCTGGGCGCGATCTCCACCACTTTCTGAAAGCGCCGCTGCAGCGTGCATTCGCGCTCGCCCAGGGCGATCACCTCGCGCCCGTCGCCCAGCACCTGCACTTCGATGTGGCGGGCGTTGCTCATCAGGCGCTCGACGTACACACCGTCCACACCAAACGCGGCCTGCGCCTCGCTGCGGCAGCGCGCGTGGGCAACGGGCAAGTCATCGGCCGACGCCACCGCGCGCATGCCGCGCCCGCCGCCGCCCCCGATAGCCTTGATCACGATGCCGGCATGGGCGTGCTGCGCAAAGAAGGCCTGCGCCTCCTGCAGCGTCACCGCCGTCTGCGTGCCGGGCATCAGCGGCACGCCCTGCTGCTGCGCCAGCGCGCGGGCCTGCGCCTTGTCGCCGAACAGCGCCAGTTGCGCAGGCGTGGGGCCGATGAAGCGCAGCCCCGCTTCGCCGCAGGCACGGGCGAAGTCGGCCCGCTCGCTCAAGAAGCCGTAGCCCGGGTGCACGGCATCACAGCCCTGCGCCTGGGCGATGGCGATGAGGCGCGCGCCGTCCAGGTAGGCGGCGGGGCCGGTGGCGCCCAGCGCCACGGCCACACTGGCCGTCTGCACATGGGGGCTGGCGGCGTCGTCGTCGGCATACACGGCCACGCTGGCAATGCCCAGGTCATGCAGGGCTCGCACGGTACGCAGTGCGATTTCGCCCCGGTTGGCAACCAGCACTTTGGTGAACAGAACAGAAGATGGCATGGGGCAGTTGCTCTATTTTTTATAGCTACCAGCGCATATTCATCTAGCGCCAGCGGCTGATTTTTCACTCAATCAAGCAATATCACGCAGTAGGCGGCGCAGCACCTTGCCCGCGCCCGTGGCGGGCAGCGCGTCGATGAAGCGCACCTCGCGCGGTGCCTTGTAGGGCGCCATGTTGTCGCGGCACCAGGCCACCAGGGCGGCGGCATCCACGTCCTGGCCGGGCTTCTTGACGATGAAGGCGCGCACCACCTCGCCCTTTTCCGCATCGGGCACGCCGATCACAGCGGCCTGGGCCACGGCAGGGTGTTTGATGAGCAAGGTCTCGACCTCTTCGGGGAACACGCTGTAGCCCGAGACCTTGATCATTTCCTTGAAGCGGCCGATGAAGGTGAGGTAGCCGTCCGCGTCGATTTGGCCCATGTCACCGGTGTAGACCCAGCCGTCCTTCAGCGTCTTGGCCGTGGCCTCGGGCTTGTTCCAGTAGCCCTTGAAGTTGCCGGGGCCGTGGATGGTGATCTCGCCCACCTCGCCTGCGGCCAGTGGCGCGCCGGTGTCGGGGTCCACGATGCGGATCGTGTTGCCCGGAACGGGTTTGCCCTGGGTGCCCCAGCGGATCGCGTCCACCGGCATGGCGGTGTCCACGGTGTGGGTTTCAGACAAGCCGTAGGCCGCCTCGTGCGCAATGCAGTTCGGCGCGAACTGCTGCCACTGCTGGGCGAGCTGCTCGGTGAAGGTGATGCCAAAGCTGGTGACCGGGTTGCGGCGCAGCGCGCTCCAGTCCATGTCGCGCACGCCCGGCACCTGCATGAGCGCGCCGTTCATGGGCGCAATGCTGTACCACCAGGTGACGCGGTGGCGCTCCAGCGCCTGGGCCACGCCCAGCGGGTCAAAGCGGTACAGCAGCACGGCCGTGGCGCCGGTGTAGATGGGCAGGTTCACGCCCATCACCATGCCGGCGATGTGGTACAGCGGGGCCACTGCCAGCAGCGTTTCGTGCGGTGTCATGCCATTGCAGTCGGCCGACGCGGCGGTCTTGAAGGTGGCGTTGCCGTAGCTCAACATCGCGCCCTTGGGCAGGCCGGTGGTGCCCGAGGTGTAGGTCATGAGCGAGACGTCGTCCATCGCCAGCGCCACGGGCGCAGGCCGCGCGCCGGTGCGGGTGGCGGCCAGGAAGTCTTCGCAGCCCGCAGGCACCGGGCCCATGGCGGTGCGCATGTTCAGCAGCTCGGCGGGCACGTCGATGCTGGGTGCGCCGTCTGGCAACAGCTCGGCATAGCGCACCACAAACACATGCTGCAGCGCCGTCTTGGCGCGCACCTTGTCTACCACGGGCAGCAGCACGTCGGCCGCGACGATCACGCGCGCCTGCAGGTCGGTGAGCTGGTATTCCAGCTCGTGCTCCTTGTTCAGCGGCCCGCAGGGGCAGACGATGGCGCCGATCTTCTGGATACCGTAGTGCGCCATCACGTACTGGGGGCAGTTGTTCATGAACAGGGCCACGGGCTCGCCCTTGGCCACCCCCAGCGCCTGCAGGCGCGCGGCGAAGGCATCGCTGGCCGTGTCGAGCTGCGCCCAGGTGATGGGCTGGCCGTACCAGAGGTAGGCGGTGCGGTCGGGCGTTTCGCCCGCGTAGCGGCGCAGGTGTTCGTGCAGCGGCAGCTGCGGTGTGGCAGAAGGCATGGCGTTGTCTCCGAGGTGTCTGGAATCGCTGGTTCTTGGGGTTTTTGCTAGGTGCTCGCACCCGCCAGCGTCTTGCCAATATATACCGCTCGGTAGAACAATGCTACCCATGGGTATAAATCTATCGTCGCGCAAAGGACACCGATGAACCAGCAGCCCCCCGTGCAGGCCAGCGGCCGCCAGAAGGCCGCCACGGCCGGGTCCGACGAGAAGCGCGAACGCATCCTGCGCGCAGCCGAGGCGCTGTTCGATGCGCAGGGTTACGCCAACACCACCATCGAGCAGATCGTGCAGCAGCTGGGCGTGACCAAGCCCTTTGTGTACTACTACTTTCGTAACAAGCAGGAGATCTTCGAGACGCTGTCCTGGGCGCCTGCTGTGGCGTGTTTCACTGCGATGGACTTTGCGGCGGACGATGACCGGCCTGCGCATGTGAAGGTGACGGAGGGCATCGAGCGGCTGATCCGCGCCACGCTGGAGCACCACCCCTCGGCCTTCTTCCCGTACCGCGAGCCGCAGGTGTACCGGCCCGAGTACCTGGCGGCGCAGAAGGATCTGGCGAACCACTTCTACGACCGGCTGTGCGCATTGCTGGAACAAGGCCGCGAGGACGGCATGTTCGAGTTCAACGACACCAAGATCACCGCGCTGGCTGCCTGCAGCCTGCCCGGCTTTCTCTACAACTGGTACCGCCCTGACGGCCGCCTGTCGCAAGACGAGGTGGCGCAGGAGCTGGCGCAGCTGGCCTGGCGCGTGCTGGGGCTACGGCGCACCCGCAAGCGCAACCCAGCCTGACGCGCACCGCAGCGCCCCTACATCCAGCACTACAACCACCGGAGACAAAACCCATGAAAACCGTGTTCCTCACCCCCCTGGCCGCTGCGGCGGCGCTACTCATCGGCGCGGCCGCCAGCGCGCAGGAGACCTTCAAGGTCGCCTACATCGACCCGCTGTCGGGCCCGTTTGCCAACGTGGGGGAGCTGATGCTCACGCACACGCAGTACGCCATCGAGGACATCAATGCCAAGGGCGGCGTGCTCAAGGGCACCAAGCTGCAGTTGCTGCAATTCGACAGCAAGCTCTCGGCGCAGGAGAGCCAGAGCGCGTTGCAGGCCGCCATTGACCAAGGGGCCAAGGCCATCGTGACGGGCGGCTCGGGTTCGTCCGTGGTCACGGCGCTGGTGCAGGCGGCGGCGCGCCACAACCAGCGCAACCCGGGCAAGGAGATCCTGGTGCTGAATCACTCCTCGATCGACCCCGAGCTGACGGGCAAGGCGTGCAATTTCTGGCACTTCCAGTTCGAGGCCAACACGGCCATGAAGATGAAGGCCATTGCCAACTACATCAAGAAGCAGCCGGACATCAAGAAGGCGTACCTGCTGAACCAGGACTACGCGCACGGCAAACAGTGGGCGCACTACGGCCGCGAGATGGTGGGCCTGGCGCGACCCGATATCCAGTTTGTGGGCGAGGCGCTGCACCCCATCGGCCGCGTGAAAGACTTCGCGCCCTACCTCGCCAAGGTCAAGAGCACGGAGGCCGACTCGGTCATCACCGGCAACTGGGGTCAGGACATGACGCTGCTGCTCAAGGCCGCGGGTGACGCGGGCTACAACCTGCGCTACTTCAACCACAGCGCGGGCTCCATCCCGGGCACGGTGCTGGCGGTGTCGCAGGCCAAGCAGGGCCAGCTGACCTGGGTGGCCGAGTGGCACCCCGGCCAGGCCGACACCCCCAAGGTGGACGCGCTGGCCAAAACCTACAAGGCCAAGACGGGCAAGGACTTTCTCGCGCCGCGCATCGAGATGACGCCCCGCTTCCTGGCGGCCGCCATCAACAAGGCCCAGTCCACCGACCCGGTGAAGGTGGCGCGCGCGCTGGAAGACCTGACGCTGGAATCGGTGGTGGGCCCCGTGCGCATGCGCGGCGAAGACCACCAGCTGCTGTTGCCGCAGGTGGTCAACACCATCGCGCCGGTGGACGGCAAGGCCGTGAAGGTGGGCTGGGAGGGCACGAACTACGGCTTCCGCACCGATGCGGCCTACACCGGCAATGAGCTGGCGCAGGGCACGGACTGCAAGATGGCGCGGCCCTGACACCACGGCGCATCAGCGCGCGGTAGACCCCACGGCAGCAGCTGCCATGGGCCGCCGCTACCATGGCCGGTCATCGCATTCATTGACCCGCCCCACAAGGACCGCGCCCATGCCCGACTTTCGCAGCGACACCGTCACCCAGCCCACGCCCGCCATGCGCGAGGCCATGTTCAAGGCCCCGCTGGGCGACGATGTGTTTGCCGACGACCCTTCGGTGAATGCACTGCAGGACCATGCGGCCGAGCTGCTGGGTTTTGAGGCCGCGTTGTTCGCCCCCTCCGGCACGCAGACCAACCTGATCGCGCTATGGGGCCACTGCCAGCGCGGCGACGAGGCCATCGTGGGCCAGAGCTGGCACACCTACCGCTGGGAGGCGGGCGGCATGGCGGTGCTGGGCTCCATCCAGCCCCAGCCGGTCGAGACCCAGCCCGACGGCACCTTGCGCCTGACCGACATCGCCGCCGCCATCAAGCCGGACGACCCGCACTTTGCGCGCACCCGCCTGGTGGTGCTGGAAAACACCACCGGTGGTCAGGTGCTGCCGCCCGCCTACATCGCCGAGGTGGCGCAACTGGCGCGCAGCCGGGGGCTGGCCATGCACCTGGACGGCGCACGCATGTTCAACGCGGCCACGGCCAATGCCGCGCGCAACGGCACCGATGTGTACGACGAGGCGCGCGCGCTGTGCAGCCACTTTGATTCCGCATCGCTGTGCCTGAGCAAGGGCCTGGGCGCGCCCGTGGGCTCGCTGGTGCTGGGCTCGCGCGACTTCATCCGGCAGGCCCGCCGCACCCGCAAGATTTTGGGCGGTGGCATGCGGCAGGCGGGTGTGCTGGCGGCCGCCGGCCACTACGCGCTGCAGCACCATGTGCGGCGTCTTGCCGAAGACCACGCCCGCCTGGACCGGCTGGCCCAAGGCCTGGCCGAAGCCAACCGCAGCCACCCCGCGCTGCAAGGCCGCATCACAGTGCTGCCATGGCAGACCAACATCCTGTTCACCGACCTGCATGCAGAGGTGGCGCCCGCATTCACCGCCTGGCTGGCGCAGCATGGCGTGCGCGTGACCAGTAGCCTGTATGGCGGCGCCATGCGGCTGCGCTGGGTGACGCACCTGGATGTGAGAGAGGCGGATGTGACGGCAGCGCTGGACTGCGTGGCGCGCTTCGCGGGCTGATGCACTCCCGGCGTCAGGCGGCGGGGTAAGTCCGCCCGCCGAAGATGCCGGTGCCCACGCGCACCAGGGTGCTGCCCGCCTGGATGGCGGCTTCCAGATCGGCCGTCATGCCCAGGGACAGGGTGTCAAACTGCCCCAGGCGGGGCTCTTCCGCGGCCAATATCTGGTCAAAAAGCCTTCTGGCGCTAGTGTGTATTGCCAGTTGCGCTTCCAATTCAGGAGCATGGTCCGGGATGCTCATGAGCCCCCGCACGGCAAGCCGTGGCAGTTTTGCGACAGCGCGCACCAGCTCCAGGGCCTCGGCCGGGGCCACGCCGGACTTGGTGGGCCCCCCGTCGATGTTGACCTGGATGCACACCTGCAGGGGCGGCAGGTGATCGGGCCGCTGGGCCGACAGGCGCTCGGCGATCTTGAGCCGGTCCACCGTGTGGACCCAGTCAAAGTGCTCGGCCACCAGGCGGGTCTTGTTGCTCTGAATGGGGCCAATGCAGTGCCACTGCAGCGCCACATCAGGCAAGGCAGTGCGCACGGCGGCAATCTTGTCCACGCCCTCCTGGATGTAGTTCTCGCCAAAGGCACGCTGGCCTGCGGCCGCCGCCTCCAGCACCGCATCGGCGCCAAAGGTCTTGGAAACGGCCAGCAGGCCCACCTGGGCCGGGTCGCGCCCGGCGGCCTGGCATGCCCGGGCAATCCTGCCCATAACCTGTTGGAGGTTGTTAGCAATCGTGGTCATAATGTTTGGCAAGCGTACCAAACGATAGAGGGACTCCGTGGACATTACCCAATTGCTCGCGTTCAGCGTGAAGAACAAGGCCTCCGACCTGCACCTTTCCGCCGGTCTGCCGCCCATGATCCGGGTCCACGGCGACGTGCGGCGCATCAACGTCGATGCGCTGGACCACAAGACGGTGCACGCCATGGTGTACGACATCATGAGTGACGCGCAGCGCAAGACGTATGAAGAGTTCCTGGAGGTGGACTTTTCGTTCGAGATCGAAGGCCTGGCCCGTTTCCGCGTCAACGCCTTCAACCAGAACCGTGGCGCAGCCGCCGTGTTCCGGACGATTCCGAGCAAGATCCTGACGCTGGAGCAGCTGAACGCCCCCAAGATCTTCGGCGATCTGGCGCTCAAACCACGCGGCCTGGTGCTGGTGACCGGCCCCACGGGCTCGGGCAAGTCCACCACGCTGGCCGCCATGGTCAACTTCCTCAACGAGTCCGAATACGGCCACATCCTCACGGTGGAAGACCCGATCGAATTCGTGCACGAGTCCAAGAAGTGCCTGATCAACCAGCGTGAAGTCGGCCCGATGACGCTGTCGTTCGCGGCAGCCCTGAAGTCCGCACTGCGTGAGGACCCGGACGCCATCCTGGTGGGCGAAATGCGCGACCTGGAAACCATTCGCCTGGCCATGACGGCTGCTGAAACGGGCCACTTGGTGTTCGGCACGCTGCACACCTCCAGCGCCGCCAAGACCATTGACCGGATCATCGACGTGTTCCCGGCCGAAGAAAAGGAAATGGTCCGCGCGATGTTGTCCGAATCGCTGCAAGCCGTGATCTCGCAGACGCTGTGCAAGACCAAGGACGGATCGGGCCGCGTGGCAGCGCACGAGATCATGCTGGGCACCAGCGCCATCCGCAACCTGATCCGCGAGGCCAAGGTGGCGCAGATGTATTCCACCATCCAGACCAGCAACAGCGTGGGCATGCAGACGCTCGACCAGAACCTCACGGATCTGGTGCGCCGCAACATCATCAGCCCGGCCGAAGCACGCAGCAAGGCCAAGATCCCCGAGAACTTCCCCGGCTGAGCCCCCGACAGCACACACCCATGAACGACTTTGCGGCCCCCGCGGGCGCCGCATACCGGAGCGCGATATGAAAGGCATTTTGAGCCTTCTGAAAATGAAAGCCCGCAGCGGCAAGCCATCGGACGATCACACGGATTCCGTGCTGTTCTCCACCGCTTTTGCAGGCCAGGGTGTAGACGACTCCATGCTGGTGCCCTGGGAGGCCCGCGCTGTGGAAGTGGGCGCCAAGCGCCTGCCCACCAGCCGCGGCGGCAAGCTGCTGCAAGGCCTGTGGGCCAAAGACAAGTACATGGCGCACCTGGACAAGGACGCCGTGGAACGCATGGAGCGCTTTTTCGAGTTTGCGGCCATCCCCTCCAACCGTGACGTGATCCGCCAGGACGAGTACGGCAACTTCATGGTGGTGCTGCTCACCGGCACCATTGCCGTGGACCGCGTGCAGCCCTGGGGCGAGCAGCTGCGCCTGGCCGAGACGCGCCCGGGGGACATCCTGGGCGAGATGTCGCTGCTGGACAGCGGCATCCGCTTTTCGGCCTGCACCACGCTGACCGACTGCGAGATCGCCGTGCTGTCTGCTGAGGCCATGGACGACATGATGACCAAGGACCCGCAACTGGCCGCCAGCCTGATTGCCCTGCTGGCGCGCAAGCTGTCGCTGCGCCTGCGCGTGGTGAGCGCGCGCCTGAGCGACAACCAGAAATGATGCACCTATCCATGACACAAGATCGTCCGGCAGACGACCACCCCCGGGAGAACTTTTGATGGAACGCGATCAGGCCAGTAAATTCATCAATGACCTGCTCAAGCTGATGGTGAGCCGCAATGGCAGCGACTTGTTCATCACGGCAGAGTTTCCGCCCGCCATCAAGGTCGATGGCAAGGTGACCAAGGTATCGCCGCAGCCACTCACGCCCAACCACACACTCACGCTGGCACGCGCGGTCATGAGCGACAAGCAGGTGGCCGACTTCGAGCGCACCAAGGAGTGCAACTTCGCCATCTCGCCGGCTGGCATTGGGCGCTTTCGCGTCAACGCCTTCATCCAGCAGGGCAAGGTGGGCATGGTGCTGCGGACCATTCCGCTCACGCTGCCCACCATCGACGGCCTGGGCGTGCCGCAGGTGCTCAAGGAAGTGACGATGACCAAGCGCGGCCTGTGCATCCTGGTGGGTGCCACGGGTTCGGGCAAATCGACCACGCTGGCCGCCATGGTGGACTGGCGCAACGAGAACTCGTTCGGTCACATCATCACGGTGGAAGACCCGGTGGAGTTTGTGCACCCCCACAAGAACTGCGTGGTGACGCAGCGGGAAGTGGGCCTCGATACCGACAGCTGGGAAGCCGCCCTGAAGAACACGCTGCGCCAGGCCCCCGACGTGATCCTGATGGGCGAAATCCGCGACCGCGAGACCATGGAACACGCGGTGGCATTTGCCGAAACCGGGCACTTGTGTCTGGCCACTCTGCACGCCAACAGCGCCAACCAGGCGCTGGACCGGATCATCAACTTCTTCCCTGAAGAGCGCCGCGCCCAGCTGCTGATGGACCTGTCGCTCAACCTGCGCGCCATGGTCTCGCAGCGCCTGATCCCCAAGCAGGACGGCAAGGGCCGCGCCGCCGCGGTGGAAGTGATGCTCAACACCCCGCTGATCTCCGACCTGATCTTCAAGGGCGAGGTCTCCGAGATCAAGGAGATCATGAAGAAGAGCCGCAACCTGGGCATGCAGACCTTCGACCAGGCGCTGTTCGATGCCTACGAGGCCAACGTCATCAGCTACGAAGACGCGCTGCGCAATGCCGACTCGCTCAATGACCTGCGCCTGCAGATCAAGCTCAACAGCCAGCGCGCCAAGTCGCCCGATCTGGCGCAGGGCACCGAGCATTTCGCGATTGTGTGACGCCAGAGCCAGCCCCACACGCCTTCGCCCAGCTTCACCCGCCCTCCTGGGCGGGTTTTCGTTTTCACCCATACTTTCAGATCATCACGCGATCACACCATGCCAAGCACCAATCCCCGCAACTACGACGCAACCCCCTCCCGCAAGGTCGCCTTTCTGGGCCTGGGCGTGATGGGCTACCCCATGGCAGGCCACCTGGCGCTGGCCGGCCATGAAGTCACGGTGTACAACCGCACCGCTACCAAATCCGTAGCATGGTGCGCAGAATATGCGGGCACCAAAGCCCCAAAACATGCAGCCACGCCCCGCGAGGCAGCCGCGGGCGCCGACATCGTGTTCTGCTGTGTGGGCAATGACGATGATCTGCGCTCGGTCACGCTGGGTGCCGATGGCGCCTTTGCGGGCATGAAGCCCGGCGCGATTTTTGTGGACCACACCACGGCATCGGCCGAAGTGGCGCGCGAGCTGTATGCCGCCGCCCAGGCACTGAGCCTGCAGTTTGTGGATGCGCCCGTGTCCGGCGGCCAGGCCGGGGCACAGAACGGCCTGCTCACGGTAATGTGCGGTGGCGACGCCGCGGCCTTCGAGGCCGCTCAGCCCGTAGCCATGGCGTTCTCGCGCGCCTTCACGCTGCTGGGCGCCAGCGGCTCGGGCCAGTTGGCCAAGATGGTCAACCAGATCTGCATTGCCGGGCTGGTGCAGGCCCTGTCGGAAGCCGTGGCGTTTGGCCAGAACGCCGGGCTGGACATGAAGCAGGTGCTGGAAGTCATTGGCAAGGGCGCCGCGCAAAGCTGGCAGATGGACAACCGTGGCAAGACCATGGTGGACGGCAAGTTCGACTTTGGCTTTGCCGTGGACTGGATGCGCAAGGACCTGGGCCTGGTGCTGGATGAGGCCAAGCGCAACGGATCGCGCGTGCCCGTGACGGCGCTGGTGGACCAGTTCTACGCCGATGTACAAAAGATGGGTGGCAACCGCTGGGATACGTCCAGCCTGATCCAACGCTTGAAATAGCCTCTTGAGCCGCGCCAGCGGTGCCACCCCCCAGGGAAGGCACAACGGCTCAACCAGCGGCTCCTCGGGAGCATTTGCGGGTGCTGCGCCAGTCCCGTGCAGCATGCACGGCGATAGCTGCACTTCAAGAAAAAGTCCCAGGCCACGCAACGCGGCCTGGGACTTGGACCCTACGGTCTGATGCTGCCGTCCTCAGCCCCCGGAAGGCTTGGTATCGGTGGTAACGGGCGCGGGCTGCGGCGCGATGCGACGCAGTTCTTCTTCCGAAACGATCTCGAACACGCGCACCACCTTGCGCACATCGCTCACGCCACGGGCGATGTCCGTGGCACGGTTGGCCTCACGCTGCGAGACACGGCCCATCAGGTAAACCGTGTTGCGCTCGGTCACCACCTTGAAGGAGTTGGCCGAGATGTCCTGCGCATCCACCAGACTCGCGCGCACCTTGCCGGTGATGAAGGTGTCCGTGGACCGCTGGCTCAGCGTGGAGGGGGGCATCACCGCCAGGTCATTGACGACCGAACGCACGTTCTCCACCTGTGACACCATCTGCTCCACCGCTTGGCGGTCCTGGGCCGTGGCAACTTCACCGGTCAACAGCGCCTGGCGGTTGTAGCTGGTCACGTTGACATGGGCCCGGTCGCCCAGCGCTTCGCGAATGCGGTTGGCAGCGCGCAGCTCAATGCCCTCATCCTCGATCTGGGTGCCTGTCGTGCGGCGGTCTACCGCCATCACGCCACCGACCACGGCGCCGCCGACGATCAGGGGCGCGCAGGCCGATAGTGCCGCCGCCAGCGTGGCGGCAGCCAGGGCAGTGCCCACCACGCGGCGGGTGCGGTTCAGGGTTGTTGGGTTCATAGTGGAATCTCCTGTTCACCAAGTAACTGTGCGTCCACGCCGTCGCTCAGGCAGTGCAGTACCAGCGTATGGACTTCGCGCACGCGTGCCGCACGGTCGTGGGGCACGCTGATCAAGACGTCGGTTTCCCGCAGCATGGCGGCGAGCTTGCCGCCGGTGCGACCTGCCAGCACCACCACGGTCATGTCGCGCTCGTGCGCGGCTTCGGCGGCAGCCAGCAGGTTAGGGTCGTTGCCATGGACGGTGAGCGCCAGCAGCACATCGCCCGCCTGGCCCAGCGCACGCACCTGGCGCGCAAACTGCTGGGCGGCATCGGTGCCGCCCACAGCCGCCGTGAGCAGCGTGCTGTCCGATGTGAGCGCCAGCGCCGCCAGCTCGGGGCGTTCGCGCTCAAAGCCGGCCACACAAAAAGCGGCGAACTGCTGCGCCTCGGCGGCTGACGGGCCGTTGCCACAGGCCAGCACCTTGCCGCCGCTCGTCACGCAGGCCAGCACGGCCTGTACGGCAGCGGCAATGGGGTGGCTCAGGGTTTGCGCGGCCTGGTACTTCAGGTCGGCGCTGTCGATGAAATGCTGTTGGATGCGTTGCTCAAGCATGAGGGCCCGATGATACCCGCCGCGTGTTACAGCTTTTGTAGCAAACGGTAGCCACCTGCATTGCGCTGGCGGCCAGTGGGTCGCCCGCCGCTACTGCGCATCGAACGCCGCCTTGAGCCACTGCACCCCCTCCTCCACCAGCACCACGTCAAAACGGCAGGGCGGTGGCGACGGCAAGCGCATCAGGTAGTGCCGCGCGGCAAAGATGATGCGCTGCTGCTTGGTCGCGCTGATGCTGGCCCCGGCGCCGCCAAAGCCGCCATGCGTGCGGCTGCGCACCTCCACAAACACCAGGGTGCCGTCCCGGTCGCGCATCACCAGATCAATCTCACCCCCGCCGCGCCCGGGCGTCCGATAATTGCGCACCGCCAGCTGCAGGCCGGCCGCCTGCAGATGGGTCAATGCCTGATCCTCGGCAGCGTTACCTCGATCACGCGTGGTGACTTTTTTGGCAGCGCCTGGGGCGGCAACGTCGGGTGGTCTTTTTCCAAGGAAATTCATTGAGCGCATCTTTCGCTTCAGCCCAGAGCGCGGCGCACGACGCCGCCGCTGCGCAGCATTATCCGCAGGGCGCGCTGTACGTGGTGGCCACGCCCATCGGCAACCTGGCCGACATCACCCTGCGGGCCCTGCACGTGCTGCAACTGGCCGACACGGTGGCCTGCGAAGACACGCGCCATACGCAGTCCATGCTGCGTGCCTACGGCATCGACAAGGGCGCCAGCCAGTTGCTGGCCGTGCACCAGCACAACGAGGCCGAAGCCGCGCAGAACGTGGTGCACCGGCTGCAGCAAGGCCAGCGCGTGGCCTATGTGAGCGACGCAGGCACCCCCGGCGTGAGCGACCCTGGCGCACGTCTGGTAGCGGCAGTACAGGCCGCAGGCCTGCGCGCCGTGCCACTGCCGGGCGCCAGCAGCATCACCACCGCACTGAGCGTGGCCGGCGCCGTGGCCCACAGCACCGAGCATGGCGGCTTTGTGTTTGCAGGCTTCCTGCCCGTCAAGAACGCGGAACGTGCCAACGTGATTGCCCAGCAGCTGGCCCACGAGCCCCGGTGCGTGGTGCTGCTCGAAGCCCCCCATCGCATTGGCGAACTGGCCCAGGCCCTGGCCGTGCTGGGCGAGCGCCCCGTCACCCTGGCGCGCGAGCTGACCAAACAGTTTGAAGAAGTCACCACCCAGCCCGCACAGGCGCTGACCGCGTGGCTGGATGGGTCCCCCCAGCGCTCGCGCGGCGAGTTTGTGGTGCTGCTGCACCCGGTGCCGGTGGTCAGCGACGCGGGCGACAGCCACCGCGTGCTGCGCCTGTTGCTGGCCGAGCTGCCCCTGAAGACCGCCGTGCGCCTGGCTGCCGAGATCACGGGCGCATCGCGCAACCTGCTGTACGACACCGCGCTGGAGTGGAAGCGCGAAGACGGGGCGCAGGACTGACGCCAGATGCTTCTAAGCAGCGTTTTGAGCGTTTTCGGGCGGTAGCGCTAGTGCAACATGCTCTGTCAGCTATTTAATTGATAGCGATCTGGGGTGCATCACTACCGCGAAACCGCCAGGCCCGCAGCCACCCCGCCAAACAGATCGCCCTCCACCTGCGGGGTTGCCGGGAAGGCCGTGCGCAGCGCCTGCCGCAAGGGCCGCAATGCCGACGAGCCCCCGGTCAGGTAGATCGCATCCACCCCCCCATCGCCCAAGCCCGCCAGCTGCAGGCAATCGCGTGCGCAGGCCACCACCTGTTCCAGCGGCTGCGCCAAGGACTGCGCCAATCCGGGCGGCGTAACCGCTGCGCTGAGCCCGGCCTCGACCCAATCCAGCGGCATGGGCGCCTCGGCATCGGCCAGCGAAGCCGCGATCTTGGCCTGCTCCACCGTGTTGGCCAGGCGGTGGCCCAGCCGCTCGTTCAGCACCCGCATCAGCCGGGCGTGCAACGCGGCATCGGCATAGTCGGTGCGCAAGTTCTGCGCGTCGCGCAGCGCGCGCGGCGAATACAGCCACTGGATCAGGTGCCAGGTCGAGAGGTCAAAAAACACGCGGCTGGGCACCTCGCGCCCCGTCGGGCCGATGTGGCGAAAGCCCAGCAGCGGCATGAGCAGGTCCAGGCTCAGGCGCCGGTCAAAGTCCGTGCCGCCGATGTGCACGCCGGTGGTGGCCAGCACATCGCTGCTACGGTCGGCCCGGGCCATGCGCTCGGGGCCCAGGCGCACCACGGTGAAGTCCGAGGTGCCGCCGCCAATGTCCACCACCAGCACCAGCGACTCCCGGTCGATGCGCTGCTCATAGTCCAGCGCGGCCGCAATGGGCTCGAACTGAAAGCTCACGTTCTCGAACCCTGCAGACAGCGCGGCCTGGCGCAGCGCGTCTTCGGCCTGCTGATCGCGCGCGGCATCGCCGTCCACAAAATGCACCGGCCGCCCCATCACCACCCGCGCGGGCATACCACCCAGCTCGTCACGGGCCTTTTGCGCCAGCATCCGCAAGAAGAGGCCGATGATGTCCTGGTAGCTGACCAGCTGGTTATGCACTGCGGTTTTGTCCTGCAGGAGCGCACTGCCCAGCAGGCTTTTGAGCGAGCGCATCAGCCGCCCCTCGGTACCCGCCAGGTACTGCGCCACCGCATCGCGCCCAAAGTGCGTGCGCTGGTCTTCCGCATTGAAGAACAGTGCCGTGGGCAACGTGGGGGCATCCCCCTCCAGTGCCACCATTCGCGACAGGCCCGCACCCCGCCGCACCGCCATCGCGGAATTGGAAGTGCCAAAGTCGATACCAAGGGTGGTGTCCTGCAGAAGGAGCATGGGAGATGTGGGGAGAGACAACAAGGAATGCGGCGCGGTGCCGACGGCAGCCCGCACCAAGGCAACGGCAGGACCGCGGCATACGGCACCAGCCGTGCGGGCGTGACCCGCGTTGGCAGCGTGCAATTGAAAAAGCCCTTGATTCTTACAAATCAAGGGCTTTTATTTGGTGGCTGGGGCGGAATCGAACCACCGACACAAGGATTTTCAATCTCTCAAAAAATCCTTGCGCAGCAACGGCCAACAAGAAAAAGCCCTCTACAAAAGGGAGCGGGATTGTGCCACGTCGAGCCGCATGAATCCGTCGCTCCCCTCCGATTTGTAGAAGCACCGCAAGCCCATCCGTGCGATAGACTGCGCCGATGGCAGGATCTACCAACGACACTCCCGAGCTTCAGGCAGAGAAACAGACCATTGGCTCCGAGATCATCAAGGCTCGTGAGCTGCTTGGCCTCACCCAGGCAGAGCTAGCAACGCGCAGTCAGGTATCGCTTTCCGCCATCAAGGGATATGAAACGGGAAGAAATTTTCCCGGAGCTCGTGAGATCAAGCAGCTATGCCAAGTCCTCCGAATCAGTCCCAACCGACTCATTTTTGGAGATGAGAACCCGTTTCCTGAACGGACGTGGCACCACAAGATGGAGTCAACTTCCGCTGAGCCAATTGACTACAAGACTCGATTGGAATTTTTGCTCCCGCTTCTCTCCTCAAGCGAGTGCGCAGCTTTCTACCAACTCGCCAATGCCCTCGCTACGGCAAGACACGGAGTGAAGGCAACGGTAGAGCGCCGCAGGTCTGCAGAGGCCGAAAGTGGCATCAATCTCTTTGTGGCGACGGGCAAATTTGAAGCCACCCTTCACGGGAAGCTGCTGGTCGATACAGAAGTCGCTCGAAAGTACGCCGCCTCTATCCTCACGGCAGCGGACGAAACCGACAAGGTGAATCGGGGCGATCCAACCTAGCGCCTTTCTTAGAAAGTTTTACAACCCGCTCCCCCCAACGCTCACTTCATCAGGTCTGCAAAAAAATAAATTTGACGTTTTCAAAACCATGCCATAAAGTCTCAATTACACCCATGTGGGTGTTTTTGACACGAGGCATACATGAACACATCAAAGAAGGGCGTTTCGCCCGAACAGCTGCGCCAGGCAGCCAAAGACCTCAACCTAACGGTTGCGGCAATTGCAGAGGGGACCGGCCTGTCCAAGGCCTACATCAGCGAGTTCCGCAACGAAACCCGCAATCTCTCTGCCTCCCAGCAGGCCCAACTGCGCACCTACCTCGAAGCCCAATACAAGGAACAGGGCCAGGACTTCCCCGAAGCGCAGGACACCAGCGACCAAGACCTGCTGCAGGGCCTGGGCGGCATGGTCAAGCGCATCACGCGCCCTGCCATCCTGCTGTCTGAGGATGTGCCCGCAGCCCAGGCGGAAAAGCTCGCTGACCTGATCGAGGCCAACCGCCTCAAGGTGGGCGACATCCTGAACACCGAGTTCGCCACGGGTGGATTTTTCGGTGGCGAATTCTCGGAAGCCACCGAGAACGCAATCCGCGAAATCTTCGCGCTGCTGGCCTTGAACTACGTGGCCATCCTGATGCTGCAGGGCCGGAACATCGCCCGCAAGTTGCCAGAAGGTGCCCAGCCCAAGACCATGGGGGACTGGCTCTCGGGCTACCTGGCGGCATCGCCACTGGCCGATCTGCTGCCCGAGGCTGACCCTGCCGATGCCGAAGCGGAGGCAGCATGAACACCTTCACCACCCCTATCTCGATGGTCGCCGGCTCTGGCAAGGGCGCAGCCCTGGCCGCCGGCGTTATCGGACTGCTTTTGATGCTGGCGCTTGCGTCCAAGAGCGATCCGACAGCACGCAATCAGACCACCGGACGGTGATTTTGATGCGGTCAGAACCGTCAAAACCCAGTTCTGATGCGGGTTTCGGGCCTGTTGCGTCTGCGGCGGTCGCGCAGACAGCAGCGGGCACCGACTGGCCTACGCGCAGTAGCGGCGGCCAACACGCACGCAGCAGCCAGGCGGCCCCTTTCAATGCCAAACAGGGTGCCTGCGCATCCCCCCGCCCTGCCCAGACGTGGCGCCACAAGGCGCCGACCGGGGCACCCGCTTGCACGCCAGTGCATGCGGGGGAGGAGGGAACCACGTCCATCAGGGCGCTCGCGCCCAGCACTGCCAGCGCCACCGCGTGCGCCTGCCAGTTCCCCGCTCGCTTCACCCCCATGGAAGCCTGACATGCCGTTGCTCACCCTTTCCCAAGAACAGCTCTACGAGCTGAACGATGCCGCCAATGAGGTTCTGGAACGCATGCTGCGCGACGGCCAGGACGCCGCCGAAATCAAGCTGGGCGCGCTGCCCAATCTTTGGGCTGCATTGAAGGCCGTTCGCCTCGCCCTGCTGGGCACCCTGGACACGCCAGGCATGAATGAGCTGGAGCCCCGCGTTTTGGCGGCCATCGCCAGCCCCAAACGAAAGGCCTGAGGCATGAGCACGACCGCCGCGCCCCCTTCGCCTTTCATCGCCACGGCCACCCTTCCCAACGGCGTTTGCAAGCGCTTCCGCTTGCTGCAGTGCTTCGATGGCTATGTGGCCGTCTGGCGCGCTGCCGGTTTTCTCCTGACATGGCAAGACCCCCGCACGGTTTTCATCACACGCAGCGGGCTGGACGCAGGGCCACAGCGCCCCGCCGCAGACCCAGCCCAGGTCACCCCATCAACACCTCACACAGAGGCTCTGAATCATGGTCAAACTCGATTTGGGCGTTGCCAAGCTCGATTGGTACGTGCTCTCCAACCCTTCGGCCAACACCGGCCCTTTCTCGTTCTCTATCGACCACGAGGGCATCTTCCTGTTCATCAAGCCCGTGCAGCTCGCGCTGCTGTGGCCCTGGGTGAAGGTATGAGCCAGAAGCCCGCACAGCCCACCTTCGCCTGGTGGACCACCCCCACCACCCGCGCATTGCATCGCGCGCCCACACAGCCCGCCACGGGCCTGCATCGCCGTCCATTTTCTGGCGCAAAGGCCGCACCCCAACGACCACAGGAGGCCACCCGTGCAACGGCACAAATTTTCCCCTTCACGGGCAGTAACACCCCGTATGAGTCTCATGAGTGAGACAGCAGCCAGCGAAGCGCAGCAGCTCATGGGACTCGATACGGTACGGATCAAAAGCCCTTACATGGCCCGCAACATCGTGGACAAGGTCAAAGCCCAGGGACAGAGCTACTGCCAGGTGCTCAACGAAACCGGGGAGCTGCTGTGGGAGGTCACCCGCACCAACCTCAAGGGCTCCTACGACTCACGCATCATGGTCAAACCCATGTACGAGGACTGCCAGAAGTCCAAGAGCGGCAAGCCCGAATGGCACCCTAGCCCGCCCTATCTGATCGTCGAGTGCTCAGTCCCCAAGGCCATGCACGGCCAGAACGTCTATGGGGTGATCGAGGACATGCAAACAGCCTGCGAGAACGTGCGCACGCTGCTGCAGCAGCTCATGGGCATTGAACTGCCTCACACCGGCAATTGGACCGTGCAGCGTGTGGACTGGGCCGAGTCTTTCCAGTTGCCCTACCAGGCGGTGCAGGAGTTCTTCGAGGGCATCTACCACGTGGCCTTCCCGCGCCGGAAGATGCAGAAATACGGCAACGAGTCGATCTTCGTGCCGGGCACCACCACAACGATCAAGCTGTACCACAAGGGGCCCGAGTTCCAGAAGAACGACCGCAAGCGCCTGGCCTGGGTGCTGCGCAACTTCTTTCAGGAAAACAAGCCGCGCGACGCCGCCCCAGATTGGGCCCAACGGCAGGCATATCGCAAGGTTGCGGCCATCCAGCGCCTTGCAAACAACCGCCTGCGCGCCGAGGTGGAAGTCCATGCAGAAAAGCTGGACTACGACTTCGGCCACAAGCCCAAGGTGCGCGAGGTCACCACCGACTATCTGCAAGCCGTCTTCGACAAGGAAATTGCCCGCCTGATGCGTGAGGGTCGTGATGGTGTGAACGTGGTCCGTTCCAGCCTGGCAGTGCGGGATCGCGTAGAAGCCCTTCACTCACCGGAGCTGGCCGCCCGCTTGCACGGTTTCTGGCTGGGTCTTGCCACCCATGGCGAAGAAGACATGAAGAAGCGCGTCACTCGACCGACCTTCTACCGCCTTCGCAAACACCTCGAAGAAGCGGGCGTGTCCTGGCTCGCCACCGACATGCAACTCATTGAGCGTCAGGGGCAAATGCTGCCCGCTGATTTCTCCCCCGTTCGTGCAAACGCCAGGCGCTGTACCAGCCTGGTGCGCGAAAGACCCGCCTTCGACTACCGAAGCGGACTACTCCAACTGGCCGCGTAAGGCCATCTTCCCCAAGGAAATCATCATGAGCGAAACCGTTCTCGTATTGCGTGCCGACCGGTACGAATTCACCAGCGAAAAAACCGGCGAAATCATCAAGGGCGCCAACGTCTATTTCATCAGCGACACCCAGGTCGAGACACCCAACGCGGTAGGCGACAAGCCGATGAAGGTTGCCATCAGCGACGAGGTGTTCAACGACATCAAGCACTACGGCGCCCCGGCCATCTACGACATCACGACCAAGACCAGGCCGGGAAAAGATGGCACAGCCACTGTGACGCTGGTGAAAGCCAAGTTCCAGCAGCCATTCAAGCTGCCCGAGTCGGAATAAAAAAAGCGCTCACGTGCAGCAACACATGAGCGCCCACCAAACCACAAAACCCTATCCGTGATCGGCCCTGGCAGCTTACCCCATGTAGGCCACCAGCGGCCACGAAACGAGGTTTCCCATGTTCTTCCACGCACCCAAAGACATCTACGGGCCCGAGCTGCTGCGCATGTTCATTGATGAGCTGGGGGGAGTCCAGCGCGTTCGCAAGCACCTGGGCGTCACGGAACGCACTGTTTATCGGTGGCTGTCTGAAGGCAGGCCCCCGCGCGCTGCTGTACTGGCTCTCTTCTGGGAGTCGCAATACGGCCGCTCCCAAATTTTCACTGAGCAGGTGAACGAAATCCGCCTGCTGTACCGGCAGGTCTGCATCCTGCAGGACCAGTACCAGAAGGCCAAAGACATCATCACGGGGCTTCGTGCCATGCATGCGGGCTCAGCCAATGAACCACTTTTTGAAGAGCTGCCCGACCTCGGCCACCAGCAGCCTCCAACCTTCGATGCCGATGCCGCACTGCCTTTGCCTCTCGAAGCCTCTGCGCCCATCCAGAACGCGCCCCCCGCACCCGTTTCGCCACGCGCCACACAGGCCATGCAGGCATTGGAACGCACGCGCGCTGCTGCTCGCCGCTGAGGGGGGGACCGTGGACTCGCCGCTCTTTCTCACCGCCGATGAACTCAGCACGCTCACCGGGTTCAAGACCCCAAAAAGGCAAGTGGAGTGGCTGCGCACCAAGGGCTGGCGTTTCGAGATCAACGGCAATCGTCAGGCCATCGTGGCCCGCAAATACGCAGAAAAGATGCTGGGTTGCGGGGCTCCCGAGGAACAGAGCTACCAGCCCAATTTCAGGGCGCTGCAGGGGGCGTAATGGGTCGGCGTAGGCAATCCAACTTTGATGATCCCCCGCGCTTTCACCGCAAGGGCAACGTCTGGTATCACGTCAGCGGCACCTTGCCCCGCGTGTGGACCAAACTCTCCAACGACCGCGCCGAAGCTCTGCGCCTCTGGGCACAGCGTGAAGGGGTGCGGGAAGACGAATCGACCCGGCTTTTTTCAGTGGTGGCCAGGCGGTACGTGCGCGAGGTGTTCTCCACCAAGAGCGTGCAGACCAGGCGCGACAACGACAAGGAACTTGCCAACCTGCTGCGCGTGTTCGGCCACATGCCAATCGAGGCCATCGCCCCCATGCACATCCGCCAGTACATGGACCTGCGCGGCCAGGTGGCAAAGGTGCGCGCCAACCGCGAGAAGGCCCTGTTCTCGCACATCTTCAACAAGGCCAGGGAATGGGGTTTCACCACCGCGCAGAACCCCTGCCAGGGCGTGAAGGGCTTCAAGGAAACTGGGCGCTCTCGCTATGTCACCGACGAGGAATTCGACCGCGTGCGGGCCAACGCGCATTGCACTGTGGTGGACGCCATGGACATTGCCCTGCTCACCGGCCAGCGCCCCGCCGATGTGCTCAAGATCAAGGGCACCGACATTCGGGACGGCGCCTTGTGGATCGTGCAGAACAAGACCGGAGCACGCCTGGGCATCGAGATAACGGGCGAGCTGGCCGCCGTGATCGAACGCATCAACCAGCGGCCCCGGAAGGCCATCAGCGCGTTTCTGATTCAGGACGAGAACGGCCAGCCGCTCAGCCAGGGGGCGCTGCGCTCGCGCTTTGACAAGGCGCGCACGCTGGCGAAGGTGGATTTTCAGTTCCGGGATATCCGGGCGAAGGCTGCGACCGACACGGGCGACCTTGCACACTCGCAGAAGCTGCTGGCGCACAAGAATCGGGAGATGACAGAGCACTATGTGAAAAGTCGAGTGGGAGAGCGCGTAAGACCCCTCCGGTAGCTACCCTCTTGGTTGGATACGTGCAGATCACGCTCAGGGGAACTTCGTTTAATTCGATTGATTCGAATAATGCGAATATGCATAAAATGACTCAAAGTCTTTTCTGAGCACCCCAAGGAGAACCAAATGAAAGCGCCAGACCTGCTTGATCCAGTAGTGAGCGAAGAGGACGCGGAAATGGCCAAGGTGGCCTATCGCTGCCTCACTACAGCCCTAGATCACTCGAATGCGCCACGCATCGTGCTGGTCGATGAGGGCGGCAAAGAGACAGACGCACCGGCGCTGGTGCTTCCTCCACAGGCCCTGCGATTTTTCGCCGAAGTTCTGAAGAGAATGGCCCAGCAGCAGCCCATCGTCCTCATGCCTCAAAGGCACGAGCTGACAACCCAAGAGGCAGCAGCCTTCCTCAACGTCTCGCGCCCCTTCGTCATCAAGGAGATTGAGGCCGGTCGATTGAAGTGCCACAAGGTCAATCGGCATCGGCGCATTGAGTACGCTGAACTCCAGCGTTACAAAGCTGAGCAACGGACGAACACCGCTGCCGCTCTTCAAGAGCTGACAGACCTGTCAGAAGACCTAGGAATGGAATTTTGAATGGCAGGCTCAGCACGTTACACGGCGATCTTGGATGCCAACACGCTGTATCCGACTCTCGTTCGTGATCTCTTGCTCAGCCTAGCTGCAGCGGGCCTGTATCACGCCCGATGGACCGATGCGATTCATGAAGAATGGACGCGCAACCTGGCCCAAGACAAACCGGAGTACGCAAGCAAATTACCAGCCATCGTGGCCGCGATGAACCGAGCGATCCCAGATTGTTTGGTCCAGAACTATCAGCCCCTCGTGGGCTGTATCACGCTGCCTGATCCTAAGGATCAACACGTCTTGGCTGCAGCGATCGCGGGCCATGCCGATGCAATTGTCACGTTCAACACCAAGGACTTCCCTCTATCGGTCTTGGCCCCTCACGGCATTGAGGTTCAGCACCCGGACGACTTCGTGATGAACCAGCTCCAGCTCCAAGAATTGAGCGCCCTCGAAGCCATCAAGATGATGCGTGCGCGCTGGAAAAACCCTCCGCGCTCCGCCGACGAACTGATTGAGGCGTTGGAGAAAAGGATGATGCCGCTCTCTGCGGCTCACCTGCGCGAGGCACAAGGCTTGATCTAGAGCCCATCCCAATTCCGCTTTTTGTAGAAATGCGCGCGGAAATGTAGAAACGCCCCAGAACCCTTTCGGGCGCTGGGGCGCATGCTTACTGGTGGCCTGGGGCGGAATCGAACCACCGACACAAGGATTTTCAATCCTCTGCTCTACCGACTGAGCTACCGGGCCTGAGCCTCAAATTATAGCCAGAAAAATCAGCGCTTCCGGCCAAAGGCACAAATTAATTGTTCAGCCGCGCTTGCCGCGCCCCAGGTCCACGCCCAGCTGACGCAGCTTGCGGTACAGGTGGGTACGTTCCAGGCCGGTCTTTTCGGCCACGCGGGTCATGGAGCCGCCTTCGCGGGCCAGGTGGAACTCAAAGTAAGCCTTCTCAAAACCGTCGCGCGCTTCGCGCAAGGGGCGGTCCAGGTCGAAGCCCTGGTGGGCGTGCGGGCCGGGGTCCACCCCGGCCATCACCGCCGAAACGGCAGGCAGCTGCGAGAAGGTCGGGTCGGCCGGCGCGCTAGCGGGCGCGGCCACGGCAGCCACGGGCGCAGCCTGGTGGGCGGCGTTGCGGGCAAGACCCTGCTCCACGGCCTTGAGCAGCTTTTGCAGGGTGATGGGCTTTTCGAGGAACGAGAAGGCGCCGATGCGCGTGGCCTCTACCGCCGTGTCGATGGTGGCGTGGCCACTCATCATGATGACCGGCATGGTCAGCACGCCGGCGGTGGCCCATTCCTTGAGCAAAGAGACGCCATCGGTATCGGGCATCCAGATGTCCAGCAGCACCAGGTCATAGGCGTTGCCCGCCCGGGCCGCTCGGGCCTGGGTGGCGTTTTCTGCGAGGTCTACGCTGTGACCTTCATCGTTCAGGATTTCCGACAGCAGGTCACGAATGCCGAGCTCATCATCGACCACCAGAATGTTTGCCATGTGTGTTGAAGCGCCTTGGGGGTACTGCGGGGCGGTGTTGTTATGACGCCACCGCTGGTTCAGGGGCGAATGATAACGACACTTGGGCGCCGCGGACCACGCCGTCTTCGGTACGGTTGGACAGTTCGATGCGCGCGCCGTGCTCATCTGCGATCTTTTTGACCACGGCCAAACCCAGGCCGGTGCCTCGCGGTTTGGTGGTGACATAGGGCTCGAAAGCGCGCTGCAGGATGTGCGACGGAAAGCCCCCGCCACTGTCCGATACCGTGAGCCGGACGCGGCGTGACGATTCGCTCCAGCGGGTGCTGATGCGCACCGGCGGCACCGGCTCGGAAGCCCCGGCGCGGGCCTGCTCGGTGGAGTCCTGGGCGTTCTGCAGCAGGTTGTGCACGACCTGCCGCAACTGCTGCGCATCGCCCGCAATCCAGGGGCAACGCGGGTCCAGCTCGGCTTCTACAGGCACGGTGGCGTTTTCTGCGCCATATAAATGAAGCACGTCGGCGACCAGTGCGTTGAGGTCCAGCGCATGCAGTTCTGCAGCGGGCAGACGGGCGTAATCGCGGAACTCGTTGACCAGCCGCTTCATTGCATCGACTTGATCGACGATGGTCTTGACGGACTTGGCGAGGATGGCTTGCTCCGCGTCTGGCAGCTTGCCCGAGAGCTTCATTTCAAGCCGCTCGGCGGAGAGCTGGATAGGGGTCAGCGGGTTCTTGATTTCGTGCGCCAGCCGGCGCGCCACCTCGCCCCAAGCCTGCGCGCGCTGGGCGGAAACGATCTCCGAAATGTCGTCAAAAACCAACAGTCGGGTGGCATCGGGCAGCTCGGCCCCCCGCGCGACCAGGCTGGTAGCGTGCTGTCCGGCGCCGCCGGAGGAGGCATGCAGCTCAAACGGCTGCTGCCAATGGTCTAGGCCATGGCGTTCATGGTCCCCCAGAAACGCATCGAAATGGCCTTGGACGGACGCGGCAAACTCGGCAAGCCCAGGCACTTCGGACAATGGCCGCCCCTCGTACGCAGCCATGGGGGCGCGCAGGATGCGGGTAGCGCCCGGATTGGACGAGCGGATCAGTCCCTGCGCGTCCAGCACGATGACGCCCGCCGTGAGGTTGTCCAGGATGGTCTGCAGGTTGGCGCGCGAGGCATCGACCTCGCCCATGCTCTGCTCCACCGCCTGGCGCGCGTCTGCCAGTTGCTGCGTCATCAATGCAAACGAGCGCGTGAGGCCGCCCAGCTCGTCCTTGCTCTGCAGCGCGGCCTTGGGGCTCAGGTTGCCAGCCGCCACCTCGCGCACCCCTTCGGCGAGCACCAGCAGGGGCCGCGCCAGCTGGTTGCCCAGCAGCACGGCCAACAAGACGGCTCCGAACACGGCCAGGAACAGGCTCAGCGTGAGCGTGCCCACATACATGCGCCGCAGCCCGCCCCGGGCGAGCGCACGCTCCTGGTATTCGCGGTTGGCTTCCTGCACGGCGATGGCATTGGCCACCAGAGCCGGCGGCAGGGGCAAGGTGGCCTGCAGATAGCGCGGCTCCATCAACAGGCCCACGCTGGGGCTGCTGACCAGCGCCAACACTTTGACCCGCGCGTTCTGCGCGGATGCAGGGTCGGCAATGTCGTCCAACCCTTCAATCTGCGCCGTGGCGCGCTGCTGGCGCGCGGTGCGCAGCGAGGCGGCGCCCGGCCGCTCCGGGTTGAGGCTGAACCGCGACTGCCCCGCGCTGGCCACTGCCTGGCCGGACGCGTTCCAGAGCACCACGTCGGTCGCGCCCAGCTGGTCGCGAATGCGCTCCAGCACCAGGCCCGCAGCGGCATCGGGCACCTGAGCCACCTGGGTGCTGGCATTGCGGGTTTTGGCCGCCATGTCCGTGGCCAGCGAATCGAGCGACACACGGGCCAGGTTGACACCCGCGGACAGCGCCCCCTCCACCTTCACGTCGAACCAGCTTTCGATGGAGCGCGTGACGAACTGGTAAGACACCACATAGATCAGCAGCCCCGGCATCAGCCCCACCAGCGCAAAAATGGCTGCCAGCTTGACGAGCAGGCGGCTGCCAAAGCGCCCCTTGCGCAAGCGCAAGCCCAGGCGCACCGCCACCCAGCCCAGCACCAGCAGCAGCAGCAACGCCACAAACACGTTGACGCCAAACAGCCAGGCGTAGTTGCGCTCGTACAGCACGCGATTGTTGGTGGCCAGCGTCAGCAAGAACAGCAGCACCAAGCCGATGGCCGACATGATGGCCGCGCCGACGCCCACGGCCCAGCGCACTGCGCGGGACTGGCGGGCCGTGGCGTGGGTCGATGCCGAAACGCCGGTGGATGGGGGGGAAGTGCTCACTTGGCGGGTTCTGCGCCCAAGCGCTGGCTGCGGGAGACCAGCAGATTCCAGCCCGACCGGCCGACTGCGCCGATCTGGAAGGGTCGCGGCAGTTGGGACATGTCCAGGCGGAAGCGGAAGTTCACCGTATGCACAGCATCAGACTCGATCACATCGCGTTCAGCGATCTTCCAGCGTGAAAACCGCTGAATAGCCGAAAGGGCATCGGCATAGTTGTCAAAGTTTTGACCCAGCACGACCCCCAGGCCGCTGTTGGTAAAGGGTGTCGAAGAGATGTTCAGGCGCCACCGGCGGGTGAGCGGCTGGTAGCTCAGGCGGAAGTATCTTGTGGTCTCGGCCACCTGCCGGTCCGACCAGTACCAGCGGTCACGCAGTACCTGAGCATCGGCCACGAAGAACATGGGAATGCCTTTTTGCAGGGCGTCCTCGGCCAGATCGGGGAGTTCAAACTGCAGGGTGGCACTCAGATACAGGCCGTCATCACCGCGGTCCAGCCGCAGGTCGCCAACTTCGGTGGAAGCGGCTTGCGCGGCCGAGGCCTGTGGCGCCAGGCAGAACATGCCCACCCAAAGGAGCCACATGCACACACACACGAGCAACCAATGGGCCCTACCGGGCTCATTGCGCCGATTTTTGCAACAGTGCGTAAAAAAAGCCGTCGTGGTCACCGCTCAGATTGTCCGGGACAGCCCCGCCCTTGTCCGTGTTGCCGGGAATTAAATGGCCCGGCGAAGGCAGCAATTGCGCATCGGTGTTGTGTGCAAGAAACGTTTGCACCTGGGCATCGCCCTCGGCCCGGAAGACGGAGCAAGTGCAATACAGCAGGCGCCCGCCGGGACGCAACAGCGGCCACAGGGCCTTGAGCAGGGCAGCCTGCAGGGCAGCCAGCTGGGCGATGTCGGACTCCCGGCGCAGCCAGCGCACGTCCGGGTGGCGCCGCACGATGCCGGACGCTGTGCACGGTGCGTCGAGCAGGATGGCGTCGAACAACGCACCGCCACACTGCGACTGCCACCAGTCTTGCGGGCGCGCGGCATCGGCCACCAAAACCTGGGCCGTCAGCCCCAGCCGCTGCAAGGTTTCACCAATACGCGCGCTACGCGTGGCATCGATCTCCAGTGCCGTGACCTGCAGGGGAGACTGCGGCCCTGCCATCTCCAGCAGGTGCGCCGTCTTGCCGCCGGGGGCGGCACAGGCGTCGAGCACTCGCAGGGGCTGGCTCAGGTCCAGCCCTTGGAGCAGCAAAGGAGCTGCCTGTTGGGCGGCGGCGTCTTGCACCGACACCCAGCCCTCAGCAAAGTGTGGCAGCGACTGCACGGGCACCGCCTGGCGTAGGGCGACGCCGTGCTGGCCCACCGCGATTGCTCCCAAAACAATAGCATTCAAGGCAGACAGATACTGCACTACCGTGCACTTTTGTTCATTAACCCGCAACACCATGGGTGCGTGGGCATTGTTGGCCTGCAGGATCTGCTCCCAATGCTGGGGGTGGTCCTTGCGCAGGCGCTGCACCCACCATGCCGGGTGATTCCAGCGCGCCACGGGGTCGTTGTCGGTGGCAGCCACCAGGGCGTCGCGCTCGCGCAGAAAGCGGCGCAGGCAGCCGTTGATGAACGAAGCCTGCGCGCGTGTGCCCGGGTGGTGCTTGGCTGCCTCCACCGCCTGGTTCACCAGAGTGAAGGGCTCATAGGGCGAGGCCTGCGGGTCCCAGCAAAGCGCCAGTGCACTGCACAGCAGGGCATCGGCGGCGGGTGCGGGAGCGCGGGCGGCCAGCTGTCGGCGCAGGGCCTCGGCCCGCCCAGCCTGGCGCAGTACCTGAAACAGCAGGGCCTGCACGCCAGGGCGCAAGGCCGTGTCCACCGCCGCCAGCGCTGCCGTGCCCGATTGCCCACCCCGGATCGCCTGCAAGGCGCCCGCCACCGCCGTCAGCAAGCGCCAAAGGGGAACGGGCGTGGCACCCGACGAGGGCGCTGCACCCGGCGGAACCGCAGCAAAACCCGCTCGCAGAGACGGGCCGGAGCCTGCGCGCACAGGGCGTGGCGCATTGCCACCCGCATGGCGGGAGCGATTGTGGGGAGGTGAAGTCATCGTGATACTGAAAACGGGTTACAGCGCACGCGCCGCCTTGAAGCCGAACACCCAAGCCAGCAGGCGGGCCGGGAACTGGGCAATGGCAGCGTTGTACTGCACCACGGCCTCATTGAACACGCGAATCGCCTGCTCGTTCTGGACGGCATGCTCCTCCCAGCGAACCTGCCACACGGACAGCACCACAGGCGCAGTCGTCGGGGCTACGTCGGTATCGTCCCCCAAAGCCAGCGGCGCTGGCTGCGCAGGGTCGGCCAGCAGCTTCTGCAAGGCCGTGGCCCAAGTCGCACGGAGCACCTCACGGGCAGCCGCCAACGCGGCCACCGCATCGCCCTGCAATGGGCGGGCGCGTGCCACAGCCAGCGATGCACTGAGTTGCGTCACGGCACCCTGCAGCGCGGCCAGCTCTTGCGCACCCCCATCGGCCAGCAGGCTGCCGCGCTGTACCGTCTGCGCCGCCCCGAACTCGCCGAGCAAGGCCACCAGCCGCACCATGTGCGCGTCAAAACTGCCGAACGACTGAACAACGGCCGAGCGCAGGCGCATCAGACGGTTGTAGGCCCCCAGGGCCCAGAACAGAAAGACGGCAAAAGCAATCCAGAAAAGGGGCGATGACCACAACATGCGCAGTTGCCAAAGCAGGTGCGGCTACACCCGTTTCGGCCCGAAAAGCAGAAGATTGAAACAAACGACGGGCAGTGAAAAGACACACGCCCATCAAAAACGCCCCCGGCCTGCCTGGGACAGGACGGGGGCGCTGTGGCGACCGCAGCAGGGCCTGAGCAGGCCTTGCTGTTTTCTATCAGTCTGCCGCTGCGTCGGTGGCAGTGACGCTGCCACTGTCCACATCCGAGGCGTCCGACTGGGCTGCCATTTCGGCGGCTTCGGCTTCGGCGATGGCGCGGCGCTCGGCGTCGTCCATGGCGTCCTTGGCCTTGCGTGCTTGGTGGTAGGCCAGACCCGTACCGGCGGGGATCAAGCGGCCCACGATCACGTTTTCCTTCAGGCCACGCAACTCGTCGCGCTTGCCCATGATGGCAGCCTCGGTGAGCACGCGGGTCGTTTCCTGGAAGGAAGCGGCCGAGATGAACGAGTCGGTGGACAACGATGCCTTCGTGATACCCAGCAGCAGGTTGCTGTAGGTCGCGGGGATCTTGCCCTCGGCCTGCAGAGCCTCGTTGGTGTTGAGGATCTCGGAGCGCTCGACTTGCTCGCCGGCAATGTAGTTCGACTCGCCAACGTTCTCGACCACGACGCGGCGCAGCATCTGGCGAACGATCACCTCGATGTGCTTGTCGTTGATCTTCACGCCTTGCAAGCGGTACACGTCCTGCACTTCATCAACGATGTAGCGCGACAGCTCCTCGATACCCAGCAAACGCAGGATGTCTTGTGGGTCGGCCGGGCCGTCCACAATCGATTCGCCCTTGTTCACCACCTGGCCTTCGTGCACCAGGATGTTCTTTTCCTTGGGCACGAGCTCTTCGAACACGCGACCTTCTGGGTCGGTGATCTGCAGGCGCACCTTGCCCTTGGTTTCCTTGCCGAACGAGACGGTACCGGTCATCTCGGCCAGCGTGCCCTTGTCCTTGGGCGTACGGGCTTCAAACAGCTCGGCAACGCGGGGCAGACCGCCGGTAATGTCGCGGGTCTTCTGGCCTTCGACCGGAATACGCGCCAGCACTTCGCCAGGGCCCACGTCCTGGCCGTCACGCACCTGGATCAGGGCGCCGACCTGGAAGCCGATGGTCACCGAGTGGTCAGTGCCAGGGATCTTCACTTCGTTGCCCTGGGCGTCGATCAGCTTCACCTGAGGACGAACGACCTTGGCGGCACCGCGGCGCTTCGGATCGATCACCACCAGCGTGGACAGGCCGGTCACTTCATCGACCTGCTTGGCCACCGTCAGGCCTTCTTCGACGTTTTCGAACTTGGTCTGACCGGCGAACTCGGTGATGATGGGTCGGGTCAGCGGATCCCAGTTGGCCAGGATCGTGCCGGCCTTGATCTGCTGGTCGGCCTTCACCGTCAGCGTCGCGCCGTAAGGCACCTTGTGGCGCTCGCGCTCGCGGCCATGCTCGTCCTGGATGATGATTTCACCCGAACGCGCAATCACCACCAGCTCGCCCTTGGTGTTGCTCACGTAGCGCATCGTGGCGTTGAAGCCGATCACGCCGTTGGACTTGGCTTCCACGCTCGAAGCGATGGCAGCACGCGAAGCGGCACCACCGATGTGGAACGTACGCATGGTCAGCTGCGTGCCGGGTTCGCCGATGGACTGGGCGGCGATCACACCCACGGCTTCGCCGAGGTTGATCAGGCCACCGCGGCCCAAGTCGCGGCCGTAGCACTTGGCGCACAGGCCGTAGCGGGTTTCGCAGGTCAGGGCCGTGCGCACCTTCACTTCGTCCACGCCGGCAGCTTCCAGCTCTTCGATCAGGTCTTCGTCCAGCATCACGCCGGCTTCGACCAGCACCGCGCGGTTTTCGGGGTGCAGCACGTCTTCAGCCGCCGTACGGCCCAGGATACGTTCGCGCAGCGACTCGATCACTTCACCGCCTTCGACGATGGCGCGCATCAGCGAACCATTGGAAGTGCCGCAATCCTCTTCGGTCACGACCAAGTCCTGCGTCACGTCGACCAGACGGCGGGTCAGGTAACCGGAGTTAGCGGTCTTCAGCGCCGTGTCGGCCAGACCCTTACGGGCACCGTGGGTGGAGATGAAGTACTCCAGCACGTTCAGACCTTCGCGGAAGTTCGCGGTAATGGGTGTCTCGATGATCGAGCCGTCTGGCTTGGCCATCAGACCCCGCATACCGGCCACCTGACGGATCTGGGCAGCAGAGCCGCGGGCACCGGAGTCGGCCATCATGTAGATGGAGTTGAAGGACTCCTGGTCCACTTCCTTGCCGTGGCGGTCCATGACCTTCTGCTTGGACAGCTGGGCCATCATCACCTTGGACACTTCGTCGCCGGCCTTGCCCCAGATATCCACCACCTTGTTGTAGCGCTCGCCAGACGTCACCAGACCGGACACATATTGCTGTTCGATCTCTTTGACTTCCTTCTCGGAGCGCTCAATGATGCCGGCCTTTTGCGGCGGCACCAGCATGTCGTCGATGGCGATCGAGATACCGGCGCGCGTGGCCAAACGGAAGCCGTTTTGCAGCAGCTTGTCGGCAAACACCACCGTCTCCTTCAGACCGCATTTGCGGAAGGACACGTTGATCAGGCGCGAGATTTCCTTCTTCTTGAGCGCCTTGTTCATGTTGGAAAACGGCAGGCCCTTTGGCAGGATCTCGGACAACAATGCACGGCCCACAGTGGTTTCCACCAGCGAGGTCGAAGGCACGAATTCGCCCGTTTCCTTGTTCTTGGTCCACTCGGTCATGCGCACCGTGATCTTGGCAGCCAGTTCGACCTGGCCAGCGTCCAAGGCACGCTGCACTTCACCGGTGTCAGCAAACACCAGGCCTTCACCCTTGCCGTTGATGCGGTCACGGGTGGCGTAGTACAGGCCCAGCACCACGTCCTGCGAAGGAACGATGGAGGGTTCGCCCGACGCGGGGAACAGCACGTTGTTGGAGGCCAGCATCAGCGTGCGGGCTTCCATCTGCGCTTCCACCGACAGCGGTACGTGGACAGCCATCTGGTCACCGTCGAAGTCGGCGTTGAAGGCCGCGCAAACGAGCGGGTGCAGCTGGATGGCCTTACCTTCGATCAGGATGGGCTCGAACGCCTGGATACCCAAACGGTGCAGCGTAGGCGCACGGTTCAGCATCACGGGGTGTTCCTTGATGACCTCTTCCAGGATGTCCCACACCACGGGGGTGCCGGATTCGACTTCCTTCTTGGCAGCCTTGATCGTCGTCGCGATGCCCATGGCTTCGAGGCGCGAGAAAATGAAGGGCTTGAACAGCTCCAGGGCCATCAGCTTGGGCAGACCGCACTGGTGCAGCTTGAGCGTTGGGCCCACGGTGATCACGGAACGACCGGAGTAGTCCACGCGCTTGCCCAGCAAGTTCTGGCGGAAACGGCCCGACTTGCCCTTGATCATGTCGGCCAGGGACTTCAGAGCGCGCTTGTTGGCGCCCGTCATGGCCTTGCCACGGCGGCCGTTGTCCAGCAACGAGTCCACGGCTTCCTGCAGCATCCGCTTTTCGTTGCGGGCGATGATTTCAGGGGCCTTCAGCTCCAGCAGACGGCGCAGACGGCTGTTGCGGTTGATGACGCGGCGGTACAGGTCGTTCAGGTCGGACGTGGCGAAACGGCCGCCGTCCAGCGGCACCAGCGGACGCAGGTCCGGGGGCAGCACGGGCAGTACTTCCAGCACCATCCACTCGGGCTTGATGCCCGACTTCTTGAACGCTTCGAGCACCTTCAGGCGCTTGGCGTTCTTCTTGACCTTGACTTCGGAGCCGGTCAAGTCACCGCGCAGGCGCTCGATCGACAGGTCGATGTCGATGGATTCGAGCAGGTCCTTGATGCCTTCGGCGCCCATCTTGGCGATGAATTCGTCGCCGTATTCCTTGCGCTTGGCGTCGTAGTCGTCCTCGGACATGATGCTGAACTTCTTCAGCGGGGTCATGCCAGGGTCGGTCACCACGTAGGCTTCAAAGTACAGCACGCGTTCGATGTCGCGCAGCGTCATGTCCAGCACCAGGCCCAGACGCGAAGGCAGGGACTTCAGGAACCAGATGTGGGCGCAAGGCGCGGCCAGGTCGATGTGGCCCATGCGCTCGCGGCGCACCTTGGTCTGCGTGACTTCAACGCCGCACTTTTCGCAGATCACGCCACGGTGCTTGAGGCGCTTGTACTTGCCGCACAGGCATTCGTAGTCCTTGATGGGACCAAAAATCTTGGCGCAGAACAGGCCGTCGCGCTCGGGCTTGAACGTGCGGTAGTTGATGGTTTCAGGCTTCTTCACTTCACCGAAAGACCACGAACGGATCTTTTCGGGCGAAGCCATGCCGATGCGGATGGCGTCGAAGTGCTCATCCGGCGTGAATTGCTTGAACAGGTCGAGTAGCGATTTCATAGTGACTCTTTCCTTTTCTGCTTAGGAGCGTTCCAGCTCGATGTCCAGGCCCAGCGAACGGATTTCCTTGACCAGCACGTTGAACGATTCCGGCATGCCGGCTTCGATGGCGTGTTCGCCCTTGACGATGGACTCGTACACCTTGGTACGGCCCACCACGTCGTCGGACTTCACGGTCAGCATTTCCTGCAGCACGTAGGCGGCGCCGTAAGCTTCCAGCGCCCACACTTCCATTTCCCCGAAACGCTGGCCACCGAACTGCGCCTTACCACCCAGCGGCTGCTGCGTGACGAGCGAGTAAGGACCGGTCGAGCGCGCGTGCATCTTGTCGTCCACCAAGTGGTGCAGCTTCAGGTAGTGCATGTAGCCGATGGTGGTCGGGCGCTCGAAGCGCTCGCCCGTGCGGCCATCAAACAGGTAAGCCTGCGTGCGGGTCGGTGTCAGGCCCTTGCGCTCAGCGATGTCGTCCGGGTAGGCGATCTTGAGCATGTCCTTGATTTCTTCTTCCGAAGCACCGTCGAACACGGGGGTGGCGTAAGGCACGCCGCTCGTCAGGTTCTCCGCCATGGCCATCAGGTCGTCGTCGCTCAGTTGCGACAGATCTTCCTTGCGGCCACGCGAGTTGTACACCTCTTCGAGGAAGGTACGCAGCTCGGACGCCTTGGCCTGCTCTTGCAGCATGTTGCCAATGCGCTGACCAATGCCCTTGCCGGCCCAGCCCAGGTGGACTTCCAGCACCTGACCAATGTTCATCCGCGAGGGCACGCCCAGCGGGTTCAGAACGATGTCGGCAGGGGTACCGTCGGCCATGTAAGGCATGTCTTCGACCGGAACGATCTTGGACACCACACCCTTGTTACCGTGGCGGCCGGCCATCTTGTCGCCAGGCTGCAGGCGGCGCTTGACGGCCAAGTACACCTTGACCATCTTGAGCACGCCAGCTGGCAGCTCGTCGCCCTGCGTGAGCTTCTTGCGCTTTTCTTCAAAAGCCAGATCGAAGCTGTGGCGGGTTTGCTCCAGCGCGTTCTTGATGGATTCGAGCTGGGTAGCGACTTCGTCTTCCGCAGGGCGGATGTCGAACCAGTGGAACTTCTCGACGGAAGCCAGATAGGCCTTGTCGATCTTGGTGCCCTTGGCCAGCTTCTGCGGGCCGCCATTGGCCACGCGGCCGGTCAACAGCTTCTCGATACGGTCGAAAGCGTCGGCTTCCACGATGCGCAGCTGGTCGTTCAGGTCCAGGCGGAAGCGCTTGAGTTCATCGTCGATGATCTGCTGGGCGCGCTTGTCGCGCTGGATGCCTTCGCGGGTGAACACCTGCACGTCGATCACGGTGCCCGACGAGCCTTGGTCCACACGCAGCGAGGTGTCCTTCACGTCGGAAGCCTTCTCACCGAAGATGGCGCGCAGCAGCTTCTCTTCAGGCGTGAGTGTGGTTTCGCCCTTGGGCGTGACCTTGCCGACCAGCGTGTCGCCAGGCTGCACTTCGGCGCCGACGTAGATGATGCCGGACTCGTCCAGGCGGTTCAGCTGCTGTTCCGACAGGTTCGGAATGTCGCGTGTGATTTCTTCGGCACCCAGTTTGGTGTCGCGGGCCATCACAACCAACTCTTCGATGTGGATCGAGGTGTAGCGGTCTTCGGACACCACGCGTTCGGAGATCAAGATCGAGTCTTCGAAGTTGTAGCCGTTCCAGGGCATGAACGCGATCAGCATGTTCTGGCCGATGGCGATTTCGCCAAAGTCCGTCGATGCGCCGTCAGCCACCACGTCGCCCTTCACCAGCTTGTCGCCCTTCTGGACGATGGGACGTTGATGGATGTTGGTGTTCTGATTGGAACGTTGGTACTTGATGAGGTTGTAGATGTCCACACCCACTTCACCGGCCACAGCTTCGTCATCGTTCACGCGCACCACGATGCGGGTGGCGTCAACGTAGTCCACGATGCCGCCGCGGGTTGCGGTGACCACGGTGCCCGAGTCCACAGCCGCCACGCGCTCGATGCCCGTGCCAACCAATGGCTTTTCAGGACGCAGCACAGGCACAGCCTGGCGCGACATGTTGGCGCCCATCAACGCGCGGTTCGCATCGTCGTGCTCCAGGAACGGCACCAGCGAGGCCGCCACCGACACGATCTGTGCCGGCGACACATCCATGTACTGCACGCGGTCTGCACCACACAGGATGGATTCACCCTTTTCACGGGCAGAAACCAAGTCCCCTGTCAGGCGACCGTCCTTGTCGAGCTGCGCATTGGCCTGCGCAATCACGTACTTGCCTTCTTCGATGGCCGAGAGGTAGTCGATGTCGTTGGTCACCTTGCCATCGACCACGCGGCGGTACGGCGTTTCGATGAAACCGTACTCGTTCAGACGGGCATACAGGGCCAGCGAGTTGATCAGACCAATGTTCGGGCCTTCAGGCGTTTCGATAGGGCAGACGCGACCGTAGTGGGTCACGTGCACGTCACGCACTTCAAAGCCTGCGCGTTCGCGGGTCAGACCACCAGGGCCGAGGGCAGACACACGGCGCTTGTGCGTGATTTCCGCCAGCGGGTTGGTCTGGTCCATGAACTGCGACAGCTGCGAGGCACCGAAGAATTCCTTCAGGGCAGCCGAGATCGGCTTGCTGTTGATCAGGTCGTGGGGCATCAGGGGCTCTTGCTCAGCCTGGCCCAGACGCTCCTTCACGGCCTTTTCGATACGTGCCAGACCGGTGCGGTACTGGTTTTCGGCCAGCTCGCCCACGCAGCGCACGCGACGGTTACCCAGGTGGTCGATGTCATCGACCTCGCCATTGCCGTTGCGCAGATCCACCAGGATCTTGACCACGGCCAGGATGTCTTCATTGGACAGCACCATGGGACCGGTGGATTCGTCGCGGCCGATCTTGGCGTTGAACTTCATGCGGCCCACGCGCGACAGGTCGTACGTGTCGGGGTTGTAGAACAGGCGCTGGAACAGGGCCTGTACAGCGTCTTCGGTTGGCGGCTCGCCGGGGCGCATCATGCGGTAGATGGCCACGCGGGCGGCGAATTCGTCCACCGTTTCGTCGATACGCAGGGTTTGCGAGATGTACGCGCCCTGGTCGAGTTCGTTCGTGTAGATGACCTGCAGGTCTTGCACGGCGGCAGAACGCAGCTTCTTGAGCAGCGCTTCAGTCAGCTCTTCATTGGCCTTGGCAATGATTTCACCGGTATCGGCGTCCACAATGTTGCGAGCCACCACGCGGCCGATCAGGAAGTCTTCGGGCACGCTGATGTGCGTGGTACCGGACTGTTCCAGTTCGCGGGTGTGGCGGGCCGTGACGCGCTTGTCCTTGGCCACGACGACCTTGCCAGACTTGTCGGTGATGTCGAAACGGGCCACTTCACCGCGCAGACGCTCGGAAACAAATTCCATCTGCGCACCGCTGTCCATCAGGCGGAAATTGTCGTTGACGAAGAAGTTCGCCAAGATGGACTCTGGGTTCAGGCCGATGGCCTTGAGCAGGATCGTGACCGGCATCTTGCGGCGACGGTCCACGCGGAAGTACAGGATGTCCTTGGGATCGAATTCGAAGTCGAGCCAAGAGCCACGGTAGGGAATGATACGTGCCGAGAACAGCAGCTTGCCCGAGCTATGGGTCTTGCCCTTGTCGTGTTCAAAGAACACGCCGGGAGAACGGTGCAGCTGCGAGACGATCACACGCTCGGTGCCATTGATGATGAACGAGCCCTTGTCGGTCATCAGGGGCACCTCGCCCATGTAGACCTCTTGCTCCTTCACCTCCTTGACCACCTTGGACTGCGACGTGGAAGACTCGCGGTCATAGATGATCAGCTGCACCTTGGCGCGCACGGCCGAGGCGAACGTCAGACCGCGGGTCTGGCACTCACGCACGTCAAAAGCCGGTTTGGCTAGGTTGTACTCGATGAACTTCATCTCCACAAAACCGTTGTGGGAGACGATGGGGAAGGCAGCGTCGAATGCAGCCTGAAGGCCTTCGATGGTTCTTTTCTGGGGCGCTGTATCTGCCTGCAGGAAAGCGGTGTATGCGTCCTTCTGCATCTGCAGCAGATAAGGAACTTCGAGCACGCTATCGCGGGTGCCGAAACTTTTGCGAATTCGCTTGCGTTCGGTGTAGGAATAGGCCATGAGATCTCCGGGCAAAGACATGAGTCCTGGGTCTTCGACGACTGACCCGCAAGGAGCATGGTCCTTTACGGGCTTGGCGGTTGGCCACTACCAACCATGGCGGACGGTGATGCGTTGCACATCACCCGAACCAAGGCGTCTTCTGCTGTCGGGATTGACAGAAGACACTCGCAAGCCCCACCAGGGGACGGAGCTTGCGGGTGCGCTCTGAAAGCACCAAAGGCTGGAGGCCCTTTGAGGAGCACTCCAGCCCTTGAGCAAGACCGAATTACTTGAGTTCGGCCTTGGCGCCGGCTTCCACCAGCTTCTTGACGGCTGCTTCGGCGTCGGCCTTGGCAATGCCTTCCTTGACGTTCTTGGGAGCGCCGTCCACCAGGTCCTTGGCTTCCTTGAGGCCCAGGCCGGTGATTTCGCGCACTGCCTTGATGACGGACACCTTGTTGGCGCCGGCTTCGGTCAGCACCACGTTGAATTCCGTCTTTTCTTCAGCAGCAGCTGCACCGCCGCCGCCGCCGCCGGCAGCTGGAGCGGCCATAGCGGCAGCGCTCACGCCAAACTTCTCTTCAATGGCCTTCACCAGGTCATTGAGTTCCAGAACCGTCATGCTGTCCAGAGCGGTCAAAAATGCGTCTTTATCGAATGCCATTTTTATTTCCTAACAATTTTGTTGGTTATCTATCGGGCAATCAAGCCGCGACAGGTTCGGCGGCCGGTGCGGCTGCGCCTTCGCCTTTTTTCGCCGCCAGCGCGCCCAGCACAACGGCCGTACGCGACATGGGGGACATAAGCAAGCCACAAATCTGTGCCAACAGAACTTCCTTGGAAGGAATGTTGGCCAGTTGCTTAACGCCGTTGACATCCAGGGCTTTGCCACCGAAAGCGCCACCGCGAATCACCAGCTTGTCGTTGGTTTTCGCGAAATCGGCCACCACCTTGGCGGCGGCCACAGCGTCTTCGGAGAAGCCATAGATCAGCGGACCAGTCATCTGGTCAGCCACCACGTCAAACGCGCTACCTGCAACAGCACGGCGAGCCAGGGTGTTCTTCAGAACACTCAGGGTCACGCCCTTGCTGCGAGCATCCACACGCAGTTTGGTCATGTCGGCGACCGTGATGCCACGGTATTCCGCGATCACAAGCGTTTGAGCTTTAGCGGCGAGGCTGGTCACTTCACTGATGACCGCTTCTTTCTCACTGCGATTAAGACTCAAGGTCTACTCCTTAAATTGCGCATTCGGGTTCGCACCCTCCTGCGCGCTCTTGTTGCAGCGACCAACTGTTTCGGAACGAATTCCATCTGCAGCGGGATCGCCATCTGCGTTGGCCCCGGGAGGGGATTAAGTGCGGCGAACCGCACACCAACGGTCTTGGATGGCCCGGGGACGGATGTTGTACCGCCTCCAGCCCACCACATCGGGCCCTTTGACAGACCCGAAGATTTTTATCGCAATTACGCTGCGATGGATTGGGTATCCACGCGGACGCCGACGCCCATCGTGGAAGACACAGCGACCTTGCGCAGATACAGGCCCTTGCTCGAAGCAGGCTTGGCCTTGTTCAGGGCATCAATCAGTGCTGCCAGATTGCCTTGGAGCTTTTCGTTGTCAAACGAGCGGCGACCAATGGTGCTGTGGACGATGCCGGCCTTGTCTACGCGGAACTGCACTTGACCAGCCTTGGCGTTCTTCACTGCCGTGGCCACATCAGGAGTCACCGTGCCCACCTTGGGGTTAGGCATCAGGCCACGGGGGCCCAGGATCTGACCCAGGGTACCGACGACGCGCATTGCGTCGGGGGCAGCAATCACCACGTCGAAGGGCATGTCGCCAGCCTTCACCATGGCAGCCAGGTCGTCCATGCCAACGATGTCAGCACCAGCGGCCTTGGCTTCTTCTGCCTTGGCGCCTTGCGCAAACACAGCCACTCGGGTTGTCTTGCCAGTGCCATTGGGCAGCACAACGGCGCCGCGCACCACTTGGTCCGACTTCTTGGCATCAATGCCCAGCTGCACTGCCACGTCGATGGATTCATCGAACTTGGCCGTTGCGGCTTCTTTCACCAGCGCCACTGCGTCTGCGAAGGCGTACAGCTTGGTGCTGTCAACCTTACCCTGCAGGGCCTTTTGCTTTTTCGTCAACTTGGCCATTTACAAACCCTCCACCGTCACGCCCATCGAGCGTGCGGAACCAGCCAGCGTACGGACAGCGGCGTCAACGTTCGCGGCGTTCATGTCCTTCATCTTGGTCTTTGCGATCTCTTCGAGCTGCTCGCGCGTGATCTTGCCAACCTTGATCTTCAGGGCATTGGAAGAACCCTTTTCGAGCTTGATGGCCTTCTTGATCAAAGTCGTCGCGGGCGGCGTCTTGATGATGAAGGTAAAGCTCTTGTCTGCGAACGCCGTGATGACCACCGGCAGTGGCAGGCCTGGCTCCACACCTTGGGTCTGCGCATTGAATGCCTTGCAGAACTCCATGATGTTGAGGCCACGCTGACCCAGTGCTGGGCCGATGGGTGGGGATGGATTGGCTTTACCAGCTGGAACTTGCAGCTTGATAAAACCGACGATTTTTTTCGCCATGCTTTACTCCTGACGGGTCATAACGCTTGTGTTGCATCCTGCAACCACCAGCTCCCCGGGGTTAACGACTCACTGTGACGATGTCCGCACCGAGTCGAAAAGTGCGGCATCCAAAAAATTTACCCCGACCATTGAAGCTGGCCAGGATTGCATCAGCAGACCTACGTTTTTTCGACCTGCCCGAACTCCAGTTCCACTGGGGTCGAGCGACCGAAGATCATCACGGAGACGCGTACGCGGCTCTTTTCGTAGTTGACTTCTTCGACAGAACCATTGAAGTCGGTGAAAGGACCTTCCTTGACGCGGACCAACTCACCCACCATGAACTCGATCTTGTGGCGAGGCTTGTCTGTACCTTCCTGCATCTGGCTGACGATCTTTTGCACTTCGTCTTCCGAGATGGGCGCGGGGCGGTTCTTGGCACCACCGACAAAACCAGTCACTTTGTTGGTGTGCTTCACCAAGTGCCAGGTATCGTCGTCCATCACCATTTCAACGAACACATAACCAGGGAACAAACGACGTTCCGTCGTCTTGCGCTGGCCGTTCTTCATTTCGACGACCTCTTCGGTAGGCACCAGAATGCGACCGAACTTGTCTTGCATGCCCGAACGACCGATGCGCTCCTGGATGTTGCGCTCGACCGCCTTTTCCATGCCCGAATAGGCATGGACAATGTACCAGCGCAGATCCGGATTGGCCGAGGCAGAAGCGCCTGCAGGAGCCTGTGCTCCCGTAATTTCCGCAGCGGTCGTCATGACTTTCTCCAACCCAAAATCAAGTCGTACAAAACCCACTCCAGCGTCTTGTCAGTGAACCACAGGAAAAGCGCCATGATCACCACGAAGGCGAACACATACGCTGTCATCTGCAAGGTCTCTTTGCGCGTGGGCCAGACCACCTTTTTGACTTCGCGCCATGCATCTTTGGCAAACGCGACGAACTGGCGCCCAGACTCGGACACAAGAAACACTGCCGCTGCCGCTACCAGCCCGACAATCAGTGCCGCCCATTGCACGACAGCACCCTGCTTGCTCAACAAATAAAAGCCCGCAACGGATGCAATGACCAAAGCCACCACAGCTGCGAGCTTGGCCTTGTCTGCGCCGGTATTGACAGTTTCAACCTGTGAAGTGGCCATCTTTGAGTATTTCCTGCTTCCGAGTCACGGCATCACTTAAGACACCGAAGCCCGCCAGGGTCTGGCGGGCTTGTTGGGGGCCACATTCAAGTGGCAGGGGCAGTAGGAATCGAACCTACAACCTTCGGTTTTGGAGACCGACGCTCTGCCAATTGAGCTATACCCCTGTATACCTTGCTTGATTAAGCAATGATCTTGGCCACGACGCCAGCGCCCACGGTACGGCCGCCTTCGCGGATAGCGAAGCGCAGACCTTCTTCCATGGCGATGGGGTTGATCAGCTTCACAGTGATCGACACGTTGTCACCAGGCATGACCATTTCCTTGTCGGCTGGCAGCTCGATGGCGCCAGTCACGTCGGTCGTGCGGAAGTAGAACTGGGGACGGTAGTTGTTGAAGAAAGGAGTGTGGCGGCCGCCTTCGTCCTTGCTCAGCACATACACCTCAGCCGTGAAGTGGGTGTGGGGCTTGATCGAGCCGGGCTTGCACAGCACTTGGCCGCGTTCCACGTCTTCACGCTTGGTGCCGCGCAGCAGCAGGCCGACGTTGTCGCCAGCTTGGCCTTGATCCAGCAGCTTGCGGAACATTTCCACGCCGGTGCAGATGGTCTTTTGCGTGTCGCGGATACCCACGATTTCGATTTCTTCGCCGACCTTGATGATGCCGCGTTCCACGCGACCGGTCACCACGGTACCACGGCCGGAGATGGAGAACACGTCTTCCACGGGCATCAGGAAGGCACCGTCCACAGCGCGCTCTGGCGTGGGGATGTAGGTGTCCAGGGCTTCGGCCAGCTTCATGATGGCTTCTTCACCCAGCTTGCCCTTGTCGCCTTCCAGGGCGAGCTTGGCAGAACCACGGATGATGGGGGTGTCGTCGCCTGGGAAGTCGTACTTGTCTAGGAGTTCGCGCACTTCCATTTCGACGAGTTCCAGCAGTTCTTCGTCGTCCACCATGTCGCACTTGTTCAGGAACACGATGATGTAAGGCACGCCCACTTGACGGGCCAGCAGGATGTGTTCGCGGGTCTGGGGCATGGGGCCGTCAGCGGCCGAGCACACCAGGATAGCGCCGTCCATCTGGGCAGCGCCGGTGATCATGTTCTTCACATAGTCGGCGTGGCCGGGGCAGTCCACGTGGGCGTAGTGGCGGTTGGCCGTTTCGTATTCCACGTGAGCGGTGTTGATCGTGATACCGCGGGCCTTTTCTTCGGGCGCAGCGTCGATCTGGTCGTAGGCCTTGGCTTCGCCGCCGAACTTGGCGGACAGCACCGTGGCAATCGCTGCCGTCAGCGTCGTCTTGCCATGGTCCACGTGGCCGATCGTGCCCACGTTGACGTGGGGCTTGGTCCGCTCGAACTTTCCTTTTGCCATTTTTCCGACTCCGAAAAAAATCTATATCAACACAACAGGATCTCGGCGCAACCAGAACCGGACGCACCAGAAAGTGGTGCCCATGGCGGGAATCGGACCCGCGACCTCTCCCTTACCAAGGGAGTGCTCTACCACTGAGCCACATGGGCAATTGACACCGCTTGCGCAGCACCAAAAATTTCTACTCAACAAACCAGCACAACAAACAATGGAGCGGGAGACGGGAATCGAACCCGCGTCATTAGCTTGGAAGGCTAGGGTTCTACCATTGAACTACTCCCGCGCAGACCATCGGTCTTTGCGAACTTGACTTTGCAATCACAAATCAAGCATCACTCTCAACACTGCTCACTCACTGGTGGAGGGGACTGGATTCGAACCAGTGTAGGCGTAAGCCAACAGATTTACAGTCTGCCCCCTTTAGCCACTCGGGCACCCCTCCGGAGAATTTCGAATTATAGCACCAAATTTTCGCGCATTCAGAAAATTAGCGTTTTTGGCGCCCATCACAAACACGGACAGCGTTTGCGACTGCATGCATCATGGTGCGGCTGGCGGGGATCGAACCCACGACCCTTGGCTTCGGAGGCCAATACTCTATCCACTGAGCTACAGCCGCATACCTCTGATCAACACAGCCTTTCATTATTGCATGCGACAAGCATCTCACCAAGAAAAGCCCCCGGTTCTCAGCCTCCGCAGGACGCAGCGGGCATCTTCAAGTCGCCTAGCGACAACCCCACTCCAAGCAAAAATGCGTCGGTGCTGGCGCCCCCCACGCGAACAAGATCGAAACCCCCGTCATTCAGGATCCAGTTGCGGATCAGGCCATCGAACAATGCATGCAAGCTGATGGCGGCCTCCATGGCCGTCATGGGCAGCACCACCTCCTGCGAACTAGCCGCCAGCGCAAAGTCGCGCGCCAGCAGCTGCGTAAACCCCTCGGACGCTGCCACATGGCGCTCGCGCAAGCCCATCAGCTCGCTCACGTATTCCACCTTGTACAGAGCAATCTCAAAAACCCGTCGGGTGTGCTCGTCCGAAGCCACGCTGTGCAGCACCAGCGCCATGACCGCACGAAGCCGCTGCACCGGATCCGCATCGGCACTGTCCTCAAACCTGGCAAAGCCCTGCTCCAGCGGCAACGCAACCCGGTCCATCATGGCGCCAAACAAATCCACCTTGTCTTTAAAGTGCCAGTAGATCGCCCCCCGGGTAGCCCCTGCTGCCTGCGCAATATCGCTCAAAGAGGCCCGAGACACGCCCTTTTCCCGAAACACCCGCTCGGCAGCATCGATCAACCCGTTACGGGTAGCGATTGCATCTTCTTTTGTCCGGCGCGCCATAGTCAAATACCTCGTTGAGTCTCCAAAGCCCTTACAGCTGCCTAGGGGCATCTTGAGCAGTCAACAATTATACATTCATGTCTGTATGTATAATTTCTGATCAAACTGTCGGGACATTGCGTGCGCCGCCCTGCGTCCGCATTTTCTTTCTGACGCTCCCTTTTTGACGCACATCCAACAGAGGACTCTCATGCCCCAACTGCGTGACGCATCCGGCACCCCGCACTTGCGTGCCGCCCCCACCCGACGAGTGCTTTCGCTGGCTGCCATCAGCGCAGCGGTGTTGCTCCTGTCCGCATGCGGAAAGACCGACGGACAGGCTGCTGGCGCCGGGGGCCCCAAGCCCCCACCCGTAGAAGTGGGGGTGGTCACCGCCACCCCCGGCGACGTGGGACTGGTCACCGAACTGCCTGGCCGCGTCGAAGCGTCGCGGGTGGCTCAAGTGCGTGCACGGGCTGCAGGCATCCTGCAGCAGCGCGTCTTCAAGGAAGGCAGTGACGTCAAGGCGGGGCAAGTGCTGTTCCGCATTGATCCCGCTCCTTACGCCGCCGCCGCTGAGAGCGCGCGCGCCAGCTTGGCCAAAGCACAGGCCAACCTCGCACAGGCCAGCGCGCAAGCGGAGCGCTACCGGCCCCTGGTGGCCGCCAATGCCATCAGCAAGCAGGACTTTGTGAATGCAGAGGCGGCCGAGAAGCAGGCACAGGCAGATGTGGCAGCGGCCAAGGCCGCCGTACGCACCGCCGACATCAACCTCAGCTACGCCAGCGTGACGTCCCCGATTTCCGGCCGCATTGGCCGCGCGCTGGTCACCGAGGGGGCCCTTGTCGGCCAGGGCGAAGCTACTGCACTGGCAGTGGTGCAGCAGATCGACCCGGTGTACGTGAACTTCACCCAATCGGCCAGCGACGTATTCCAGCTGCGTCGCGCCATGGAAAGCGGCCAATTCAAGCGCGCGGGCAACGGTCAGGCGGCCAGCGTCAAGCTGGTGCTCAGTGATGGCACCGATTACACGCAAACCGGGAAACTGCTGTTCACCGACCTGTCGGTGGACGCAACAACCGGCCAAGTCACCCTGCGCGCCGAAGTCCCCAACCCCAAGGGTGAACTGCTGCCCGGGCTCTATCTGCGGGTGCGGATTGAACAGGCCCAAGCCAGCAACGCCATCACCTTGCCGCAACAGGCGGTCACCCGCACACAGCAGGGCGATACCGTCAGCGTGGTCGGCGATGACGGCAAGGTGTCGCAACGCACCGTCAAGATCAACGCAGCCCAGAACAACCGCTGGGTGGTGCTGGACGGTCTGAAGGCGGGTGAAAAGGTGATGGTGGACGGATTCCAGAAACTGCAGATGCTGCCCCCAGGAACCCCGGTCAAACCCGTGCCATGGCAAGCGCCAGGCACGCCTGCGCCAGCAGCAGCCACAGCCTCTGCGCCCACCTCCGAAGAGGCACCGGCAGCGCCTGCGTCGGCCGCATCCAAGCCATAAGGGGCAATCCAGCATGGCCAAATTTTTCATTGACCGCCCCATCTTTGCGTGGGTGATTGCGCTGTTCATCATGGTGATGGGCGGCGTGGCCATCACGCAGCTACCCATTGCCCAGTACCCGCCAGTGGCGCCCCCATCCATCGTCATCAACGCAGCCTACCCCGGGGCGTCGGCACAAACCCTCGAAGACAGCGTGCTGTCGGTGATCGAGCGCGAGATGAACGGCTCTCCCGGGCTGATCTACATGGAGTCGGTGGCGCAAGCCGATGGTTCCGGCAGCATCACGCTGAGCTTCCAGCCCGGCACCAATGCCGACCTAGCGCAAGTGGACGTGCAGAACCGGCTCTCGCGCGCTTCGCCGCGTCTGCCGTCTGCCGTGACGCAGCAGGGCGTGCGCGTGGACAAATCACGCTCCAACTTCTTGCTGTTCACCATGCTGTCGTCCACCAACCCGGCCACCGACACCGTGGCCCTGGGTGACTATGCCTCGCGCAACGTGGTGCCAGAACTGCAACGCCTCAAGGGCATTGGCCAGGCGCAGCTGTTCGGTACCGAGCGGGCGATGCGCATCTGGATCGACCCGGCCAAGATGCTGAGCTACAACCTGTCAGCCGCAGAGATCACCGCCGCCATCCGCGCCCAAAACGCCCAGGTGGCCAGCGGCACCATTGGCGACCTGCCCAACGTCGCGGGCCAGGGCATTGCCGCCACCGTGGTGGTCAACGGGCAACTGTCCAGCGTCGAGCAGTTCGGCAACATCGTGCTGCGTGCGAACACCGATGGCTCTACCGTGCGCATCAAGGATGTGGCGCGTGTGGAACTGGGCGGCCAGGCCTATGCCACCGCCGCACGTCTGAACGGAAAGCCTGCGGTGGGTATCGGCGTTCAGCTGTCGCCCAGCGGCAATGCCCTCGAAGCCGCCAAGGACGTACGTGCCAAGATGGACGAGCTGTCGCGCTACTTTCCCGAAGGCATGAGCTGGAGCATTCCGTACGACAGCTCGCGCTTCGTGGACATCTCCATCAAGCAGGTCGCAGAAACACTGGTCGAGGCGGTGGTGCTGGTGTTCCTGGTGATGTTCCTGTTTCTGCAGAACTGGCGCTACACCATCATCCCGACCATCGTGGTGCCGATTGCGCTGCTGGGCACGTTTGCCACGCTGCTCGCGCTGGGCTTCTCGATCAACGTGCTGACGATGTTCGGCATGGTGCTGGTGATCGGTATCGTGGTGGACGACGCCATCGTGGTGGTGGAGAACGTCGAACGCATCATGAGCGAGGAAGGCCTGTCGCCACTGGAAGCCACGCGCAAGGCCATGCGCCAGATCTCCGGCGCCATCATAGGCGTGACGGTGGTGCTGATCTCGGTGTTCGTGCCACTGGCATTTTTCGCAGGCTCCACCGGCAACATCTACCGCCAGTTCTCGGCGGTGATGGTGGCCTCCATAGGCTTCTCGGCCTTCATGGCGCTGTCGCTCACCCCCGCACTGTGCGCCACGCTGCTCAAGCCCGTAGAGGCAGGGCACCACCATGAGAAGACCGGGTTTTTTGGCTGGTTCAATCGCGGTTTTTCGCGCACCGCCAAAGGCTACGAAGGTTTCGTGGCGCGCATTCTCCGGCGCGCCGCTCGCTACCTGGTCATTTACGCAGCCATCGTCGGGGCCGTGGCCGTGGTGTACATGCGCCTGCCCACCTCGTTCCTGCCCAGTGAAGACCAAGGCAACATCATCGTCAACGTGCAATTGCCCCCTGGCGCCACCCAGGAGCGCACGCTCGCCGTGATGGAGCAGGTCGAGGGCTTCATCCTCAAGCAGCCCGAGGTGCAGAGCATGGTGGGTGTGCTGGGCTTCAGCTTCTCCGGCCAGGGACAGAATGCGGCCCTCGCGTTCGTGACCCTCAAGGACTGGAGCGAGCGCCATGGCCCCGGCCAGTCGGCGCAGGATGTGGCCAACCGCGCGTTTGGTGCACTGATGGGCATCCGCGATGCGTTCATCTTCCCCCTGAGCCCGCCGCCCATTCCTGAGCTGGGCAACGCCAGCGGCTTCACATTCCGCCTGCAGGACCGCGGCGGTGCGGGGCATGAAGCCCTGGTGAAGGCGCGCAACCAGCTGCTGGGCATGGCATCGCAAAGCAAGGTGCTGACGCAGTTGCGCCCCGATGGCCTGGAAGACGCTCCACAGCTGCAGATCGACATCGACCGGGACAAGGCCAACGCGCTGGGCGTGCCCTTTGATGCGATCAACTCCGCGCTGTCCACGGCGCTGGGCTCCAGCTATGTGAACGACTTTCCGAACCAGGGCCGCCTGCAGCGGGTGGTGGTGCAAGCGGATGCTCCGGCGCGCATGCAGCCCGATGACCTGCTGCGCATCAATGCCACCAACAGCCAGGGCAAGCCTGTGCCGCTATCGGCCTTTGCCACCACGCGCTGGGTGACCGGTGCACAGCAAACCGTGCGCTACAACGGCTACCCGGCCATGCGCATCTCTGGATCGCCTGCGCCTGGCTACAGCACGGGCGCCGCCATGGCCGAGATGGAAAAGCTCGCGGGCCAGTTGCCCCAAGGCTTCGGATTTGAGTGGACAGGCCAGTCACGCGAGGAAAAGCTGGCTGGGTCGCAGTCCCTCATCCTGTACGGCTTTGCCATCCTGGCCGTGTTCCTGTGCCTGGCCGCCCTGTACGAGAGCTGGTCGATCCCCTTGGCCGTGATCCTGGTGGTACCGCTCGGGGTGCTGGGCGTGCTGCTGGCCACGTTGCTGCGCGGCTACGCCAATGACGTGTACTTCCAGGTGGGCCTGATCACCATCATTGGCCTGTCGGCGAAAAACGCCATCCTGATCATCGAGTTCGCCAAGGACCTGCAGGCCCAGGGCAAGGGCGTGATCGAGTCGGCGCTGGCCGCCGCGCATCTGCGGTTCCGCCCCATCGTGATGACCTCCATGGCCTTTGGTCTCGGCGTGCTGCCGCTGGTCATTGCGTCGGGCGCAGGCTCGGCCAGCCAGCGGGCCATCGGCACCGGCGTGCTGGGTGGCATGGTCACGGGCACTGCCCTGGCCGTTTTCTTTGTGCCCGTGTTCTTTGTGGTGGTGCGCAGCCTGTTCAAGGGCAGCGCACGCCAGCAGGAAATGAACCGCCGCCATGCAGAAGAAGCAGGAGTTGGAACCCATGACTAAGCACCGCAGCACCTCCATGGCGCTGGCAGCGGCTACAGCGGCTGCGCTGCTGGCTGGCTGCTCATTCATCCCCACCTACGAGCGCCCACAGGCACCGGTCCCTGCGGCCTACGCCAGCGGGGCGGCCGCAACCGCAGGCGCAGCAGCACAGTCGGGCCCCACCGTGCCCTGGCAAAGCTATTTTGCGGAGCCACGCCTGCAACAGCTCATCGACATTGCGCTGGCCAACAACCGCGACCTGCGCGTGGCCATGCTGAATATCGAGCAGGCTCGGGCGACCTACCAGGTGCGCCGGGCAGACCTGTACCCGGGCGTGGGCCTGGCTGCCAATGCCAGTCGGGCGCCCGCCACCGGCACGGGCAACCTGACCAACTCGTTCAGCGTAGGCCTGGCCGTATCCGCGTGGGAGATCGACTTCTTTGGCCGCATTGCCAGCCTCAAGGAGCAGGCCCTGGCCCAGTACCTCACCACCGAAGAAGGCCGCAACGCCGCCCAGGTCAGCCTGGTAGCGGCCGTGGCCAACGGCTGGCTGACCCTGCTGGCCGACGAGGAACTGCTGGACCTGTCGCGCCAGACCCTCGCCTCGCGCGAAGAGTCGGTGCGCCTGACCAAGATGCGCCTGGACGCAGGCGTGGCGTCCGAACTCGACTTCCGCCAGGCAGAGTCGCTCACCCAGGCGGCCCGCGCCACCCTGGCGCAGCAGCAGCGCCAGCGCGCCCTTGACGAAAACGCGCTGGCCTTGCTGCTGGGCCAGGCGCTGCCCCAGGATGTCCGGGCCAGCCTGGCCGGTGGCAAGCTGGCCGATGCGCCTGCGATGGCGTCGCTGCCCGCCGGCGTGCCGTCTGAGCTGCTCACCCGCCGGCCGGACATCCGCCAGGCAGAGCAGCAACTGATCGGCGCCAATGCCAACATCGGTGCCGCGCGGGCGGCGTTCTTCCCGCGCATCGCGCTGACGGCGCAGGCGGGCACGGCCAGTGGCGAGCTCTCGGGTCTGTTCAAGAGCGGCTCCTGGGGCTTCACCATCGCGCCGTCGCTGCTGCTGCCCATCTTTGACGCGGGCCGCAACCAGGCCAACCTGGACAGCGCACGGGTCGGCCGGGAGATTGCCGTGGCGCAGTACGAGAAGGCCATCCAGACCGCCTTCCGCGAAGTCTCGGACGCCCTGGCCGGGCAAGCCACCTTGGGCGAACAGGCCCAGGCCCAGCAACAGCAGGCGCAGGCAGAGGCTGCACGCCTGCAACTGGCCGACCTGCGCTACCGTAACGGTGTGGCCAGCTATCTGGACCTGCTGGACGCCCAACGCTCGCTGTTCACCGCCCAGCAGGCGGTGGTGCAGGTGCGACTGGCACAGCTGCAAAACCAGGTGTCGCTGTACAAGGCACTGGGGGGCGGTGCGCCCGACACCACCGCCCAGACGCCCTCTTGAGCCCACGCCTTCGAGGGTGCTCAGTCCCCTCGGGCGCGGCGCCCTCTTTGGGGCAAACCCGTGGGTGTCTGCATCGCGCGGGGATGGGAATAACCATCCCCGCAGATATAATTTAAGGTTGATTACACCGAAGCCCCCGATACACCTGAGGACGACATGAGCGACAACCACCACGAAGAAGCCCATACCGGCCCGATCAAGAACCCCAAGCAGTTGCTGGTCGCGGTACTTTTCTCGTTTGTAGTTCCGATCTTTGCCATCATTGGCTTGGTCCTGTATGTGACGTCAGCGGACAAGCCCGCTGCCGGCGCGGTCAACCCCGAAAAGGCCATCGCCGAACGCATCCAGAAGATCGGCATGGTCGAGGTGCGTGATGCCAACCGTCCGCTCAAGAGCGGCGAAGACGTGTTCAAGGCCCAGTGCTCGGCCTGCCATGCGTCCGGCGCGGCGGGTGCCCCCAAGTTTGGTGATGCGGCCGCCTGGGCTGCGCGCATCGGCACCGGTTTTGAAGCCCTGGTGCAGTCGGCCCTGAAGGGCAAGGGCGCCATGGCTCCGCAAGGCGGCGGCGACTTCAACGACACCGAAATCGCCCGCGCCGTGGCCTACATGGCCAATGCCGGCGGTGCCAAGTTTGCCGAGCCTGCAGCCCCCGCAGCGGCTGGAGCACAAGCGGATGCCGCCCCGGCCGCCGCCGCTGTTGCTGCCCCAGCGCCTGCTGCTGCCCCCGTGGCCGCTGCAGCGCCCGCTGCACCGGCACCTGCAGCAGCCTCCGCCGGTGCTGGCGAGGCCCTGTACAAACAGGCTTGCCAGGTGTGCCATGCTGCAGGCGTAGCCGGCGCCCCCAAGTTTGGCGACAAGGCCGCCTGGGCCACCCGCCTGTCAGTGGGCATCGACGCGCTGTACGCCAGCGCCGCCAAGGGCAAAGGTGCCATGCCTCCCCGTGGCGGCACACAGGCCTCTGACGCCGACCTGCGCGCGGCTGTGGAGTTCATGGCAGCCGCCGCCAAGTAAGGACGGCTCACCCCCCCCGAAAGCCGGTCCCCGTGACCGGCTTTTTTGTGCCCGCTTCCCGTTGGGCCAGAGCAAGGCGCCGAGATCCCTACCGCCCATGCGCGACCGTACCTCGGGACTGCAACCGCTGGCGTCAGGGCTGCGGTGGCCTCCCTGCCTGCCACAGCGCGTGCGGACTGCACACATAACCGTAGCGCGCCGGAAGGTCCTGCGCCTTCACGTCCTCGGGCGTCCAGTACCCGCCTGTCACCGCCTCGGCAGCTATGGCTACATCGAGCGTGTGCACCAACCCCAGTCCCAAGTCTGTCTCGAGGTACACACGGCCCTGTTCGTCCAGCAGGCAGCGGCGCACCGACGCTTCTAGGCCGGTGTGGCTGGCTGCACGAAAGTCCTGGGGCTGCAGGCGCCACACCCAGGGCGTAGCCTCCAGCTCCACGTAGACCCGCTGGGGGCCGTTCTGAAAGAACCACTGACCCTGGTCGTCGTGCTCGTAGTTGCGCGCAATGAAAGCCAGCAACTTGTCGTGTTGCAGCAGCGTGCCTTTGCTGCGCGGAAAAGCCCCTGCCGCCTGCGCAGCGTCATCACGCAAATACCAGTGCCCGCGCGTATCCAGCCCCAGCCAGCCATAACAGTCGGGCACGTTGGGCCATTTGGCCAGTGCCTGTTTGACGATGTCATCCATGGGCCGATTGTGCTCCGTGCAGGTGCGGCGCCCCGCTGTGCTCGGCCAGCCACGCGCCCACGGCGTCGGGCATGGCGCGCACATGCCCCGGTGGCAACCCGCGCGGGAACCCCACATGCCCGCCGTGGGGTGGCTGCCACAGCGTGACATGGCGCCCTACCTCGCGCATGCCCGGCAGGCTGCTGGCAGGCACGAAGGGGTCGTTGCGCGCGTTCACCACCAGCGCCGGAATGCGGATGCGGTGCAGCAGCGGCTTGGCCGACGCCCGCAGCCAGTAATCCTCGGTATTGCGAAACCCGTGGACGGGGGCAGTGAAAACGTTGTCAAACGCGTACAGGTCCTGCGCTTTCAACAGTGCTTCCCGGTCAAACAGCCCTGGGTGCTGGGCCAGCTTCTGCAGCGCCTTGGGCACCAGGGTGCGCATGAACATGCGGGTGTACACCAGCCGGTTGAAGCCACGCCCAATGGCATGGCCGCCCGCCGCCAGGTCGATGGGCGAGCACACGGCGGCCACTGCGTCGGCGCTGCGCGCTGCGTCAGTGCCCACTTCGGCGGCCCAGCGCAGCAACGCGTTGCCACCCAGCGACACCCCCACCGCCATCAACGGGCCCTGGTGGCGCGCGCGCAGCTGCCCCAGCATCCAGCCGATCTCGGCATGGTCGCCCGAGTGGTAGGCGCGCGGGGCGCGATTGATCTCGCCGCTGCAACCGCGGAAGTGCGGCAGCGCGCAGGCCCAGCCGTGTTCGCGCGCCAGATCGGCAAAGGCTTCGCAGTAGTGGCTGCGCGATGAGCCCTCCAGCCCATGAAACACCACCAGCAGCGGCCGGGGGGCGGCGCCTGTTGCGTCACTCCCACCCTCTTGCAGGAAGTCCACATCGACGAAATCACCGTCAGGCGTGTCCCACCGCTCGCGGCGATATTCGGGACGGGGGCCGAACGCGCGGCGCGCGTAGAGTGCGGGCCAGATCGTTTGCAACTGGCCACCGGGGAGCCATCTTGGTGCTATGTATTTCATAGCTATTGACGCATATTCTGACGGCACTTCTGGCCAAAAAGGTCATAAATCTCCATGCCAGGGCCCTAGTGCAGCACCGGGCGCTGCGCCACGTCCACCTGGGCATCTGGCGCCACGCCGGGGCTGGCATGGTGGGCCACCATGCGCCAGCCTTCGGGGGTCTTGTGATAGACGTTGGTGGCCAGCACCATGGCCTGGTGCAGTCCATCAGGCAGCATCACCTCGACCTGCTCGACCACGCTGTGCACCGCACTCGTCAGCGCCACCACACGGTGCACCTGCACCGGCCGCGCACGCAACGTGCCGTGCGAGAACATGGCCTCGAACGCGGCGCGGATGGCGGCGGGCCCCAGCAGACGCGGACCGCCTGGGTGCACGCAAACGATCTCGTCATCGTCCGCCCAGCAGGACATCAGCAGGTCGATGTCGCCGCGCTGCAGCGCTTCGTAGAACGCAGATTCGGTTTCATCCGAGGAGCCACCCAGGGTGGCTGCTCTTGATTGGGCGCGGGGCATGGTGTTCAGAAGAGGTGTGGGATGGAATGGCGTGACAGCTGCGGCGCCAGCCTGCTATTGTGCGGTGGCGGCGCATGACCGTGCTGGCCTGTGATTTTGTACGCGCCTGGATGCCCCGGCCACTGCAGCAGGCCCGCCACACAGCAGGCGCACCATGGCTTCTGGCACAGTCGCTCCATTTACCACCCCTCGGCGGACTCCACCATCATGATGATCCAACGTCTTCTCGCCCTCTTCACCCTGCTGGCCGCCACGCTCGCGCTGGGCGGCTGCGGCTACAACGACTTCCAGCGCCTGGACGAGCAGTCCAAGGCCGCCTGGAGCGAGGTACTCAACCAGTACCAACGCCGCGCCGACCTGGTGCCCAACATCGTCGCCACCGTCAAGGGTGAGGCCAACTTTGAACAAGAGACGCTGACCAAGGTGGTCGAGGCCCGCGCCAAGGCCACGGCGATCCAGGTCACACCCGAGACGCTGAACAACCCCGAGGCATTCAGCAAGTTCCAGCAGGCCCAGGGCGAGCTGTCCAGCGCCCTGTCGCGCCTGATGGTCGTGTCCGAGCGCTACCCCACGCTGCAGGCCAATCAGGGATTTCGTGACCTGCGGGTGACGCTGGAGGGCACCGAGAACCGCATCACCGTGGCCCGCAACCGCTACATCCAGACCGTGCAGGAGTACAACGTGCTGGCGCGCAGCTTCCCCACCAACCTGACGGCCATGGCCTTCAGCTACGCGCCCAAGCCCAGCTTCACCGTGGCCAACGAGGCCCAGATTGCCGCGCCTCCCACCGTGGATTTCTCCGCCTCCAAGCCCAAGCAATAGACAACCCATCCACACGAGATGATGTGAGCCGAATATGCTGCTAGCGCTTACAAGATATGCACTGACAGCTATATTTTTAATACCATTTTTGCCTACCCTGGGCTGGGCCCAGGCGCAACCGCTGGTCGTGCCACCCCTCACCGGCCACGTCATCGACCAGAGCGGCACGCTCACCACCACAGACACCCAGGCGCTGGAAGGCCAACTGGCTGCGCTCGAGAGGGCCCATGGCGCGCAAGTCGTCGTACTGATGGTGCCCACCACCGCCCCGGAAGACATCGCCGCCTACGCCAACCGCGTCGGCAACTTGTGGAAGATCGGCCGCCGCGAAGTGGGTGATGGCGTGCTGGTGGTGGTGGCCAAGAACGACCGCCGGATGCGCATCGAGGTTGCCAAATCGCTGGAGGGCGCGATCCCCGACATTGCGGCCGCGCGCATCATCGACGGCGCCATGAAGCCCCGCTTTCAGCAGGGCGACTTTGCCGGTGGCCTGGCCGCCGCCGTCACCCAAATTGGCGCACGCATTGCAGGCGAGGCGCTGCCCGCTCCGCCCACCACGCCTTCCGCAACCGCAAAAGGCCCAGGCCATGGCCTTTTTGACTGGACCGACTTTGCCATCTTCCTGTTCTTTGGCGTGATGGTGGGCGGCCCCCTGGCCCGCAGCATCCTGGGCGCGGCCCTGGGCGGGCTGGTGGTGGGAGGCGGTGTGGGTGCCCTGGCGTTCGTATTCACGTCCAGCCTGTTGCTGTCGGTCGGCGCGGGCGTGATCGCGCTGCTCTACACCTGGCTTTTCGGGGGCAGCAGCGGCCCCGTCAGCCTGGGGCATGGCGGCAGAGGCTCGGGCGGATGGAGCAGCGGCAGTTCCGGCGGTTTCGGTAGCGGCAGTGGTGGTGGTGGCTTCAGCTCAGGCGGTGGTGGCGATTTTGGTGGTGGCGGCGCTTCGGGAGACTGGTGATGGATGCGGAGAACAACGACCGACCAACGCACACCCCATGGCGCGCCATCTCGCGCCTGGTCCGCCACCGCTGGCACGATGCGTTTGGCCGATCCGCCATTCCGGCGCCTACGCTGCAGCGCCTCGGCGCGCAGGTCGCTGTCAGCGAGTTGCACCACACCGGGCAGATCCGCATCGTGGTGGAGAGCGGGCTGCCCTGGAGCTACCTGCGGCGCCACGCCAAGGCACGTGAACGCGCGCTCATGCTGTTCAGCAAACACCGTGTGTGGGACACCGAACACAACAACGGCGTACTGATCTACCTGCTGATGCCCGAGCACGCATTCGAGATCGTTGCCGACCGGGGACTGGCGCGGCATGTGCCCCCCGCCACCTGGCAAAGGATGGCCGAGCAGATGTCGGCCCGGTTTCAGCAAGGCCGCTACGAGGACGGTCTGGCGCAGGCCATAGATGCGGTGGGCGCCTTGCTGGCAGAGCACTTTCCACGCACCGCGGACTCCCCATCGATCAACGAGTTGCCTGACGCACCGATGGTGCACTGAGCGCCGCTGAGCAGGCCGCAGACCATTGCTGCGCGCGGAGAAGGCCCACACCACATGCTCCTTCCCGCCTTGTGGGTCCCTGCCGCCTCGAGCGCGCGCCAGGGCCTTCTTCCCCGCCCAGGCCGCCTCCCATAGAGCGCATACCGACCGTCCCGAATTCGTACCCGGGTAATCCATGATCAAGGCCCGTCGAGGCCCACCCAAGTCAGCCTGCACTGGCGCACAGGCTTCCAACGGATCCTTATTGTTTCCAATACTGGAACAGTTAGTTCGCGACCCGGTGGTTTTTCTCTGCCCCCCACCCGCGTACAGTTCATCCCATCGATGAGCCGAACCCGCAAGGCGACTCACCGAACCCGGTCTGAAGCAGCTTTCTTTGTTTTTGGCGCTTTGCTCCGGTTTTTCTGAGCCGCTTCTTTAACTTCAAGGATTTCCATCATGAACAACACCGCACGTTTCCTGTCTATCGCCGCTGTCGCCGCTTTCGCTTCCTTTAGTGCCCAGGCTGACGAAGCCGATGCTTCGCAATTCGCCACCAAGTTCGAAACCAACCGCACCCGCGCTGAAGTGGCTGCTGAAGCCGCTACCGTGGCCCAGACCCGTTCCATCGAACCCGCTGGTTCGCGTGTGGTGACTTACAAGTCCACGGCTGACCGTGCTGCCGTGCGTGCCCAGGCTGCTGAAGCTGTGCGCACTGGCCAGATTTCTTCGGGTGAGCGCGGCTGATTGACCAGGGGCGGCTGAATCTGCTGCCCTGGCTGCGCCGTATCTCTCAGTACCCCAATCCCTTATTTTTGAATTTTTCGGAGTTTCACCATGAACAACACCGCACGTTTCCTGTCTATCGCCGCTGTCGCCGCTTTCGCTTCCTTTGGTGCCCAGGCTGATGAAGCCGATGCTTCGCAATTTGCCACCAAGTTCGAAACCAACCGCACCCGCGCTGAAGTGGCTGCCGAAGCCGCTACCGTGGCCCAGACCCGTTCCATCGAGCCTGCTGGTTCGCGTGTGGTGACTTACAAGTCCACCGCTGACCGCGCTGCCGTGCGTGCCCAGGCTGCTGAAGCTGTGCGTACCGGCAAGATCTCTGCAGGCGAAATCGGCAACGCCATGTAATTCCCAAGGCCCCATGCGCACGGCATGAGGGCTTTGTGAGAAGTGCCAATGCAAATGCAAAAGGCCGGGGCCCTGTGAGGGGCCCCGGCCTTTTTGTTTGATGGATATGCGCCTGGATCGGACGCGCAAGCCACCCATCGTTTTCAAGGCCTATTGGCGGAGGCGATAGTGATAGCACGCACTTGTTCCTGCACAACAGAAGAGGGAAACGACCTCCCGGCCTCATCCAGAGACAGCCATAAAAAAACCCGGCAATGCCGGGTTTTTTTGTTCAGCGCCGCCGTGCAGGCGACTGCTTACTTCTTCTGGCGGAACTTGCGCAGGGCGGCAATCTGGGCCGCCATGACGGCCAGCTCGGACTGTGCCTTCGCCAGGTCGATCTCGCTCTTGGCATTCTTGAGCGCCTCTTCGGCTGCAGACTTGGCTGCATTGGCCTTCTCGTCGTCCAGATCCTTGCCACGGATGGCGGTGTCGGACAGCACTGTCACGCAGTTGGGCTGCACTTCCAGAATGCCACCGGCCACGAAAACGAACTCTTCGCCACCGTCAGCCATTTCGATGCGCACCGAGCCTGGCTTGATGCGGGTGATCAGCGGGGTATGGCGGGGGTAGATGCCCAATTCGCCAGCTTCACCAGGCAGAGCGACAAAACGCGCTTCACCGGAGAAGATGGACTCTTCGGCACTGACCACATCAACGTGGATGGTGTTCATCATTGCTCCTAGGAAAAGGTGGGTTGCTTGATTGCTGAAGGCCGGACCGCCACCGTGGGCTGCCCGACCGACGGCTCATCAGGCCACCTTCTTGGCCTTTTCGAAGGCTTCGTCAATGGTGCCCACCATGTAGAACGCCTGTTCTGGCAGGTGATCGCATTCGCCGCTCACGATCATCTTAAAACCACGGATGGTTTCCGACAGGGGAACGTACTTGCCGGGCGAGCCCGTGAAAACTTCAGCCACATGGAAAGGCTGCGACAGGAAACGCTGGATCTTGCGCGCGCGGGCCACGGCCAGCTTGTCTTCAGGAGCCAGTTCGTCCATGCCCAGAATGGCGATGATGTCGCGCAGTTCCTTGTAACGCTGCAGCGTGCCCTGCACGGCACGGGCCGTGGTGTAGTGGTCTTCGCCCACCACGTTCGGGTCCAGCTGGCGGCTGGTCGAGTCCAGAGGGTCCACAGCGGGGTAGATACCCAGCGAAGCGATGTCACGCGACAACACGACGGTGGAGTCCAAGTGGGCGAACGTCGTAGCAGGCGATGGGTCGGTCAAGTCATCCGCTGGCACGTACACGGCCTGGATGGAGGTGATCGAACCGACCTTGGTGGACGTAATACGCTCTTGCAGGCGGCCCATTTCTTCGGCCAGCGTAGGCTGGTAGCCCACGGCGGAAGGCATACGGCCCAGCAGAGCGGACACTTCGGTACCGGCCAGCGTGTAGCGGTAGATGTTGTCCACGAAGAACAGCACGTCACGGCCTTCGTCACGGAAAGATTCCGCAATGGTCAGACCGGTCAGGGCCACGCGCAGACGGTTACCTGGGGGCTCGTTCATCTGGCCGTACACCATGGCCACCTTGGACTCTTCGAGCTTCTCGAGATTCACCACGCCGGAATCGGCCATTTCATGGTAGAAGTCGTTCCCTTCGCGGGTACGCTCGCCCACACCAGCGAACACCGACAGACCGCTGTGGGCCTTGGCGATGTTGTTGATGAGTTCCATCATGTTCACGGTCTTGCCCACACCGGCGCCACCGAACAGACCCACCTTGCCGCCCTTGGCGAACGGGCAGACCAAGTCGATCACCTTGATGCCGGTTTCCAGCAGCTCTTGCGAGGGCGACAGTTCGTCGTACGCAGGGGCCTTGCGGTGGATGGAGGCCGTCAGCTCCTGGCTGACCGGACCACGTTCGTCGATGGGAGCACCCAACACGTCCATGATGCGGCCCAGCGTCGCCTTGCCCACAGGCACGGTGATGGAGTTGCCGGTGTTGGTCACCATGATGCCGCGGCGCAGGCCGTCGGACGAGCCCAGGGCAATGGTACGCACCACGCCGTCGCCCAGCTGCTGTTGCACTTCCAGCGTCAGCGACGAGCCTTCGAGCTTCAGGGCGTCATAAATCTTGGGCATCTGGTCGCGTGGGAACTCAACGTCCACCACAGCGCCGATACATTGAACAATCTTGCCTTGCACTTGAGCCATTTTTCGCTCCAATAAAGTAGTTTGTTGAGCTGCTTACACAGCAGCGGCGCCAGCCACGATTTCCGAAAGTTCTTTCGTGATCGCTGCCTGGCGCGTCTTGTTGTAGACCAGCTTCAACTCGCCAATGACGCTGCCGGCGTTGTCGGTGGCGGCCTTCATGGCCACCATGCGTGCCGACTGCTCGGACGCCATGTTTTCCGCAACGGCCTGGTAAATCAGGGACTCGACATAGCGGACCAGCAGATCGTCGATCACGGTCTGCGCATCGGGCTCATAGATGTAGTCCCAGCCGTGTTCCGTCTTCTCAGCCTGCATCTGCTCGGAGGACAGGGGAAGCAGCTGCTCCACCACCGATTCCTGCTTCATGGTGTTGATGAACTTGGTGTAGCTCAGGTACACCGCGTTGATCTTGCCTTCCGCGTAAGCATCGAGCAACACCTTCACCGGGCCAATCAGCTTGTCCAGGTGGGGGGTGTCGCCCAGGCCCGTCACGTGCGAAACCACCTTGGCGCCCACACGGTTCAGGAAACCCAGGCCCTTGTTGCCAATCGCCACGGCTTCGGTCGAGACGCCAGCACCTTGCAGTTCACGCAGCTTGGTCGTCACGGCACGCAGCACGTTGGTGTTCATGCCACCGCACAGACCCTTGTCTGTCGTGATGACGATGACGCCAGCGGTCTTGGCATCGTTCACCTTCATGAACGGATGCACGTACTCCGGGTTGGCCTTGCCGAGGTTGGCTGCAATGTTGCGGATCTTCTCGCTGTATGGACGGGCAGCCCGCATCCGGTCCTGCGCCTTGCGCATTTTGGATGCGGCCACCATTTCCATGGCTTTGGTGATCTTCTTGGTGTTTTCCACCGATTTGATCTTGCCGCGTATTTCCTTGCCTGCTGCCATGATGGCTCCTCGTCCGGTTTAAGCGAACGACTTCTTGAACGCGGCGATCGCTGCGGTCAATTCGGCTTCTGCGTCCTTGTCCATGGCCTTGGCCTGTTCCAGCTTGGCCAGCAAAGCGGCGTGGCTGGTCTTCAGGAACTGGTGCAGGCCGTGTTCGAAGTCGAGCACCTTCTTGACATCGATGTCGTCCATGAAGCCCTTGTTCACAGCGAACAGCGTGGCGCCCATCAGCGAGATGGACAGCGGGCTGTACTGCGCCTGCTTGAGCAGTTCTGTCACGCGGGCACCGCGGTCCAGCTGCTTGCGGGTGGCTTCGTCCAGGTCGGAAGCGAACTGCGCGAACGCAGCCAGTTCACGGTACTGGGCCAGGTCGGTACGGATACCGCCGGACAGGTTCTTCACCAGCTTGGTCTGGGCAGCACCACCGACGCGCGACACCGAGATACCGGCGTTGATGGCGGGGCGGATACCGGCGTTGAACAGGCTGGTTTCCAGGAAGATCTGACCGTCGGTGATCGAGATCACGTTGGTAGGCACGAAGGCGGACACGTCGCCAGCCTGCGTTTCGATAATCGGCAGTGCGGTCAGCGAACCGGTCTTGCCCTTGACTTCACCCTTGGTGAAGGCTTCGACGTAGTCGGCGTTCACGCGGGCTGCGCGCTCGAGCAGACGGCTGTGGAGATAGAACACGTCGCCAGGATAGGCTTCGCGGCCTGGTGGACGGCGCAGCAGCAGCGACACTTGACGGTAAGCAACGGCTTGCTTGGACAGGTCGTCGTACACGATCAGAGCGTCTTCGCCGCGGTCGCGGAAGTATTCGCCCATCGTGCAACCCGAGTAGGCCGACACGTACTGCATGGCTGCCGATTCGGAAGCCGATGCGGCCACCACAATCGTGTACTCCATGGCACCGGCTTGTTCCAGTGCGCGCACCACGTTCTTGATCGACGAAGCCTTCTGGCCGATGGCGACGTAGATGCAGGTCACGCCCTGGCCCTTCTGGGCGATGATGGCGTCGATGGCAACGGCCGTCTTGCCGGTCTGGCGGTCACCAATGATCAGCTCGCGCTGGCCACGGCCCACGGGCACCATCGAGTCGATGGACTTCAGGCCGGTCTGCAGGGGTTGGTCCACGGACTTACGGGCGATCACGCCCGGAGCGACCTTTTCGATCACGTCGGTGAGCTTGGCGTTGATGGGACCCTTGCCGTCGATCGGCTGGCCCAGTGCGTTCACCACGCGGCCGACCAGCTCTGGACCGACAGGCACTTCCAGAATGCGGCCCGTGCACTTGACGGTGTCGCCTTCGGAAATGTGCTCGTACTCGCCCAGAATCACGGCGCCCACGGAGTCGCGCTCCAGGTTCAGCGCCAGGCCGTAGGAAGGCTGGCCGTCCTTGGTAGCGGGGAACTCGAGCATTTCGCCCTGCATCACGTCCGACAGGCCATGAACGCGCACGATACCGTCAGACACGGACACCACGGTGCCCTGGTTGCGGATATCGCTGCTGGCTGCCAGACCTTCGATGCGGCTCTTGATGAGTTCAGAAATTTCTGCGGGATTGAGTTGCATGACTCTTTCCTTCTTTCTTTGGTTCGCTGTCCTCGCCGCGCATTACGCGACGAGGGCCGCTTTCATTTGTTCAAGACGGGCCTTGACCGAAGTGTCCAGCACCTCGTCACCCACCACTACGCGAATACCACCGATCAGGGACTCATCCTGCTGTACAGCGAGGTTGAGCTTGCGGCCGAAGCGCTTTTCCAGCGCCGCGCTGACCTGGGACAGTGCAGCACCGTCCATCGGAAATGCGCTGTACACCACGGCATCCGAAGATCCGTTGCGACGATTCACGAGGGCACGAAACTGCGCAGCCACTTCCGGGAGCGCATCAATGCGTCCGCTGTCGATGACTGTGCGCAGGAAATTTTTGGCCATGTCCGGCAGGGCCGAGCGAGCGACCCCGGTGAATACGGCGAACACCTGGTCTGCCGTCACCTTGGGGTTGTCCGCCAACTGGCGCAGCTGGGGGTTGGCGGCAATCGCCGCCAGTTCGTCCATCCAGGCAGCGGTGCTGCCCAGATCGACGCCCGCGCCCGCAGTGGCAGCCTTGAACAAGGCATCAGCGTAAGGGCGGGCAATGGTGGCGAGTTCAGCCATGTGTGTCCCCTTACAGCTCGGTCTTCAGGCGGTTGAGCAGGTCGGCATGAACGCCAGCGTTGACCTCCTTGCGGAGAATCTGCTCAGCGCCCTTGACGGCCAGCGCTGCCACCTGCTCACGCAGGGCTTCGCGGGCTTGGACCGTCTGCTGCTCGGCCTCGGCGCGGGCAGCAGCAACAATCTTGTTGCCTTCCTCTGTGGCGCGGGCCTTGGCTTCTTCGATGATGGCCTGGGCACGACGGTCGGCGTCCGCAAGACGCGAGGCCGTCTCGTTGCGCGCCTGCGACAGTTCCTTTTCAACGCGCTGGTTGGCAGCGGTCAGTTCGGATTTGGCACGGTCGGCAGCTGCGAGGCCATCGGCGATTTTCTGGGCTCGTTCATCCAGAGCCTTCGCGATCGGAGGCCACACGAATTTCATCGTGAACCACACGAGGATCAGGAAGACGATGGCCTGAACGAACAGGGTCGCATTGATACTCACGGCAACACCTTTCTAAAGTGGCGTTGAACGGGACTTACTTGGGCAGGTTGGCCAAGAGCGTAGAAACGAAGGGGTTGGCGAAAGCGAACAGCAGAGCGATAGCCACGCCGATCAGGAACGCAGCGTCGATCAGACCAGCCAAGATGAACATCTTGGTTTGCAGTTCGTTGATCAGTTCAGGCTGACGTGCCGAGGATTCGAGGAACTTGCCACCCATCAGGGCGATGCCGATGGAAGCGCCGATAGCGCCCAGACCAACGATCAGACCACAAGCCAGAGCGACGAGACCGAGAATGTTTTCCATGATGACTCCTGAGTTAAAAAAGAAAAGTTAAGGAAAGAAAAAACGAAAGGGAAACTTAGTGCGCGTTGTGCGCCTGACCAAGGTAGATCAGCGCAAGCATCATGAAGATGAAGGCTTGCAGCGAGATCACCAGAATGTGGAACAGCGTCCAGATGGTGCCAGCGATGACGTGGCCCACAGGCAGCAGCACACCCGACAGCGACAGGGCCGCAGCACCACCCATGAGGGCGATGAGCATGAACACCAGCTCGCCAGCGTACATGTTGCCAAACAACCGCATGCCGTGGGACACGGTGTTGGCAACATATTCAATGATCTGCATGAGCAGATTTACTACGCCCAGGATCAGGGCGAAGATGGGATTCTTGCTGGTGCCGAAAGGAGCAGACACCAGTTCGTGCGCCCAGCCACCAGCGCCCTTGATCTTGACGCTGTACCAGAAGCGCAGGATCAGAATGGCAAAAGCGAGGCCCAGGGTCGTGGACAGGTCGGCCGTGGGCACGACACGCAGATAGGCATGGTGAGGGTCATGGCCGGCGGCGCCATAGATCTGCGCCCAGACGGCAGGCAGCAGGTCCACAGGCAGCATGTCCATGAAGTTCATCAGAAAGATCCAGACGAACACCGTCAGGCCCAGGGGAGCGATGAACTTGCGGCTTTCAGCGTTGTGGATGTTGGCCTTGGCTTGGTTGTCCACCATCTCGACCAGCATTTCCACCGCCGCCTGGAAGCGGCCTGGCACACCAGAGGTTGCCTTACGGGCAGCTGACCACAGAATCAAAAGGGTGAGGGCACCCAGAACCAAACCCACGATGATCGAGTCATAGTTGATGACGGTGAAATCAACAATCTTGGTCTGGTTGATGTT